>JBGOVR010000016.1:0-49309 GCA_041478205.1 Candidatus Acidiferrum sp.
ACGCTTGGCGCCGTACTCAGCGTTGGGAAAACGGTGGCCACCTGAATCGCCGCGGTCGCCCGAGCTTGTTCCAACCGTGCAATCGAAATTTTAATGGTTTGGTTGGCTTCCAGTGCATCCTTCTCAAAGGCATTTAAGTCGTCGTCGTGAAAAACGCTCCACCATTGGCCCTTGGGGATGGCGTCTTTGGGCGCACTTTCGCGCCACGGCTCGGCGAGGTCCCATTTCGGGGGCACGGGTGCGACGGGGCGCTTGTAGTTGGGTCCCACCGTGCAGCCGTTCGCAAGAATCGCGGCTGCCAAAAAAAGTCCGAGCCGCGGAACCCGGCGTAGCACATCCGATACGCGCGGAAAACCTGGGCAAAGCTCTTTCCCGCGCCACATTACGGCTTCTGTTCTCCAGTGCCGGTTGGTTCGCTGATTCCTTGCGGTGTTAGCGCGACTTGCTTGACGTTGACCTGGACTCCCTCATCGAGCGAGTCAGCGGGATTCAGGACGATCCAGTCGTCGGCATTGAGTCCCTGCAGGACTTCGAGTGCGGTCCCGTAATCACGCCCGATGGTCAGCGGCCGGAGATGGGCCTTGTGGTTGGCATCCACCACCACCGCGCGCAATCCCTCCGAGCGAAAGAGCAGAGCGTTTGCGGGGACTTGCAGCCGCGCGCCGGTGACTTTCACCTGGAGATGCACCTGAGCGTAGCCTCCAGGCAGCAACTGGCCGGCCCTGTTCGGCACGTCCACTTCGGTGTTTAGAGTGCGGCTGGCCTGATCGATGGCATCCGCGGTGCGCACGACTTTGCCGTGGAATTGTTGTCCCGGATACTGGCCCAGCTCCAGGTAGGCGCCAAGGCCCGCGCGAATCGCCGGCGCAAGCATTTCCGGCACGCTGACGTACACGCGGATGGGATCGGTCTGCGCCAGAAAGAAGAGCTCCTGTGCGGTGCCGCCGTTTCCCGCGTTGATCAAATTGCCGATGTCCACGTTGCGGCGGGTGATGACTCCGCTGAAAGGCGCGTCGATGTGTTTGAAGGATTCCAGCTCTTCCAGGCGGCGGACATTCGCTTCATTCGATTGCACGGTGGCTTTTTTCGCGGCGTAATCGCCGACGGCATTATCGACTTCCTGTTTCGATACGCCATCCGTCTTGATCAATTCCTCATAGCGCGCGGCGGTAATTTTGGAAAGATCGGCGTTGGCCTGAGATGTGCCAAGTTCGGCGCGAGCCTGCGAAAGCTGCTGATCGATTTCCGGCGTGTCAATCTCCGCCAGGAGTTCACCTTGTTGCACGCGGCTGCCGATGTCGTGGTACCACTTTTTCACATAGCCCGTGGTCCGCGCGTAGATCGGCGATTCCACGTAGGCCTGCAGGGTGGAGGGCAAAACCAGATATTCCTCGCCGGGCTCCGTTATCGGGTGGATTACAGACACGGTGGGCACCGCTAATTTCTCGGTTTCGTTGGCCAAGGCTTGGTATTGCGAGCGGCGTTGCAGCAGCGTCAAAGCGCCGACAATCGCGAGCACGATCGCAGCGCCAATGAGAAACGCAAACAGGTGGCTCTTCTTCCGCGGCCCCTGTTCCTCGTCTTCTCGTTCGATGTGTACGCCTTCCGTCGTCATTCTCTACTCCGCCTCGATCGTACGATTCCTTTTAAGCGCTTACGCGGTAACGGCCGATAGCGACCTCTTCCGTTCGCGGCGTCCATGGATGATGGAAAAGACGCAGGGCACGAAGAAAAGTGTCGCAAAGGTGGCAAAGAGCAGACCACCGATAACCGCGCGGCCCAGCGGCGCATTCTGTTCGCCGCCTTCGCCCATCCCAATGGCCATGGGCACCATGCCGATGATCATGGCCAGCGCAGTCATGATAACAGGGCGCATGCGCACAAAACCCGCCTCGAGGGCGGCGTCTCTCGCGTTCTTTCCTTCATTCATTTGTTCGCGCGCGAACGATACCATCAGGATGCTGTTCGACGTGGCCACGCCCACACTCATGATAGCGCCGGTCAGTGAAGGCACGTTGAGCGTTGTGCGGGTTATCAGCAGCGTCCAGCAGATTCCGGCGAGAGCGCCCGGCAGGGCGGTAACAATGATGAAGGGATCCAGCCAAGACTGAAAGTTCACCACGATGAGGAGATAGACCAGAACGATGGCGCCGAGCAGTCCCCAGGCGAGTCCCGTGAACGAGTTCTTCATCGTTTGCACTTGCCCACGCATTACGATCTGGCTTCCTCTGGGCAGCTGATCCTTAATATCATTCACCCGCTTGGTGACTTCATCCGACACGCCACCGAGATCGCGTCCATACACGGCCGCGTACAAATTAATCATGGGCTGCGAGTTGTAGTGGGAAACCACGGCGGGCCGGGCCCTGGTAGTCGTACTCACCAAATTCCCCAAAATCTGCGGCCGGGCGCCGGGGACGCTTCCGGTCACCGGCGTATTCTGCAAAGCCTGGAAAGAATCCATGCGGTACTGGGGTGTTTGCACGGCGACGAAGTAGCTGATGCCGTTTTTCGGGTCCAGCCAGAAGGCGGGTGCCGTCTGGAAGCTGGAGCTTAACGACACCAGGAGATTCTGAGCGACGTCTTTAGCCTGCAAGCCAACCGACTGTACGCGTGTCCGGTCGATATCCAGGTGCAGGGTCGGTTGATCGAAGGCTTGCTGAACGTGCACGTCCACCGCACCGGGAATATGGCGGATCTCGCTGGCTAACTTTTCCGCCGCGACGTAATTCGCCTGCTGATTGTTTCCCATGATGGCGACGTCGATAGGCGCCGGTGTCCCGAAGTTCAGAATCTGGGTGACGATGTCGGCAGGCTGGAAGAAGAACTGCACGCCTGGAAACTTTTGCGGCAACTTCTGGCGAAGGTCGTTGATGTACTCGCCGGTCGGCCGTCCGCGTTCTTCCTTGAGCTGCACGAGAATTTCACCATCGGCGGTGCCAAAGGTTCCGGAGTTGCTGTAGCTGAGGTTGATGCCGCTGTAGGGGACGCCGAGATTGTCGAGTATGGTCTGCAGTTCGTTGGAAGGAATCGTCTCGCGGATCACGGCGTCTACTTGGTCGGCGAGACGCGCGGTCTCTTCGATTCTCAGGCCGGTGCGTGCACGAAAATGAAGGCGGATCTGCCCGGCGTCGACCTTGGGGAAAAAGTCCCTGCCCAGAACGAAAATGAGCCCGGCTGAAAGAATGCAGAATCCGAGAAAACAACCCGCGAAACGAAAGGAGCTCTCCAGCGCGGTGCCCAGGGCCCGCCGATAACCTTCGCGGAATTTCTCGAATTTACGCTCGAATCCTTGCTGATATCGCCGGAGGAAGCCTTGTTTCTCGCCGCGATGCTCTTCCGGAATGTACTCGTCCTCGGAGCTGAGGAGATACATGGCCATGGTCGGGACGATGGTGCGCGACCACATGTAAGACGCCAGCATGGCGAAAGAAACCGCCTCGGCGAGCGGCACGAAGAGATACCTGGCTACGCCGGACAGGAAAAACATGGGCAGGAACACGATACAAATACACAGAGTCGAAACGAAGGCCGGAACGGCAATCTGCTGCGCGCCGTCCAGGATGGCCTGAACGGTTTCCTTACCCATGGCCAGATTGCGATTGATGTTTTCGATTTCCACGGTGGCGTCGTCGACCAGAATGCCGACGGCCAAAGCCAAGCCGCCGAGAGTCATAATGTTGATGGTCTCGTGGAGAGCGCTCAGCAGGAGCACGCTGACCAGGATGGAGAGCGGGATGGAAGTAGCAATGATCAGGGTGCTTTTCCAGTTGCCGAGGAAGAGCAGGATCATGATGGCCGTCAAGCAGGCGGCGATCAGGGCTTCGCGGAGGACGCCCTGGATCGACGCACGGACGTAAAAAGACTGGTCGAAGAACATGGTGACGTGCAGGCTCTCCGGCAACGACGGGGCATAGTTGTGCAACGCTTCTTTCACGCGGCTTACGATGTCCAGGGTTGAGGCACTGCCGGTTTTGTATACGGCCATGAGCACGCCGCGCTGGCCGTTGGCGCGCACGATATTGGTTTGCGGCGAAAAACCGTCGCGGATGTGCGCCACTTCGCGCATGTAAATTGTGGCGCCGTTGATGGTTTTGACGGGCAGGTCGTTGAGCTCCGTCACCGTCTGGGGGCTGCCGTTCATCTCGACGGTATATTCGAGCGATCCCAGCTTCGCAGTGCCGGTGGGCAGGATGAGGTTCTGCGTGTTGATGGCGTTAACGATGTCTACGGGTGAAAGGCCTTTGGCCTGCAGCGCGGTGGAATCGAGGTCCACCGTGATCATTCGCTGCTTCCCGCCGTAAGGGAAGGGAAGCGCCGCGCCCTGCACCGTCGCCAGCTGAACGCGAATAAAATTGTTGCCGTAGTCGAAGACCGCTTGCTCGCTGAGGCTGTCGCTGGTCAATCCGATCTGGATCACCGGAACGGTGGATGCGGAATAAATTGAAACGAGCGGAGGTGTCGTGCCCGGAGGGAGATTTCGGACGATGGTCTGCACGATCGCCGTGGTTTGCGCGAGAGCGGTCTGAATGTTGGCGTTAGGCTGAAAGAAGATTTTGACTACCGCAATTCCGTTGAGCGATTGCGATTCGATGTGTTCGACGTCGTTGACCAGTGTGGTCACTGCGCGTTCGGAGCTGGAGGTGATGCGTTGCTCCATCTCCTGAGGTTGCAAGCCGGTGTAGTTCCACACCAAACTGATGACCGGGATGTTGATCTCCGGAAAGATGTCGGTCGGCGTGCGCAAGAGCACCACCGGCGTGAGCAACACGATGACGAGCGCCATCACGATGAACGTGTAGGGTCTTGCGAGCGCTAATCGGACTATCCACATAGCTTTACGGTTTTCCGTCCAGGCGAGCTACGAGGGTCGCCCCAGCCACCGACATCGGTGCGTTACATTGCGTACTTCTTCTTAGATTCGCCGGGGCATTTCTTTGGGTACGCCCCCGAGTCCAAGGTATTCCACTATAAGAGATGGCAATCTTTGTGCCAACCGTGGATCAGCGAATGGCTTTGACAAGTGTCTGTTTATCAACTATTCAGACGGCATCGGGTACCGGGCCAACGCGACGCCCATCGATTTGGATGCCTGGATTTCAACCGTTGTTACACCGCCCGCAGGCAGGCACTCTGTCTCAGCTCGGCGTGGACTGGGCGAACGCCGGAAGCTAAGCCGGTGTTCAAAACCTGGGCAATGCCCTGTGCGGTCATTTGTGCGTCATGGTGAAGACGCCATCCCAACCGGAAGGCGGCTCGTCGAAGAGGTATTCCTGGCAGCGCTTCCAGTAGGTGCGCGACGGGCCGTCATCGGGCCATTTGGCGATGATGTTTTCAAAGGTGCGTTGCGCTTCGCTCCATTGGCGCTTCCTGTAGAGCGCGCGGGCCTGTGCGAACAGCTCGATGCGCGCATGCAAGTCTTGTGCCGCGCCGCCGGGTTCGAGTTCGGCGCTTCGGCCGATCAGCTCGTAGATGGCGACAGGTTGGAGTTTGCCCACAACGCGGATCAAATCCAGCTCCCGGAAAGTGAAGCCGGCGTCTTTGGCGGATTGATAGGTGGTCTCGTTGGCGAGGATGTGGGTGCCGTATTCCTTGTTCAGGCCTTCGAGACGCGAGGAGAGATTCACGGCGTCGCCGAGCGCGGTGTAGCCGTAACGCAGAATGGAGCCCATGTTTCCGACGCTGGCGACGCCGGTGTTCAGGCCGATTCCGATGTCGAGGTGCGGTTTGCCCTCGGCTTCCCATTTCTTCTGCATCTCTTTGACGCGCTTCATCATATCCAACGCGGTATTGCAGCCGCGGGCGGCGTGGCCCGGCTCTTCATACGGAGCGCCCCAGAAGGCCATTACCGCGTCGCCGATGTATTTGTCGAGCGTGCCTTGATACGCGAAAACGATGCGCGTCATGTCCGACAGGTATTCATTCAGAAATAGAGCAAGATCCTGGGCGTCGAGTTTTTCCGAGATCGTAGTGAAGCCGCGAATATCGCTGAACATCACGGTGATGTCGGTTTTCTTGGGCTCGACGAGCTGGGGGCTTACGAGCAAGCGGCGGATGACTTCGGGGCTCAGGTATTGTCCGAAGGCGCTGCGCACGCGCCGCTTCTCTTTTTCCTCGATCAGCACGCGGTAAAGCGACACGAGGATTACGTTGCCCGTGAGGGTCACCGCGGGTACGGTAAAGTTCAGCCACGAGCCGCGCAAAAACGCCAGGTAGTCCAGCGCCACCAGCGGAGCCAACAGCCCGAAGCCGAACCACATCCAGCGCGGCGAGACCAGTGCCATCCAGATGCCCAGCGGAATCCCGAAAAACGCAATGAGTAAGACGTCCCAGAGGGTTTGCCGGGCGCCTCGCACGAGAAAAGTCTGGTGCAGAATATCGTCGATGATGTTTGCGTGGATTTCCACGCCGGGATAGTCCAATCCGCCAAACGGGGTGGTTCGCAGATCGCCAATGCCAGTGGCGGTGGCGCCAACGAGCACGATTTTGTCTTGGAAGGTGGCGGCAGGAAGTTTCTGCTGCACCACATCCGCCATGGAATAGTGTGGATAGATATAGCTGGGGCCGTGGTAGTTGATCACTACCCGCCCCAGATCATCGGTGCGGATGCGCGCAGCCTGGCCGAAAACGATTTGGTAAGCGCCGACCGGTCCATACTCGAGCGCGACCTGCTCGTTCGGCAGACGGAGGTAGGCGCGCACCGTTTGAACATCGAGCGATGCATAGATGTCCCAGTCGTTCAAGTCTTGCGAGCGCCCGTAGGGAACGATCAGGTTGGCCTGGCGCACCACGCCGTCGACGTCGGGATATACGTTGAAAAATCCTGTTGAAGATGCTTCCGCACTGAGGGCGCTGGTGAGGTCTTCCAGGTTTGCTTCGGTTCCTCGAGGCACCAAGTGATCGGGCTCGAATTTTTTGATGAGAGAAATGCGATCCTGTTTTCCGGTCGCGGGCTGTAGAGGGCGCACACTAGGGAACGAGTAAAAGGCGATCTGGTTCGCGTAGGCATCGAGCGTTTTGTCGGTCATCCCGCGAAGATCCGCCTCCGTATAGAGAAAGAAATTTCCCAGGACCACCGTGCCAAAGCGCTTGATTGCGGCGGCGAACTGTCGGTCTGCGTCGTATTCCGCGGCGATCTTCTGTACCTCGGCGGCAAGCTTCGGGTCGATATCTTCGCCGCGGCTTTTCCGTGCTTCCAGCTCCGACCAGAGCGTGCGTATGGCGTCACCGCTCTGGTCGGGCTGGCTGAATGTGACGTCGAAGGCGGCGACCTTGGCGCCATCTTCACGCAAGACGTCGAGCAGCTTCGCGAATTGCGTGCGCGGAAACGGCCATTTGCCTAACACTTCTTGAGATCGCTGGTCGATGTCGACGATGACGATGCGGGGATCGATCGGCGTTGCGCTTCTTGGCCGGTACCGGAAACGGGTATCGAGCGAAGCGTACTCAAAACGCTGAAGAAAATTGAAGATGGGAGTGGGCCGCTCGCCGAAAAATGTGAAGTAGTAGAGCGAGATGCCAGCAAGCGTTATGCCGACGCTGATGAGGAACGAGACGCGGTGGCGCCACCAGGATTGCAGTAGCTCGTAGAGGTTGAAAACGCTGCGCCGCTGCCAGAACCCGCCTGAAGGAGCCGTGGCCATTACTCTTTGCTGGGAGGCATGCCGTTTTGAGCCACTAGTCGCGGAAAACAAAATTCATCCGCAGGCCGCAGATTTCGATTAAGTCGCCATCGTTCAGGCGAAGCGGCCCGGGAATCGGCGTCCCATTCACGGTCGGGACCTTATCGCCAGGTCCGACGTAGTAGCCGTCATCGCGTTGATTGATCTGCGCGGCGAGTTGCGGCTTAAACCAGCCCTTCAATCGCACGGTGGCCATTTTGGATTTGCCGATCACCGTCAGCTTGTTGGTGATGACATATTCCTTTTGGTCGGAGCCGCCGCTCAGAACGACCAGAGTGGGCATCTTCAGGCGGCCCACGGCGAATTGCGAGCGCTCGCCCATGGCCGCGGCTTGCTGCAACATTTCGCGCCGCACTTTGGTGTCCAGAACCATCGTCTCGTTGATGCGCGGAGCGCTGGCTTTGCGGCCGGCATCCCAGGCCACGGGAGCGTCGCCCGAGGCATCGACTTTGATGTGGTGCTTGCCGATCCAGATAGAATCCCCGTCGTGCAGCGTGGCGCGCTCGACGCGTAGATCGTTCACAAAGGTTCCGTTGAGGCTGGCAAGATCTTCGACGACCAGACGCCCGGCCTCGAAATATACGCGCGCGTGATAGTTGGACACCGCCAGGTTGTCGACCGGCAAATCGTTGTCCGGCGAACGCCCGATGCCGACGGGCCGGCTTCCGACGGGCACTTCTTTGACCAATTTTTCCTCAAACATCAGGCTGAGCTTCGCCATCTTACTTTCCTCCTGCTGAACCGTTGGCTTCGGCTTTTTTTCGCGCCCCGCGGCGCAGCCACGAGAACCATCCCTTGGATTCCATATCGACGCGGACGACGACGACGGTAATGTTGTCCGCGCCTCCTTGATCGTTTGCCAGATCCACAAGCTTTTCGGCGGCCTTGGCTGGGTCCGGTTCGCTTTGCAGCGTTCCGGCAATCTCGGGTTCGGTGACCATGCGCGTCAAGCCATCCGAGCAGAGCAGCAGAACGTCGCGTCCGAACAAGGGTTGCTCTTCCGCGTCCACTTCGATTTCCGGGTGAGCGCCGAGAGCGCGCAACAGGACGCTTTGCATCTCGCTTCGTTCGGCTTCGGCGGGCGTCAAAATGCCGCGGCGCACCTGTTCGGCCACCAGCGAGTGGTCGCTGGTAAGCTGTTGCAAAGAGCCGTTGCGCAGCAGATAGGCCCGGCTGTCGCCGACGTGGGCGAGGCTCAGTTTGGCATCGTCGATCCATACGGCGGTTACCGTCGCGCCCATGCCATGCTGCTCGGGATTTTTTTGCGCCGATTCGTGGATGCTCTTGTTCGCCAGGTGCACGGCGTTGGAGAGGCGCCTGGTTTTTTCGCTCCACGTTGCCGGCGCGTCGCCAAAGACCACGGTGGCATCCTTGTCCTCCGGGGCCTGCGGCGCCATGCAATGTTTTACGATGGTCTCGACGGCCAGAGCGCTGGCGATTTCGCCGTGGGCTTCGCCGCCCATGCCGTCGGAGAGGACGAAAAGGTTCAGCGGCTCGACGATCCGGAAGCAATCCTCGTTGTTGGCGCGCACGCGTCCAACGTTGGTCACGCCGCCGCTGGCAATTTGCAAAGACGCCTCTGGCTTTCCGCGGGCCGCCGCAGACCCACACCCCTGCCGGGCAACCCTGCTACTCAAGCTAGCAGACCCGTGGTTGAGGCGAAAGGCTGTGAACCCTACTAATTACTTCACCATTTCGCTACAGTGGGCTCGGCGGGGCAGCAAGGCGGCCGGATCTTTTGCCATCGTCGCTCACCTTTGCCGGCACCTATTCCGCTATACTTTTTCCTTTGCTTATAGAGTTTTGAGTCCGGAAATACCGAGAGTATGGCACTTCCTATGGCCAGGGCCCAAAAAACCTCCCGAAAACGCTCGTCCAGCTCGCGCCACGCGATGAGCGCCGCTAAAGCAAATCGCGAGTTCGCGGAGTTGAACCAGATCGGCATCGCGCTCTCGGAAACGCGCGACGTCGATCAACTGCTGTCTCTTATCTTGAGGAAGGCTCGCGAAATCACGGGAGCCGATGCTGGCTCGCTGTACGTGGTCGAAGAGGAAGGCCAGCCGTCAAACAGGCCGGCCAAGTCTGCGGGAGGCTCCCGCTGGCTTCGCTTCAAGCTGGCGCAAAACGATAGTGTGGAGTTTCCGTTTAGCGAGCATACCCTGCCCATCACGGAAGGGTCGATTGCAGGGCACTGCGGCTTGCATGGAGAAGTCATCGAGCTGGCCGACGCCTACCATATATCCAAGGCCCGCCCGTTCCAGTTCAATTCGTCGTTCGACGAGCAGAGTGGTTACCGCACCCGTTCGCTGGTGGCCCTGCCGATGAAAAATGGAAAGGGCGAGATCTTGGGAGTGCTGCAGCTCATTAATTGCAAGCGCAATCCCAAGGCGCGGCTCACGAACGCCTCGGGAGTTTTGCGCAACGTTCATCCGTTTCCGAAACGCGCGGTGGAGCTGGGTTTGTCGCTGGCGTCGCAGGCCGCCGTTGCCTATGAGAATTCGCGATTGTATCGAGACATTGAGAATCTCTTTGACGGCTTCGTCAACGCCGCGGTTAAGGCCATCGAACAGCGCGATCCTACGACTTCGGGGCATTCGCAGCGCGTGTGCGACATGACCCTGGCGCTTGCCTCGGCCGTGGACCGCGAGCCCGGTGGTCCCTACGGAGATTTGCGCTTCTCCCGGGAACAGATGAAGGAACTGCGCTACGCCGCGCTGCTGCACGATTTCGGAAAAGTGGGTGTGCGCGAGGAAGTGCTTGTCAAAGCCAAGAAACTCCATCCGCTCCAGTTTTTCCGCCTGTTGGACCGTTTCGATTACATCCGTCGCGACATTGAAGCCCGTGTGGCGCAACAAAAAGTCGAGGCGCTGCTCGCGCTGTCTCGCAAGGAGGCTGCGGCGCGGCTCCGGGCGCTGGATGCGGAAGCTGGCAGGCTGCAGGCGGAACTCGATCGATATGTGGAGTTCATCGTTCGGGCAAACGAGCCGACGATACTTCCATCGAGCGATTTTGGGGTTCTCGCGGAGATTGCCCGGAAAATGTATCGCGACGCCGGTGGCAAGGATCGCCCTTATCTGACCGCGGAGGAAGTGCGATTCCTCTCGATCGCTCGCGGCAGCCTCGATCCCGACGAACGCCGCCAGATCGAATCGCACGTCGTGCACAGCTTTAACTTTCTAACGCAGATTCCGTGGACGCGCGAATTTCGCGGCATTCCCGCGATCGCTCGGTCTCACCACGAAAAGCTGAACGGCAAAGGCTACCCGAGCGGCTTGACCTCCATGGAAATCCCCGTGCAGGCCAAGATGATGACCATCTGCGATATCTACGACGCGCTGGCCGCTTCCGACCGACCGTACAAGCGCGCGGTGCCGGCCGATCGAGCTCTGGAAATCCTGGAGCATTGTGTGCGCGACGAAGAAATCGACGCGGATTTGTTCCGGATGTTTGTGGATGCGCGGGTGTACGGGATAATTTCTAAGTCGTCTTGATTCGCCGGCAGCGGCAGAACAGGGACAGACAGGCATGTCTATCCCACTTTGCGCCGGGTATGGGTGGTTATTTTCGGTACAATTCAAACATGCCCCCGCGCCGGCCACTCGTCTCCGTTGCAGTGCTCTCCGTCTTTGCGGCGATCTGTGCTTTGCCTGTGTCCGGGCAGCAGCCACCGGCCGCATCGGCCGCGCGCATACTGCTATTGCCGCGGCGCATTGTTTCTGGCGAACGCGCCACGCTGGCGGTCCTCGACGTGAATGGCCGCTTGACGCCCGGCGTGGGAGTGAAATTCTCGAACGGCGACCGTCTGACCACCGACCTTACAGGTCGCGCCCTCTTCGTGGCGCCGTTGAACCCCGGTGTGATTTCAGCGGTCATCTCTGGCCGCCCGGGCCGGGTCTACACTACGATCTTGAGTCCCATAGACACGGCATCACCTTCCCTTGAAGTTTCCTTTGCGCCGCGCATCGCGTCCTTAAGCGATCGCTTCGAGCTTTCCGGCAACGGTTTCTGCGGGGATGCCGACGCCAATCGGGTCACCGTCGGCGGCCAGTCCGCGCTGGTGCTCGCGTCTTCGCCGACGTCTCTCGAGGTTCTTCCTCCCAGCGACCTTGATCCCGGTGCTGCTTCCGTGGAAGTTACTTGCGCTAAGCGCAGCGCGCCGGCTTTTCCCGTCAAGTTTGTCGCGCTGACGCTGGAAGCCGATTCGTCGGCACTCGCTCCCGGCGACCACCGCACGTTGACCGTTCGCGTTCGGGGCACGTCGTTGAAGGTTCCCCTGGAGGCCCACAATCTGGCTCCGGATATTGCCGATCTCAGTGGTGGGAATCCCGCGCGGCTAACGAGTTCCGGCGGCGCGGACAACGTCGCCAAGTTCCAGCTAGTGGGGCGTCAAAATGGGAGTTTCGTGGTCTCGATCCGTCTGCTCCCGACGCAGGCCGCTCCTCGCCCCTGACAGACACTTGACTAGGATCGCTCGGTTTCGCGCCTTGGCAGCTTCGCGTCCAGGAGTTCGAGAGCGCGGTCCAGCGTTTGAGGCTTCTTCCAAAAGTCTTGCCACAGGTCGCCGATATCGCGAACCCGTTCCGGAACATTTTTCAGGTTCCATTTCTCTGGAGAAATCGATTTCGTGAGCTCCTCCGGGCTGAGCGGGCTGGAAACGCCAGCTTTAGGAAACGCTCGCACGGAATAGACGCAGGCCAGCGGTTTGCCCCGAGCATTTTGCAGGGCATCAATCAAGACACGGCCTTCCGGCCGATTCCTTACGGTACGTTCAAACGTGGTGAGTTTCGGATGCTCCGCCGCAACCAGGCGGCCGACAACTTCCGCAAAGGTTCTCGTCTGTTCGTAGGTGTAGCGCGGTTCCAACGGGACGTAGATGTGGAATCCGGATGCACCCGATGTTTTCAAGAAACATTGCAAGCGAATCGATTTGAGAAGGTTGTAGATTCCCCAGGCCACTTGAAGAACCGTGGAAAACGGAGTTCCCGGCGTGGGGTCCAGATCGAAAAAAACATAGTCGGGATTGTCCTGTGTCTTCGCGCGGCTTGACCAGGGATTGTGGTCGATGCACCCCAGGTTTGTGAGATAGAGGAGCGCCGCGCGATTGTTGGCCATCAGGTATTGCATCTCGCCGCCGCGCTCATCCGAATAGACGGTGGCGGTTTCGAGCCACTCTGGAATGAAAGACGGCGCCTCTTTTTGAAAAAATACCTTGCCGTCCACACCATCTGGATAGCGCCGCAGAACCAGAGGCCGGTCCATCAAGAAGGGGAGAATGTACCCGGCCATTCGATAGTAGTAGGCAAGAAGATCGCGCTTCTTGAGTTCCGCTTGCGGAAAGTAAATTTTGTTCAAATGTGTTAGGTGGACCCGCTGGCCGTCGGACTCAAGATCCAAGGATTCCGATGTGCCCGTTCTCAACTCTTGTTCAGCATCGTGCGATGCGGATGAACGGACCGCCGCGCGAGGTTTGGCGGGTTTCTTTGGTTGCTCCTCCGCTTGTGCCGGCGTGGCTGCCGCGAATGTGCAGTCTTCCGGTGTCCGGTCTTTCCGTAGAGACAAAAACACTGGCACTCGCAGGTGCGCGTCTTCCGTCCAATTTCCATATTTCACGCGGGCGACCAGTTCTGGTTTCACCCACTGGACCTCTTCGCGAAGCGTTGGAACGTGCTGGAACGCTGAACGAGTGACGCGCACTTCCTGCAGTCTGTCGAAGATCGATTTTTGGCGGTCCTCGTCAAATCCGGTGCCCACGCTGCCGATAAACTTCAGCCCGCGCTTCTCGTACAGCCCAAGCACCAGAGCGCCAAAGTACTTCCGGCTGCCGCGTGGCGCCGTGTAGCCGGCAACGACCGCGTCCAACTCTTTGACGATCTTGATCTTCACCCAAGAGGAAGTGCGCGTTCCCGGATACGGACTATCGATCAGCTTGCCGATGATTCCTTCCAAGCATTTTTCGCGCGCGGCCTCGAATAGCTCCACGCCCTGTTCCAGCAGGTGGTCCGAGTAGTGCAGTTTATCGTAGGGCATCAGGAGGCGCTTAAGCAGCTCTTTGCGCTCCAACAAGGGCGACTTCCGCAGGTCGAATCCGTCCGCGTACAGAAGATCGAAGAAGTAATAGTTCACCGGCACGGACTGCACGAGCTTCTGCGAAGGATTCTGCGCACCGAGGCGGTTTTGCAGCTTCTGAAAATCGCTGCGGCCATTTTCATCCAGCGAAACGATCTCGCCATCCACGATGGCATCGGCCACCCGAAAATGTGTGGCGAGATCTCTAAACTCAGGATATTCCTGCGTAATGTCGCGTCCGGACCGCGCCCACAGGGTCACTCGCCCCTGCTGAATCTGTGTGATCGCGCGAACTCCATCCCATTTTATTTCGAACAGCCAATCCGGATCGGAGAACGGCCTTTCTTTGAGTTGCGCTAACGTGACCGGAACGCCCTTAGGCATCTGCGGCATGGGCGCCTTGACAGCTCCGGTGATTGCGGAAGCCTGTGTAAGCCGTCGCTCGCTGGGAGCCGAGCGGCCCTCGGCAATGTCCTCCAGAGTTCGCCCAGTGACGACGGATTCCGCATGTTCCTCGGCGCTCCAGTTGGGATCGGCAAACGAATCGCGATGCTTGATCAGCAGCCACTCGTTCTTGCTGCCGGGTTTCTTAAGTTTCACCAGAACGAAGCTTCCGCGCAGTTTCTCGCCATCGAGGCGGAATTTCAGTTCTCCGCGAGCGAGCTGGTCGCGCGCGCTCATGTCGCCCTCGGGCGCGTAAGTCCCTTCGTCCCAGACGATGACCTCGCCGCCACCGTATTGTCCCTTGGGGATGGAGCCTTCGAAGGTGCGGTACTCGAAGGGATGATCTTCGACTTGCACGGCGAGCCGCTTGTCGCCGGGATTTAACGAAGGTCCTTTAGGAACGGCCCAGGACTTCAAGACGCCATCGACTTCGAGCCGCAAATCGTAGTGGAGGCGTGTCGCGGCGTGCTTCTGGATCACAAATACGCGGTCTCCGCTGGGATGGACGCTGCCCTTAGGCTCCGGAGTACGGTCGAAGCTGCGCTTTTTGTGGTACTCCTTCAGCGTGGCCATAGGGCTACACCGGGCTAGGCTTCACCTACTGTGCTTCGTCACGCAGCGTGTCGATTTCCCGGAACACGTTGATACCAGAGCCAGGTCGAGTGCGCCATGCAAAGTGCTCCACGATGCGAATGCGACGGTCGGGTCGGCGCTCTACCTCACAAACGGAACGCCCCCCGTGTATCTCGCCGGATGCCTCGACTTGCGCATACCGAAAAACGAGTTGTGATCCCGAGAGCGTGCCCACCAGGCAGCCCCGCGAGACCGCACCGCCGCCGTATCGACCCATGACCCTTGAGCCTTTCTGCAAGAAGCGAAGGCGTGTCCCCAGGCCGACCACGCCCTGGTCGGCAGTCACGTGCATCACGACTCGATCGAGATTCATCTCTCGGTGTCCTCCTCTACTTCGCGGATGTCGAGGTGGGGATGGCCAGGGGGATTTGCTCCCCTTCCATAGAGGGCGCTGGAGTACCGCCGGTAACCACGCTCGCCAAGGTATTCTGCGCTTTTTCGAAGCGCCGGTCGGCTTCGGAGTAGCTTTGCTGGGCGTTCTTCAGGTGCGTGCCGAGCTTTTCGAACACCTCGGCGAATGTCTCCACTTGCTTCTGTACACCGGAGAGATTCGCAAGTAGGCTCTTCGCGTTCTCCTCGATCTGCATCCCGCGCAAACCCATGGCGATAACGCAGAGATTGGCGTACAGCGTGTTCGGCGAGACCGCGATGATCTTCTTGTTCCGGCAGTACTCGTCGAGTTGCACACCCTTGCCGTCTTCGGTGTTCAACATTTCGCAATAGACGTTTTCCGAGGGCACGAACATCAGCGCCACGTCCAGCGTACCTTCATCGGGAACGATGTACTTCTTCGCGATGGAGTCCGCGTGCCCTTTCACGGCGCTCGCAAACGCGCGGCGCGCTTCGTCGCCCTCGACGCTGATGCGGCGAAAGGCGTCGAGCGGAAACTTGGAATCGATGGCCATGAGCTTGTTGTCGCGCAGAAAGACCACGGCGTCGACTGCTTCTCCGCTGGAAAAGCGGTACTGCAGTGCGAACTGCGATGATGGCAGGGAGTCTTCCAGTAGCCGCTGCAGCGTCACTTCGCCCAGCAAACCCCGTGTTTTGGCCCCGCCCAAGATGGTTTCCAGGGACTGCGTTGCCTGCGACAGTCCCCGGCTCTGTTCCTGCACTTCTCCGATTTGCTTCTGAATGAGGCCGATTTGCTCGCGAGTATTTTTCAGTTCGGTGGCGATGGCCGTCTGACCCTGGGATGCGATTTGTGCCGAGCTCGTAACGCCGTCCTGCAGCGCTTTCGTGACGCCCTCCAGCCTCTGAGACACCGTTTGTCCCATGGTCTGGATTTGTCCGGTGCTTTGTGCCTGCGCCGTGGCCACGGTCTGCAAGTCTCTCCGCAATTCGCCCAGTTGGTTTTCAAGCGCGTCGTTTTTCTTCTGACCCTGCGCGCTCTGGAGCACCAGCCAAATCACCAGCGCTGCCAACAGGATCGCTATGCCAATCAATGCAACATTCATGGTTACGGGCGGCCGCGGAGCGGCCGGCTTTCTCCCCTTGCTCCACCGGAAACGGTGTAACTACTTTACGCGCTCTTGTGGGTTTCTGAAAACTCCCGCCGGTAAAAAAGAGGGCCACGCTTCCGCGAGGCCCTCTGCACCCGACCGTCAGATCATTTGAGCGTCTCGTGCTTCCTTGCGCGTGCTACCAGACGACCTTCAACGCGAACTGGAATTGCCGCGCATCGTAGGATGCCGTCGGCTGGCCCGCGCTGCACGTGGAGCTGGACCCTGGATCACACAGCTGGTTGACCGCCGCCACATTGAGCCGGTTCGTCAGGTTGAACGCATCCGCGATCACGTCCAGCTTGAGACGTTCGCCCATCGTGAACCTGCGCGACACGCGCAGATCCATCTCGAAGAATCCCGGCGTTGTGAAGGGGTTGCGTCCCAGGTTGCCGTCGCACCCGGCCGGAGGCGTTACGCCCGTCACCGTGAAAGGCGCGCCGCCGTTCGTCAAGCACGTGCCGGGCAGGGAGAACGTGATCCCTGGCTTAAACGCCGAGGTCGCTGTCGGCCCGCCTGTTCCCACGGAAGGCCGCCCATTTGATGCGCCCAAGTCCAGCCGGTAATCCGTACCCGTAATTACCGTGTACGGTCGCCCAGCCGACGCCTCGATGATCGGCGCTACTGTGAAGTTCCCGATGAAGTGTTTCCACGCGCTGTCGCCGCTCCTGGCGCCCGGTGACTGGAATACCGCGCTGGTTACCCAGCGGTGCCGCTGGTCGAAATCCGAGTTAGACCGCTCGTTAAACGGGAAGCGGCTGTCCTGCGGCTCGAGAGGAGATTGCAAGTCCGTGGAATCGTCGATTGCATGAGACCACGTGTAGCTCGAAAGCAGCTCAAACGAATGCGAGAAGCGCTTCTGTACGTTCACCGTCAGCCCATGGTAGATCGAGCTTCCGTCCGAGAGCTGCGCGTCCACGCTGTTGAAGGCCACCGGCACTCCGAACCCGGTGGGGTAGCCCGCGAGCCCAGCGAGTTGCACCTGCGTCGCATAACCGCCGGGCACGATGCCCGCAAAGGACGGGTTGGGTCCAGACGGCCGGAAAAAGTTGAAGAACGCGGGAGTGCCCACGAACTGCCCGTTCAGTGCCGCGATGGGGCCCGGGCAGCCGAAGAGCACTCCGAGGGCGCGCGGAGCGATCACGCCGATGCCGCAGGTGGAAACGCTTGGCGCGACGTTTGCCGCCGGTGCGACCACGGTCACCGGGCTCGTAAATCCCAGGCCAGCCGCGTCCGCATTGAACAGGTTCTGCGTCAACAGCCGCGGATCCGTCGAATTTATGTCCACCGGCCGGTACAGGTGCAGGCCGTGCGTGTATTGGTATCCGGCGCTGATCTTCCACCCTCCAGCGATCTCCCGTTCCACCGTCAGATTCCCCTGCTGCGCGTAGCCGAATTGGAATTTCTTCGATACCGGCAGAACGAACGGCAGAATCGGCAGGGGAAAGCCCGCCTGCAAATAATTCTGGTTCGCAAACAGGGAGTTCGCAGCGAAGGGATCAAACCGCTGTTGATTCGGCAAGTATCCCAGATTCGGCAGCGCGTTCACGTTCAGTACGCCTTGAAAAATCGACGAGCCATTGAGATTCGTCGGCGAATCCAGGCCGTTCGCGCAGTCGGGCGTCACCAATCCGCAAGCCGAGGCTGTTCCACCTGCGGAGATTAGCTGTACGGACCTGCCACCGTCCGCCGTCGCCGCGTCAAACGCGATAGCCAGCAGCGGGTGATCGTAGAAGAGTCCGTAACCCGCGCGGACCACTGTTTTTCCGTCGCCCTTCGGATCCCACGCGATTCCGAAGCGCGGTGCGATGTTGTTGTAGTCTCGCGGTATTCCCTCCACCACCCCCAGCGCCTTCTCCGCGGCCGCGTTCACCGCCGTCGCCGCCGCGAAAAGCGGCGTGATTTCCGCATCGTAGCGTACGCCGTAATTCAGCGTCAGCTTGCGGGTGGCTCGCCAACTGTCCTGCCAGAAAAAGCCCATGGGGATATTGTCAAAAGGCTGGTTGGACTGTCCGATGCCCTGAATATACGTGGTGGGAATCCCCAGCCCGTAAGACTGCAGACCGGTGGTCCCGAACAATTGAACCGTTTGCCCGCCCGGCAAAGTCACGGAATTCGGCAGCCCGAAGTTCGACACCGCCAGACCGCCGAAGTTCACGTCTCCGCCGTAGTCGAGCTCGAATATCTGCTGTTTGCCCGACCGCAACTGAATCAGATTGAAATCCCCGCCCATCTTGAAGGTGTGGTTTCCACGAACCAGGCTCACGTGGTCGGTGAATTGGAAGCGGCGCTCGATGCGGTCCACCGTGGAGTACGGTTCGCGCCCGAAGTAGGCGAACCCCGGAATGTTCACGCCGATATCGCCTCCGCCCGGAAGCTCCGAGAACCCGAAATGCAGCCCGCGTCTGGCGAACTGGAACCGGAATTGATTGAACGCCGTATCGCTCACGATCGTGTCATGCTGGAAAACAGCGGAAAAGTCGCGCGATTGGTTCACGCCGGTGCGCGATCCCGCGTTTTGCCCGAACACCTGGTTCTGTGCCGTGGACTCAACTCCCGTCACCAGCGACGGCGATACGCCTACGCGAAGGAAAGAGCTGTTTCGGTTGCTCCACTTCTGGTCCAGTCTTGCGGACCACAAGCTTGTCTTCTCCGTCGTTGGGAAATTTCCGCGCAGCGCATTCAGCCCAGCAAACGAGGCAGGCAGTGGAGCCACTCCTGCGGGCACCACAGAGCCTCCCGGCCCGACGGCGGCTAATCCGTTGCACACTACGGCGTTCACCGGTTGCCCCGCGGGGCACGATACCGGCACCGGAAATTGCGACCCGGGGCCAGGATTTAGACTCCCCCCTGACAATCCCGCCGCGAGCGCTCCGAAATCCAGCCTATTCAACGCCACGCTCGAGGCCGAACCCAGCAGCAGTCCATACTGCACCGCCAGGCTCTGAAAGGCCGGGATTCCGGTTTGCAGCAGCGTCTGCACCGAACTCGCCTGCGACGGCGTCAACTGCACGGGCAGCGGGCCAGCCAGCGTGGGCAGCGTGACCGACGTCAATCCCCACGGCCCCGCACCACCCTGTGACTCCCCGATGCTCGAGAATCCGGTTTCTTCCCGTAGCGTGTCTTCGTAAGAGAAAAAGTAGAAGGTCTTGTCTTTCACGATAGGCCCGCCGATGGTGACCCCGGCTTGCACCCGCGTGAAAGCCTGCTTGGTAGGATTCAGATTGCCCGTCACCGGATCGACTTGTCCGGAAAACGGATTTCTCGCCTGAAACGCCTTGTTGCGCAAGTATCCGAATACGTCTCCGTGGACATCGTTCCCGCCTCCCTTGGTTACGATGTTCACGACGCCGCCGGTCGCGCGTCCGTATTCTGCGTTGTAGTCCCCCAGAATCAGCTGAAATTCCTGTACCGCCTCCTGCGACACCGTCGCGCGTATTCCGTTGATCGAATTGTCCACGGCATCTGCGCCATCCACGCTCACCTCATTCGAACGCGCGCGCTGCCCGCCGAAGTTCAATCCGCTGGTCGGCGCCGGGCCAATCGTCGGCGCCACGTCGCGGTTCACCTGCGAATTGGTCAGCGTGAAATTGATGTAGCTCCGCCCGTTGATCGGCAGGTTGTCGATG
The DNA here is from genome assembly GCA_041478205.1 of Candidatus Acidiferrum sp. Lineage (GTDB taxonomy): Bacteria > Acidobacteriota > Terriglobia > Acidiferrales > UBA7541 > Acidiferrum. The sequence goes on from JBGOVR010000016.1 coordinate 19,954, forward strand.
CGCCTTTGGTCGACCGTCTGGGACACTTCCGTCTTGGTCGTTTCAATCGCCGCGGTCTCGGTCGTCACCGTGACCGTCTGGCTCATACCCCGGAGTTCCAGACGCGGATTAAATGTGGCATTCTCGCCCACCGTCACCACCAGCGAATCATTCTGGAAGGACGCGAAGTTCGCTCCGCCATCCACAGTCATTTTGTAGCGGCCCGGAGTGAGTCCGACCAGGTTGTAGCGGCCGTTCTCGTCGGTGACCATACTGCGCTCCGCTCCAGTGATGGCATTCGTCACCGTGAGTTTTGCACCGTGCACCGCCAATCCTTGCGGGTCCGCAACAGTCCCCGACAACGTTGCGGTGTTCACTTGAGCGGCACCCACGGCGGCACAGCCCAACATCAGCGTGCACAGCATCACCCACGCACACGCACTCTGTCTGCGATGCATATCGGCCTCCTTGATGGAACGAACTCCGGTTGGAACTAGCCGTGCCCCGCTACCCCTAGCGGCGGCGGGTACACCCCGCCGATGCATGGCTTATACGGATGAACACTCGGCTTTTACTGTAACCAAACGTTCATTTCAACAAAAATCTTCTGTAGCTCTACACCGCTGCGACCAATCGGACATACCCTCGCGACGCGAGGGCTTGCGTGGGCGAGCTTCTCGTCGATGGCTACTGCATCTGAAGGAGAAATTCGGCGAAATCCGTGCCGGATTCAGCTGCGTTCCGCGGCGGCGTTCCCGAGGCCTTCTTTGATCTCATCTCTCTTCGCGGTCCAGGCCTTTAGAGCGGTGGCGATGCCAATTAGAATGGCGGTGGCAAAATTAGTTAGAACAACTGCCTGGGCGTGCAGCAGTAGTCCGTAGATCAGCCACAACACGACTCCGAACAGGTACAGGCCCAGCATTCCGTAAGAGAGATCGCGCCCGCCCTGCTTCCAGATTTTTATTACCTGCGGCACATAAGCAAATGTCGTGCAAAATCCCCCTATCGAGCCGACCAACACAATCCACGTCGCCGTCGTTATCACCATGGTCAGAGTCCTTGTCTAGCTTGTCCCGCTGCTGCGGACAGGTATACAGATTACCCGTATTCGAAAGCCGCGTTGGATTGCAACTTAGGCCGCTGACCACAGTTTAGCAACGTTCGTCATGCCGCCAAATAAACGCTGCGTCACAAGCCTGAACGGATAGAGAACTTCCTGTTAGGAAAGTGCATGCGCGGTGCGACTGAAGAAGAAAATCAGATCTGCAGGTGACGCTGGACCAGCTTGCGAAGCTTCTCGCGGTCTTCGTCCTTCATGTGCACGAATTCGACGCCGTTGCCTTCCGGACCGATGTTTCGCACCACCGCCGTGAAGTGAATCTTGCGCAGCCCGGTGCGAACCTCGAGCTGAATGGAATCGCCGACGTTCAGTTTTCTGGGCGACTCCAGGTACGCCCCGCCCAGGCTGATCGTTTTCACTCGCGCATATCCCGCCTGCGAGCCGTCGATCTGCGCGCGCAGCGGAGAATCCAACGGCACGCGCACGTACCGCCGCGGTATCACGTAGCTGGCGCTGGACTGCGCCGCCTTTTCAAAAGCCGCGCGCACACGCGCCGACGACGGGCGGTCCTCCAGCATGGCCAGTGCGTCCTCGGCCGCCGCGCGAAGCCCGGAAGGCTCCGAATACGTTATTCCCTCGCGCTTCTCTGCCAGCGTCCGCAGCAATTCCGCAGCTTCGTGAGCCCGCATCCGCCCGAGCGCTTCGATGGCCTTGATGCGCACGAATTGATCGCGCAGGATTTCGTGTTCACCGGCCGCGATCTCCATGAGCTGCGGCACCGAGGTGGTCTCCTGCGCCAGTCCGATCTGGTCGATCATCATGGGCACGACCAGCGGATGCGCGTCGGCCAGCACCGCGGAGAAAACGAACGCCGCGCTCTGCGCCGAGGCGGCATTGGCAGGCCGCGCCAATTCGCTGACGGCCAGATCCTGCAGGTTCCACTCCCAGCTCGCTAGTGCCCGCGCCAGGCCCCGCAGCAGGCGGTCGGAATCGGCCGCGGCCAGCAGCTTGATTGCCGCGCTAACGCGCTGCCGCCGCGCTTCGTACAAGCGCGTCTCCAGCAGATTGAGCACCGGTACGCCGATGGTCCGCAATAGGCGCGACATCGCCGGCAGAAATTCGGCGCCTCGCGGCTCGGTCAGCAGCAATGTCATGCGGTCGAGCAGGCGCTCCGGATCGCGCTGCAACAGCCGCGGCAATGCTGGGTCCAGCGCGCGGTTTGCAAACGCCGCATCTACCAGCAGCAGCCAGCGGTCTTGCGCCACTAAGCGGTGCGCCAGCGCGGACATGTGATCGTGCTCGCGGTCCTTGGGCGTTTTTTCCAGCCCGCTGAGGATGACCTCGAAGCCCGTATAGTCGCCGCGATTCACCGCGACACGCCCCAACGTTTCCAGGAACGCCGCCAGCAACGCGGCAGCTTCCGGAACGGTTTCTTTCTCCAGCGCTTTCAACGTGCCGCGGCTCAAGTCCTCCGGCAGTTGGTTCGGCCACAGCGATTCGATAATCGGGCTCAATTCATTCAAGCCCGCGGCGATGGAGCGCCTTGCGGCGGCATCTTCATTCTCGATTCGCCGGGCGTAGTTCAAAAGAATGTTTCGCGCTTCGCGGCGTGGCGCGTCCGCTCCGGCGTCCGCGAGCTGCCCCAGCGTCTGCCGCAGTGCCACGATCGGCACGCACCAAACGTCCGGCCCGCGCAGAACCGCCGATTTCTCGCGTGGCGGGAGTTCCAGCCAGAACCTTTCCACCAGTTTTTCGCGGTGCGTGTCGGTCGCCCACGTCGTCGCAAAGGTAGTCAAGTGCGCCGAGGAATGGGGCCCCTTGTATTCGCCCGCGGTCACCAGTACTTCGCCCATCCGGTGAAGCATCGGACGCACTGAAGCTGGCGTTAGCGTTCCTGCGGAAAATTCTGGCCCGAGGAATTCGAAGATCAAGCGCTCCGACAGCCGCAGCAGATAAGTCTGTGGCCGCTCTCCTTCGCGAGGCGGGTATTGTGAGATGGAGCTGAGCAGCAGCCGCACCGTGTCGCGGCTGGCCTCTTCCATCGCCCCGTGGATCGCTCGCGCGGCCTCTTCCGGCGCAAGGCCGCGTGCCGCCTCCAGCGGCGGCGTCAGCCGGGCCAGCAAGCGCAGGGTATCCACCAGGTCTTCGATTTGCGGCGCCTGAATCGGAGTATCGCTCGCCTCGCGTGGCGAGTGTCCGCCGGAGGCGACCAGCGCGGCGATCAGGCTCGCCAGCACGGAATCCACTTTCCGCTCGCTTTGGGTATTGACCGAAATGCCTTCCACTCGGTTCTCCACCAGTTGCTCCGGCCACCAGGCCGCCGCTCCTTGTTTCGAGGTCCCTTCCGATTTTAGCAACGTTGCCTTGACAAGTTGTGCGAGCGTGTCGAGTTCGCCCACATGGAAGGCCCGCGCAAAAAACAGCGTGTGGATTCCGGCGCGCTGCAGATCCTTCGCCAGTTCGTGCAACTCGCCTTTTGCGTCGGCCAGCGGCGCTTCGTTCAGTTTCGGTGCCGTGATTCCGCCGCGTTCCACGCGAAACTCCAGGCCGTTCAGGTTCGCCGCAAGGGTGCGCAGCGATTCATACGCGGAATCCAGGCTTTGCAGCGTATGCGGGTGGTGGCGCTCGTACAGGCGTGCGGAACGCAACAGCAGATGCAGCCCACGCAGCGCCCGGTTCAGCTCCGTCGCGCTTACCTCTGCCGCGGGTTCCCGGCGCTGCCGCGCCATGCTTGCGGGCAGTCTGGGCACACTTCCATCCCCCAGATCCGCGTTCGCTTCGGATCGGTGCATTGGTTCGACGATAGGTAGTGTGGCCCGAAAGACCAAATCATTCCTCACTTGCTAGTTCGCCCGTACACCTCCCCTTATTCGCCGGGAGCGCAAATCCTGCGCGAATGTCGCGAGCTACTGGGAGGGCAGGCGAGCCCTGCCTATAAAGCAAGCACGCCTCCGGCCTACTCATTTGGGCGCTAAGTTATTTGTTTTTAACGCTGATTTTTGGTAGTCCTAGGACTACGTTGCTGCTTAGGTTACAGAATGTAACACGTCGGGTAGCCCCGGACGCGGCCCGTTTTTGCCCTCTCTTCCCTGTACTTCGCTCAAATTGCAGCCTTCTGTCGAGGTCAGGACAGACCACCAGACTGCCCCTAAACAGCCTCCGGAAGGGCGCACCCGCTCGATCATCGCCTCCGCTTCCGGACCCAACCGCTCCCACGGGCTAACGCACCACCGCAGCCAGTTGACGGTCTATTTGCGTCTCATAGAGGGATGGCAAGCCGTTTCTTGCAGGGCCAATTCGCGTATCCTTCAAGGGCGTCGTCAAAATGACATTGGATCGGCCCTGCATGAAACGCTCCTGTCGGAAATCCAAGCTATTATCGGCCGGAGCTGCGGCTCTGTCGTTCCTCGCGTTTTTTTGTGGCCAGACTTCGCCTGCGGTTTCGCTTGTAAATTCCGCGACCGCGAGCGAAGGTGCCGGCGCATTCGCTACCGGGCGCTATCGCAATTTGTTCGCTGAAGGTGGGCATTCGCAAGCGGAAATCTCCGCGAAAATCGACGCGGCTTTTCAGCAATTGTTCCACGGCGACCCTCAGGAGCAATCCGTAGTCTTTTCCGTCGGCAAGAATGCCGATGGGCCGCTCGCTTATCTCACCGATTGGAACAATCACGACGTGCGCACCGAGGGTATGTCCTACGGCATGATGATCGCCGTCCAGCTCAACAAAAAAGCGGAGTTCGATGCCTTATGGAACTGGGCGAAGACCTACATGTTCATCAGCGATCCCCGTCATCCCTCCTACGGCTATTTTTCTTGGTCGTGCAAGATTGATGGCAGCCCGAATGAAGAGACCCCCGCGCCGGACGGCGAAGAATACTTCGTGATGTCGTTGTATTTCGCCGCCGCGCGTTGGGGCACCGGCGGCACCGGAATTTACAATTACAAGGCCCAGGCCGACGAGCTTCTGACCTCCATGCGGCATCGTGAGCAGAAGACCGGTCCCACCAAGTTTGGAACCCGCACCGTCGGCAATGAAATGGACGAAACCTCCAAGATGATCCGCTTTGTTCCAGTGGTCAGCCGCGGCGATTTTACCGATCCTTCGTATCACCTGCCGGCCTTCTACGATCTGTGGGCGCTCTGGGGACCTCCCGCGGATCGCGCCTTTTGGGCGCAAGCGGCAACCGCCAGCCGGGCTTTCTTTCTGAAAACGACCAATCCGAAGACCGGACTCGCTCCGGCTTACGCCAACTTCGACGGCACGCCGCATGCCACCCGCTTTCCGCAGTCGGCCATCTTCGGATACGATTCCTGGCGCACCGCCAGCAACTGGTCGGTGGACTGGTCCTGGTGGCGCAAGGCCCCGCGGGAGCCGCAACTCAGCGATCGCATCCAGGCATTCTTTCTGTCGCAGGGTCTATCCACGTACGGCGACCTGTACAGCCTAGATGGCAAGCCGTTGCAAGCCCATCACTCCACGGGCCTTGTGGCCGCCAACGCAGTCGCCAGCGTCGCCGCCACCAATCCAAGAGCGAAAGACTTCGTGAAAGCCCTATGGGACGCTCCGATCCCCTCGGGCCGGCAGCGTTACTACGACGGTATGCTCTACCTCCTGAGCCTGCTCCATTGCAGCGGCCAGTTCCGCATCTGGGGCCCGGAGGCCTCAATTCGCCCTTGACTTTTTCTCAGCCTGTGATACCCTTTAACGAAGTCAGTTTTCGTTCCAAGCGCCGGTTGTCGGCGCTTTTTTCATTTTCGGGCGTATCTGTAAGTCCAGCATTGATAACTGCTTGCACGCTCTCTGCAGCATGGGAGCGATCCAGGAGTTTTTCGTAACAATAGTAAAGTCAGTCGTTTACGAACTCTTGCGGGAAAAGCAGGGGGACCCAGTTCCCAAAGCGAGCCACGCATCGTGCGATCAAACATCACTCCCTTGTGCAAATGTGTCCTTTAGAATCAGATACTTACATACTGCATTTTTCGTAAGTCCTTTTCTTTTATATCGATACGAATTACCCCGGGGGGTGGGGGGGTATCGGTAGCCCGAACCAAAAAACGGGAACTCCCAAGGCCGCTATCCCCTTCGGAATCAAAACGTTGCATCACGCGACGATTTAACCCTCATGGAATCATAACGTTGTACAAAAACATACGGGGGTGGGGGCTACACCTGGGAACGCCAATCTCCCGATTGGCGCGTCGTTTCGCTGGGCTCTACAGACCGTCCGGAGAAGCGCCGCATCTGGTGTGAGCCAGAAACCTTAGGATCCGGCTAACTTATCTGTTTACCTTGGTTTAAGCGATTCGTTAAGGGTGATTGTTCCGCCCTCGCTCAGTTGCACGGTCCTCTTTATGTGCTGGAAGCCTTCCAGCTTCAGCGTCACCGTGTGGATCCCGGTGGGCAGCTCGATGCGCGACGGCGTTGCTTTTCCGGTCGGATTGCCGTCAACCCAGATGTCCGCGCCTTTCGGATTGGTCTCCACTTGGGCCCACGCGACGCGACTCGCCGACTTTTCGGTCAGTTTCACGCCCAGCTCGGTTTGCGCGTTGTCCTTCACTTGCACCGACTCGGAATAAGGGTCAAACCCCCGCAGGCGCAGCACCAGGTTGTATTGGCCCGGCGCCAACGGCAAGGTCACCGGAGTCTGTCCGGATTGTTTCGCGCCGTTGATGAACACGTCCGCGCCCAGCGGCTCGCTCGTCACGAGCAGTCCCTTCGCCAGCGATTCCAGCGACAGTTTTTGGTCCGAGACGCTGTTGGCCTGCACCTGCAACGCCGTCTGTACCGGTTGGTAGCCGTCCTTCTTCACTTCCAGGCTGTAGCGCGCCGGAGCAAGATTGTTGAAGCTGCATGGCGTCTGGCATTGCGTGAGCGCGCGCCCCGCAGGCCCGTGCAACACCGCCACTGCGCCGATTACGTCCGTTACCACGTGAATTGCGCCGCGGTCCACCGTCGGCACGGGATGCCCGCCTTCGTCCGGGTTTGCCGTTGCGGCTACGGAATCGTCATATTCCACGTGGTCCACGACGCGAATATCTGCTGGCGCATCGCGCAACAATTTCAGTAGCCCGCCATGTTCGGCGGGACGCAACTTGCCCGCGAGAATGAGTGTGTTTCCAACCCCTTGTACTTTCGCCCGGCCAGTCAATCCTCTTTGCGCGATGGCTTCTTCGACGCGCCGCTTGAATTCCGTGGCCTTGGTGCTCAGAAGCGGCTCCATTTTCTTCGGCGCGGCTTTTTCCACCACAACTTCCGACGTTTTCACTTCTGCCACGGCCGGCGGCGCGGCAACCCAAGGAGACTTTGGCTTTGCCTCCGGCGGCGGAGCTACGGCTGGTTGCCCGGCGGAATCACTGGCATCTGTCTTCGGCTCTGCAGTGGTCGGCGTTGCTTGTACGGTCGCAACCGGAGCCTCGTTCGAGGTAGCTGCAGGCACCACGTGAGTTTGCCGGACGTCGTAGTACACGGGTCGCAGCTTGTACGCCCCATAGGCAATCACGCCGAGCAGCAGCAGCGCGGCGAATATCGTACCCACGATGCTCTTCTTCTTCGGTTCCACGTATGGAACCACGGGTCCCGTGCGTCGAAGCGCCGGTGTCTGCATCGGATTCGTGGCGCGCGAAGACAGCGACTGCGCGGCCGTTGTGGTTGCGATGTCGTTGTGCATGCCGCGCAGCCCGGGGCCGCTCATCGCCACCGTGGCGTTCGGCGCGTTCGGTCCGCCCATTACCATCGTCGATTGCGGACCGCTGCCCACGTTCGCGGTGGCGCGGTAATTCCTCAAATCTTCAAGCAATTCCCGGCAGCTCTGGTAGCGGGTGTCCGGCTCTTTCGCGAGCGCCTTCATCACCGCCGCGCTGATTCCCGGGTGAATCGAAGGATTGATCTGCCGCGGCGGCACGGGTTCTTCGTTGACGATTTTGTAGATCACCGTGGTGATGCTCTGGCCGGGAAAGGGTTTCTCGCCGGTGATCATTTCGTAGAGCATCACGCCCAAAGAGAAGATATCGCTGCGCCCGTCGACCGCGCGCCCTTTGACCTGCTCCGGCGACATGTAGCTGGGTGTCCCCATCACGTGGGCGGTCTGCTGCACCGTGCCAAATTGCAGGATTTTGGCGGTGCCGAAGTCGGTTACCTTCACCGTGTCGTCCCCGGTGAGCATGATGTTGGCGGGCTTGATGTCGCGGTGCACCACGTTGCGTTCGTGCGCAAACTGCAACGCGCTGCAGGTTTGCTCCATGATCCGCAATACACGCGGTAGCGGAAACGCATGCCCCGCGTCCAGGAGCGCCTGCACGCTCTTTCCTTCCACCAACTCCATGGTGATGTAGTAGAGCCCGTCTTCTTCGCCTGCGTCGAACACAACTACGATGTTGGGGTGCGTCAACAAGCCCGCGGCGCGCGCTTCCGTCTGGAACCGCGCCAGCAATTCCGGCCGCGACAGTCCCGTGCCTTCTTCACTCAACTTGATCGTTTTTACCGCGACCGCGCGGCCAATCACCGGGTCCATGGCCTTGTAGACCACACCCATCGCGCCGCGGCCAAGTTCGCCGACAATTTCGTAACGCCCGGCTTTTAGTATTGCCGTCATTCCGAACCTAAATCGAGCGGCGAAACGCAGGGCCGCTCAGTCTTCCCCTTACTCTCTGAACTACGTGTGCATGGTTCGACCGGCGGCTCGGAGTGAAAACACGGCCGCCGACACCCATACGCCCTATCCGTCACAGTACCCACCAAGTTTTCTCTTGGTCAACGCTACCAGCGTACTAGTGTTTCGCACTCGCCATCTTGTGGCAAACAAAGCCATTTATTTCAGTCAGTTACGGAAGCGCCAGAGCCTTTGCCGGCAGCATCCGCTGCTATGGCCGGGGCATCATTTCGCCGGGGGACATGGTTCGCTCGGGCGTGGGAACGTTGGTCTCACGCACCGGCCGATCGACTTCGCCGGGCCGCGCGGGCGCCTCCAGTCCGTCAGTCAGCAGGTACCCTTGCAGCGCGACGCCGTTGGTCCACACGCCTTCGAGCGCCGCGATGTATTCCACTTGCAACTCGTACAATTTCCTTTGTGCTTCCAACACGCGCGGATACGAGGTCAGCATCAGTCCATATTTTTCGACCATCAGCCCGTAGGATTTCTTCGCTCGCGGTAGCATCTCGTCGCGAAACTCCACGGCCATCAGCCGCGCGTTCGCGTATTGGTCCACGGCCGAGGCGGCGCGTTCCCGCAGCGTCAGCGCGATGCGTTTCTTTTCTTGCTCCGCGCGGTTGATCTCCGCCCGAGCCGCCGCCACGTCGCCCTGGTTGCGATTGAAAATCGGAATCTGCGCGCTCACTTCGGCAATTCCCTCCCAGCCTTTGGCAAATGGCACGCTGCCCAGCGATTCGTTGTTGTATTCCATGCCTCCGCGGACCTGCAGATCGGGAATCGGTTCGCGCCGCGCGCGCGCCAGCACCGCTTGCGCGCGAGCAGCGTCCGCCTCCGCGATGCGTACTGCTGGACTCTCTTTGGCGATGGCGTCCACCGCTTCTTCTTCACTTAGCTCGGGCCAATCTTTCTCCAGATCGCCCGCGACCGTGGCCACCGGCATGTCCGGCTGGCCGATCACCGCCGACAGCGATCTCCATTCTTCTCGCAACGTGTTTTCTTGCATCCTTGAGGCCATGTGCATGCGTTGCGCTTCCACTTCGGCGTCGAGCACTTCGGTCTCGTCCGCCTGGCCGGTGTTCATCAGGCGGCGCTGTGTATCCACCGCATTTTGCGCGATCTTCGCCAGGTCGCGCCGCGCATCGAGCAGCTCCTGTGCCGCGAGCACGCGAAGAAACGCCATCTTCACCGCGCTTTCGACGCGGATGCGCTGTTCCTCGGCTTCGATCGCCGCCAGCTTCGCTTCTTTGCCGAACACGTCGCGGCTGAGGCGTAGTTTTCCTCCGATCACGATCGTCTGCTGCGCGAAAAATCCCTGCTTGCCTCCGCCGACCGATCCGCCGCGGATCTCGTCGCCCGTGTAGCCCACCGTGGGATTGGGATACAGTCCCGCTTGCTGCTGGCGCGCGTTCGCCGCGCGGATTTCTGCTTCGGCCTGGCGCAGCGTTGGATTCAGCTCGTGCGCGATCTTCTCGACCTGGTCCAGCGTGACGAGCGCGCCCTGCGCTTTCGCCTGCGCGCGCCCCATGCGCGGATACTCCGCTGCCACCGGCCGGATGTCTCCGTGATGGTGCTGCGTGTGCTCTTGCTGCGCCGGCATCTGCATTTCTTGCGCCCGCAATGCGCCAGCGAGCAAAGAAGTTGCCGCCAGAAGGATCGCTGCGAATTTCGCCGAAGTTTTCATCGCTCTGCCTCTTTTTCCTCTGTGTTCTCTGCGTTCTGCGTGGTGCTGGGGAACAGCCGCAGGGCTACGCGGACTCCACCCTGCGCTACAGGTTGCTACTACGACGGGTGCTGATGCTCGTGCTTCTCCGGCGGAGCTCCCGACTTCTTTCTGGCCATAATTTCGTCGTATTCCTTTTCTGGGAGTACGCGAATCAGCGTCATCATGCCCATCATTCCCGCGCTCCAGTTTGCCGGCAGCCCGTAGGTCTCGGGCTTGGCTACGGCTTCGTCCATTCCCATCTCCATGAACGCGTCTTGTGGGAAGCCCTTCACGTCATTTGCATTTTCCGCGATGGGTGAATGGTGGACGTGCTCGAACCCGACGGTGTTGGCCAGGGTTTGCATCTGGCTCAACGCCTTCGGATCGGTTTGGTCCGCGGTCTCAATCTGGCGATCGCTGAGCAGATCCATCATGTTGTTCATCATGTGGTGCGGCAGATGGCAGTGAAGCATCCACGCGCCCGGATATTTCGCGTCGAATTCGATCACGCGTGCTTGTGCTACTCCAACCAGCACGGTGTTCATCGGATACCACGTCGTTTCCGGCGCGCGCCCGCCTTCCGTTCCGGTCATCACGAACTGATGGCCGTGCAGATGAATGGGGTGATGGTCCATTCCGATGTTCACGATGCGCAGGCGCACGCGGCTTCCGAGCCGCGCGATCATCGGCGTGATCGCGGGCGCGGACACGCCGTTGAAGGTCAGCCAGTTGTATTCCATGCCCGCGGTGTTCGGCACGGTGTTGCTTGGCAGCACGGCCCACTCTTGCAAGATCACTCCGAAATCGTGATCGGCGTGCGGCCGGTAGGGTTTTTCCGGATGGGCGATCAAAAGTCCGATCTGCCCCATCATTTCTTGCATGGCGCTGTGCGCGTGGTAAAAAAACGTCCCTTCCTGGTGCACGGTGAATTCGTAAGTATATTTGTCGCCCGGCGCGACCGGCTTCTGGCTGATCCACGGTACGCCGTCCTGCTCGATCGGAATTTCCAGCCCGTGCCAGTGCAGGGTAGTGGATTCCGGCAGATGATTTTTGAAAATCACACGCACGCGGTCGCCCTGCTGGATCTGGATTGTCGGTCCGGGACAGCTTCCGTTGTATCCCCACGCATCGATGGTCTTGAACGGCGCGATTTTTTGCTTCACAGGTTCGGCGGTGAGTTTGAAGACCTTCACCGCGCCGTCGATTTCGTAGGCAAGGTCCGGCACATCCGGTGTCACCATCAGCGGCCCAGCCACCGCGCTCTTTTCAGCTTGATGCACGGAGTGTTCGGTATGAGCCTGGTGTTGATGCGTAGTGCCGGTAGCGCTACCTTCCGTCGCTTGCGCTCGCAGTCGAGCGCTCATTCCGAACAATCCGGCGCCAAACACCGCCGCATCCTGAAAGAACCTTCTTCTTGTGCCGCTCATCTTTGCCTCCGGCAAATGCCATTGACTACTAGATTCGGTTGGCGTGAAAACGATTCAGCGGACGAACGAATTCGCTGTCGCAAAACGGAAGAAACCTGGATTTTGTGGGGAATAAGGAAGGAACTATTCAGATTCGCAGTACGGTTGTTCGCGTGACTCTGTCGTTCGTTCCGACATGGCCACAGCTCTCACGCCAGCGTGCGCGACTTGTGCAGGGTGAAGAAGGGAACGGTTTCGCCGTCGCGACGACGTACAACTGCGGTGCCACACTCCGCGTTCTTTGCAGCTCGTCCCAACTCTTGCTGGAGCTTACGGTCGCCGCTGGTAGTTCCGATGAACCGCAGGTTGTGGCCGCAAAAAAGCCGGTTCGCAATCCGTCCGTGCCGCTCGCTGCCGCGCCATGATGGCAATCTCCGCCGTCCGATCCTTCGATCGCAGCGCCTGCCGAGCACCCTTGCGACGTGGCACAGAGCGAGCTACAAAATGGCGCGACGAGCATCGCCAATATCGTAACAACGGCAACGCTTGCCGTTCGCCGTCTGGCGTTCCTTGATATCAATTCTTTCATACCGAATTCTCAAGCTACGCGCTGGCGGCTCCGGCGTCAACCAACTGTTGGCCCCGCTGATAGCCGTGAGCTACTCCTGTGCAACCGGTCGAGCAATAATTCATTCTGACTATTCGGGAGGCGCCGAAGAATGGTGGGGCTGGGGAGGTTCGAACTCCCGACCTAAGGTTTAGGAAACCTTCGCTCTATCCATCTGAGCTACAGCCCCACGGTGGCTACAGCTTTTATTTTATATGGATTTGAGAGAATTGCAGCAAGCTTTGCAGATATGGAGAAATAGCATCCTGAAGGATGCTTCGGGTGCAGCGATGCTTACGGTTTGGGCCGCGACTGGAAGGCGTCGGGCGGGTCCAGATAACACTGCTTCCAGAAATTATCTTGCGAGAGCGAGCCGGCGGCGAATTGCTGCGTGCCGGAGAGCGTGCTGCCAATGATCCCGCCATCGGCCGCGTCGAAGATTACGACGACGCCTTCCACGGGAGTGGTGGCGGACGCGGGCTCGCTGGAGAATTTGCGGAACAGCGAGGCTGCAAAACCAAGCTTGGCCTGCGCGCCGGTCTCCTTGGGGTCCTGCGAAACCGGCTGAACGGTGTAAATCTTTACCGGCTTGCCGCGCAACGCTTCCCAATCGCCGGGAAAAGTGGCGGTTTCTTCGCGCTGCACGCGAAACGCATCCGGTTTTTCAGCGGAAGGCGTCCCGTTCGAGGATTTCAGACGAGCAGCGAGGAACTCCGGCAATTCCAGACCGCTTCGGCGAATGTATCCGCGCGACGCGCCGGAGATTTGCACGTGGATCCATTCTCCCTCGGCGTCGAGGAATTCGAATTCGTCGTCGGTTGCGGCGTTGAAAAGAACGCGGGAACCTTCTGCCGGCCGCGCCAGCACTGGTGTGCCAGCTTTTTTCACCGCAACCAGATTGAGGGGGTGCGCCTGGTTGTGCTGGATGTCTTGCAGGCTTTGCAGCTCCATGCTGAGTTGCTGCATGCGCTTTTCTTCGGCCTCGCGCTTTACGCGTAGCCCGCCGACTTCGTCGCTACCGGATGTTGTTCCCGTGGATGGCGCGGCCGCGGCGGAGCTCTTGCCCGGCGGGGGAGGACTTCCCGGCAAGTTGGTCGAGAGGTCGATCTTCGGTTTCGGAGCTTGTACATCCGATCTAAAAACGGAGCTAGCCGGTTTCCCGACGAATTTTTCCGTCAGCCGGTCGAGCAAATCCAGCTCCAGCCGCCCATTGGAGGGCAAGACTTGATAGCCCGACTTTGCAGGATCGGAATCGGCATACCAGGCCGTGATTTTTGCAGTGAGGCGAACGATGGTGCCATCGGATGACGCGGGCAGCAGGTCGATTGAAAACTGATAGAACGCGCGCTCGTAGCGATTGAGTGGCCGATCGCTGGTGGCAACGAAACCATCGACGAGCGGCAACTTCTGGCCCGCGTACGCTTGCAGTTCTTTCAATGCTGTGTCGACTTCGTCTTTCGATTTTGGGAAGGTACGCGCGTAGGGAACCGCTTGCGCGGCGGCCCATCGCGGAATCGAGACGCTCACGACGAACATCATCAACGAGAAGAAAATTGCGAGGCGACCAAGAGGGGATCGGCGCTGGTTCACGGAAGAGGTTCCAGTTGGTCGAGAGGAAGCCATCCGCGCTGACCCTCGGGGGTCTCAATTCCATACCAGTGTGGTGTGACAATCACGATAACGACGTCGGTGTAAGCGGCAAGGTTGGCTACGTTGGCCGCGGAGCGAAAGGGCGCGGCCTTCAAGGTTGCGCCGGGCGCTTTGATCCTTTGTTGCACTTGATGGCGCAACGAATTTACGCGTTGCTCGAGATCTTGCACCGAGGACGCAGCGGCGGCGAAGCGCGTGGTCTCATCTTCGCGCTGGCGGACCAGGGTCTGTTTGGCCAGGTCGATGCTTTCCCGGCGGCGCTGGGTGTCCGCAGCTTCCTGCTCCGCAAATTGAATGGCTTGCAGGTGGTCCTGAATCACTTTGGACTCGCTGGACTCGACGGTGCCGTCGGATGGATGGATGGTGCGGTGAGCGTTTTCGACGAAGATGGCGTCGATTCGCAAGCGCGTGCGCTCTGGACTAACACTGGTGACAACGTAGCGAACGGCAATCGTTCCCTGATCCGCGCTGTCGCGGAAATGCCGCGGGGCAATCGCGTCCGTCCGAATTTTGTAAAAGACCTTGCCGCCTTCTTTCCAGGGTTCGAATAGCGGCGTGGATACTGCCACCTTGGCACTGGTTAGCGTCTTCTCCTTGTCGAAAACATACGTTCCATGAATAGTTTGATCCTGGAGGACTTCCTGCAAGGCCTGCAGTACGTCATCCAGCGATGCCGAGAATTCGGTGACGAAGCCGGGGCTGGGCACATCGCGATCGCCCGCGGCATGGAGTTGGTGTATCGCGAAAAGTAGGCAAAGAATTGTCGCAGTGAATGCTGCTGTGGCCTTAGCCAGAAAGGGCCTCCGGGCAGCAGTGTCTTGCATTGGGCACAAGACTACCGACCGCATAACTCGTGAAGAATAGCCGCCCATAGTCGGTCAACCTTACGGTGATGCATTTCCTTGGTACTCCGCTGGACCGAGAACTGTCAATCCCGAAAACTGGGCGGTGTAGCTCCGCCACGAGAGGTTCGAAACACAATCGTTCCAGACATTCACGTAGAACTAGTACCCGCTCGCTAGAACCTTTGAATAAAATAACTGAAGAAAATAAGAAAAGTCTTGCATTCGGTTTTTTGCGAGAGTACATTCCCGGACGGTTCAGGGACTTGGGGATTGACCCGTTCTTTTTGTCGCGAAGAAAAGGGTCCGATTCTCTATGGGCGTGCTGTTTAACATTCGCATTCGAATCGCGCACGAGCGCTGCTGGCCTCCTAGGCACGTGGTGATAAGTGTGTCCGCCCCCCTCCCTGTTCACGCAATCCCGATAAAGCATCCTTGCTTGGGCTGCTGCTGATTGGCATGCAGAGGAGGACGTATGTTCGAGTGGGCACTGCAATTGGCGAAGAGAAGAACTTCGTGGGTAGCATCCTCTCTGGTGTTCGGCTTTCTATGCCTCGCTGTGGTCCTCGCCGATAGTCGTTCCGCTGCCGCGCTTCCCCTGCCGGCGGCGAAGGTCTATGCCATTCCAGCCTTTGCCCGAAAGTACGGGATGCCGTGTTCCGCGTGCCACGAGGCATGGCCGAAGCTGAATAACTTCGGCCAAACGTTTAAAGACAACGGCTATCAGATGGGGAATGACCGCGACGCCCCCGTTTTCCAACAGCCTGCGTACTGGCCGATCGCGCTGCGCATCACGCCCCATTGGCACCGGGAGAGTTCGAACCGCGTAACGGTCGATGACCCGAACAATCCGGGCTCGCAACTCGAGCAACGGGTGACCAACCACGGATTCGATTTAAGTGGCATGGATATGCTTACTGCCGGGACGCTGGCGAAGAACATCAGCTTCTTGCTGGTGCCTTCTTCCGATAACACCGGAGCATTCCACTTTGAATCCGCCAACGTGCGTTTTGACAACCTGCTGCACACCAGTTGGGTCAACGTCAAGATGGGAAAATTTGAACTGGACAATATTATTTCCGAGAAACGCGTTCTCGCACTCTCGAACAACAGCGGCATCTATCAGATCTATCACTTCCAGCCGGTGACGGAGAATACCAACGTCTTTACTTTCGGATTGGGCGACAACCAGTTCGGCGCGGAGTTGTCGGGTCATTCAAGGAACGACTACACCCGTTATTCCGTGGCAATGTTGAGCAGCAATGATGGAAATGTCGGCTTGCCGAATGGCCACGGCTACGACACCTATCTCACGTTCAGTCAGGCATTCGAGGCTGGGAATCTCGGGCTTCAGCGTGTCGGGGCCTTCGCCTACATCGGCCGCTCACCGACGTACTTCCGTACTGCTACGGCGAGCGATAGCAGCGTGACGAACCTGGACGGGCTCGGCCAGAAATCCTTCTACCGCGCCGGCTTCTACGGTCTGTGGTACATCAAGAAACTCGATTTCATGATCATGTACACGCACGCCGGAGATAACGCCTTCCTCGGCACCGGAACGGCAGCGAACACACCATTGCCCGTCGGCGCCCGCAGCCCGAGATGGGACGGCGGAATGATCGAAACGCACTACACGGTGAATCCGCAATTCATTCTGATCAATCGTTATGAGCTGATCCGCATGTCCCGTCAGGCTCTTGAGGGCCTTCCGGGCAATCTCGGCGACATGGATGTCCTGACGTTCGGGTATCGCTACTATCCGTTTATTTCCAGCCGGGCCGGCTTTGCCTTTCACAATGAATACTCCATCCTCCGCCAGCGTGGCGTCTCGCCTCTCACGGGCAGTGATTTAACGAGTGGCAGTCTATTCCTGGGCTTTGACTTCATCTTCTGAGGAATGGTGGACAACGATGCGCGCAACTAAGACTGTGAAGTGGATGTTCATCGCAACAGCGGCGCTGTTGGCCCTGGCGTCCCTCGCTTCCGCACAAGAGAGCGAGGCGCATCTCGGTAAACTCACTGGGCACGCCAGTGCGGGGAAGCAGCTTTACTACCGGTTCTGTTGGGGCTGCCACGGTTTTCGAGGGGACGGCAACGGAGAGAACGCTCCGTACCTCAATCCGACGCCGAGAAACTTCGTGCAGGCCACCTTCAAGTGCCGGTCGACGGTTACCGGCACGTTGCCAACGGACGAGGACCTGTACAACTCCATCGGCCGGGGTTTCAACACGACGAATATGCCGTCGTGGATTTCTCTCTCCAATCAGCAGCGCGTGGATTTGGTGGCCTTTATCAAAACCCTTTCGCCGCGCTGGAAGAATGACAAGCCGGGCGTTCCCATAACCGTTCGGCCGGAGCCGAAGTTGACCGTCGAAAGCATCAAGCATGGGCAAGAACTTTTCCAGAAACTGGAATGCTGGAAATGCCATGGTCAGGAAGGCTACGGAGACGGTCCGTCCGCTGCGACGCTCACCGATAGCAACGACCAGCCCATCCGGCCTTACAACTTCTCTGTTGGTTCGCGGTTCAAATGCGGGGCCACCAACCAGGATCTCTACACGATTTTCATCACCGGTCTGGACGGCACGCCGATGCCTTCGTTCGCGGACGTCGTCAAGCCGGAGGACGCGTGGGACCTCGTGCACTTTCTGCGCACTCTGCAAGTCACTCACAAGAGTCCGGAGCTGACCTTGTGGGAATCGACGAAGGAAGGCGCGCAAGAAGTGGCGTCGAAGAAAATCTACGGCACCCCGACGGGTTCCGGAATTAAACAGTAACTCAAGACAGAAAGTGCTGAACTTCAAGGGAGAATGCAGATTATGCGAATGAAGCAAGTCTATATCGCGGGGCTGGGCGTGCTGGCGGCCTCGGCGATCGCGGTCTATGCCGCGCCGAGCGGCGGGACCATCAGCGGCAAGGTGACCTACCAAGGCACGCCGGCAAAAGCAAAGCCAATCGATATGTCGAAGGAGCCGAGTTGCGCCAAGCAGCATGCCACGCCGGTGACCACGGAGACGGTAGTTACGGGACCAAACAATAGTCTGGAAAATGTGGTGGTTTATGTTTCCGCGGGCGCCCCGGATGAGAGCGCGCCGAGCGAGGCGGTGAAGTTCGATCAGAAGGGCTGCCAGTACATCCCTCACGTGCTGGCCTTCCAGGTGAACCAAACCCTGGAAATCGCCAACGACGACCAAACTTCCCACAATATTCATCCGCTGCCGAGGATCAACCGGGAGTGGAATAAGTCGCAGCCGCCGGGGACGCCGCCGATGACCGACAAGTACGACAAACCGGAGTTCATCCCCGTGAAATGCAACATTCATCCGTGGATGCACGGCAATTTTGCCGTGATGAAGAACTCACACTATGCCGTTACGCAAGGCGAAGGAAGCTTCACGCTTCCGAATTTGCCGCCAGGAAAGTACACCATCACGGCGTGGCATGAATCCTACGGCGACCAAACGCAGGAAGTGACGATTTCAGGTAGTGAGACGAAGAGCGTCAACTTCGTTTTCAAGGCGAAGCCCTACTAAACAGGGATGATCCGAATTTACGATCAGAACGGAAATGAAGGCTGGCTGCTGACCATTGAGAGCGCGCCCGAAGCAGGCTCGGGCGGAAGCGAGGCGCTGTGGGAAAGCTGTTCGCGGTAGTTCTAACGATCATCGCGCTGGTGTCCGCGTATCCCATCGTGGTCCACAAGTACGTACAGCCGGTGGACATCTCGACGCACGGGCACGCCATCGACGAACAATTGTCGGATACGATGGCCGAGGCGGGATTCGCATTTCTCGGCGCGCAATTGCTCTTGGCGTTCTTCGTGTGGAAATTCTCCAACCGCAAAGATGGCTCCAAGGTGACGCACTTGCCCGGCGGAGCGAAATTAATGGTGGCCACCGCCTTCATTCTGGTGGGCACGGAAGTCTTGGCGCTGGGCGTACTCGGGCAGAAGGCTTGGGCCGACGTTTACTTCACCGCGCCAAAGCCGGACGCCATGCAAGTCCAGGTGCAAGCGGGCCAATTCGCGTTCTATTTCCGGTATCCCGGAGCTGACGGGAAGTTCGCTCCGCTTCATCCGGACAAGATTGACGAAGGCAATGGAAATTATTTTGGGCTCGATCCCGCCAACGATGTCGAGGCTCGCGATGACATCGTAACCGCCGAACTGGCGATCCCCATAAATCGCGAGATTCATCTTCTGATGCACGCGAAAGATGTGGGTCATTCCTTTTACGTGCGTGAGCTGCGCATTCAACAGGATTTCGTGCCGGGACTCGATCTTTCGCTCCATTTTACGGCAACGAAAACGGGTAAATACGAGATCGTCTGCACGCAGCTGTGCGGACTCGGCCACTACAACATGAAAGCGTATCTCAACGTGTTGGCGCAGGAAGATTTTGACAAGTGGTTGAAGGAAAAGGCGTCGGAGCAGTAACCCAGCCGCGGATCGTCGCTCGATTTGATCCACGGTAGCCCGAACGAGGTCAGACGCATGGAAGAAGCATCGGTTCAACCGGCACACGTTCACGCTCCGCCGGAAGGTTTTCTCCGCAAGCACGTTTTTAGTCTCGATCACAAAGTGATCGCCAAACAATACTACGGCTTGGCGCTCGTGGCGGTTTTCATGGGCATGGCGCTGTCCTGGCTGATGCGCTTCCATCTAGTCTGGCCAACCGCGAAGGTTCCGGGTCTCGATATTCTTTCATCGGCCGGCGCACCCGGCGGCATCATCACGCCGGAGTACTACCTGTCGTTGCTGACGATGCACGGAACGCTCATGGTGTTCTTCGTGCTGACCAATGCGCCGTTTGCGGGTTTTGGGAATTATTTCCTGCCCATTCAGATTGGCGCGGAAGATATGGCGTTCCCGCGGTTCAACATGATGTCGTTTTGGACGACGCTGGTAGCCTTCTTTGTCCTGGTTCTGGCGTTTTTCATCCCCGACGGACCGCCGACTTCCGGATGGACGGCCTACGCGCCACTCAGCGCGGTCGGCAAAGACGCCGGGCCCGGTCTGGGCTGGGGGCAAAGCCTCTGGGCGATTTCGATCGCGGTATTTTGCATCGGGCAATTGCTGGGCTCGCTCAACTTCATCGCGACCACACTGGATCTTCGCGCCAAGGGCATGACCTTCATGCGTATGCCGATCTGCACCTGGGCATGGTTTATCACCTCGTGCATCGGGTTGCTGGCGTTCGCGGTGTTGCTCCCGGCGTGCTTGCTGCTTCTTCTCGATCGCATGGCGGGCACGAGCTTCTTTATTCCTTCAGGGCTGGTCATCAGCGATCGCTTGCAGAATCACGCCGGCGGATCGCCTTTGCTGTGGCAGCACTTGTTCTGGTTTTTCGGCCATCCGGAGGTATACATCGCCATTCTGCCGGCGGTGGGCATCGTTTCCCATGTGCTGATCACCAGCATGCGTAAACCGATGCTGAGCGCCAAGGTCCTGATCTATTCGATGATGTCCATCGGCTTTCTGAGCTGGATGGTTTGGGGCCACCACATGTTCGTCAGCGGCATGAATCCGTTCTCGTCGCTGCTGTTTTCCTTCCCGACGCTGACCATCACGATTCCTGCCACGATCATTACGCTGATCTGGCTGGGCAGTTTGTACGGCGCAAATATCCAAATCACATCCGCATCGCTTTTTGCCCTTGGCTTTATCTCCATGTTTGTCAGTGGCGGCGTCAGCGGATTCTTCCTGGCCCAGCCATCGATTGACATCTATCTTCACGCCACCTATTTCGTGGTCGGCCATTTCCACATGGTGATGGGCGTCGCGGCCATCTTTGGCATCTTTTCGGGAACGTACTTTTGGTTTCCAAAGATGTCTGGCCGCATGATGAACGAAACGCTCGGCAAGCTGCATTTCTGGATCACCTTCGTCGGCACCTACTGCATCTTCATGCCGTTCCACTACCTCGGACTCGTGGGCAATATTCGCCGGTATTCCTCCTTCGTCAACGACTTCATGGCCCCGCTGATGCCGCTGCACAAGTTCATTTCGATTGCGGCGTTCATCACCGGTGCGGCGCAGTTCATTTTTCTCTACAACCTGATTCACAGCCGCTTCCGCGGCAAACCCGCTCCGGACAATCCGTGGAACGCAACCTCGTTGGAATGGAGCATTCCTTCGCCTCCGCCGTGGGACAACTTCGGCGGCAAGCATCCCGTCATCTATCACGATCCTTATCAATACGGAGTGAAAGGCTCCAAGGGCGATTTTGTGATGCAAGACTCGCCGGAGCAGCTTACGAGCGGATAACGAAGCGCAGTAGCCTGGGCGCGGGAGCGAATGCGTCTCCCGCGAGGCCTTTCGGAGAAAGTGGAGATCATGGCATCAACGAGTTATTCGCCCGTGGCTTCGCAACCCCATCTCGTGGGTCGCGACCGAGGCTCGCGCAGCGGCATCTGGATCGGCATCTTTGCGATCACCATGTCGTTTGCGGCATTCACCAGCGCGCTGTACGTGCGCCAGGGGTCGGGAGACTGGGCGCACATTGTTTTGCCGCGCATCATGTACGCGAACACGGTGGCATTGCTGATCGGCAGCTTTACCATGGAGATGTCTCGGCGCACGATCATGAGCGGCGTGAGGTTGACCGCTCGCGAACTGCGCAAAACCCTGGGTTGGCTTGCGATTACGCTGATCCTCGGTCTGACGTTTGTCTGCGGGCAATACCTGGCGTGGCGGCATCTTGCCGCACAGGGCCTCTACCTGGCGACGAACTCCAACAGTTCCTTTTTTTACGTGTTTACCGCCATGCATGGACTGCACCTTCTGGGTGGAATCGCCGCTCTTGTTTATTTGCTGGGGCGCCTTGCCGGAGGCTTCACCTTCCGTAAAAGTCTGTTCGACGGCGTCGCGATTTATTGGCATTTCATGGGAGTGCTGTGGCTCTATCTGCTCCTGGTTATTTGTACGAGGCTTTGATTTGAGCGCGAAGGAAGGGGGACATACCGTGAGCGAGTCCGACGTAGCCATGCCTGGGCACGGCGCCGCCTTGATGGAAGGGTCGCCGTACGCGATCCCCTCCAGAAAGCTGACGATGTGGCTGTTCCTCATCTCCGATGCGGTGACCTTCGGAGCCCTTCTGTTCGGATACGGTTATCTGCGGACCGCGAGCAACGACTGGCCCACGCCGTTCAAGTTCAATCCCAGCATTGTGAATGTCATGATCATGACGTTCGTGCTGATCACCAGCAGTTTGACGATGCTTGGCGCCGTGGATTCCGCGAAAGCCGGCAACAAGGCCAAGGCCAACCGCTTTCTCTGGTCCACAATTCTGCTCGGCGTGATTTTTGCGGGACTCCACATCCGCGAATGGTTCGGGCTCATCGACGATGGCGTCCGTTTGTTTCAGAATCCCTGGGGTTCGCCGCTTTTTGGCGCCACGTTTTTCAGTATCACCGGACTGCACCTGCTTCACGTTGTCAGCGGCGTGGTGGCTATTGCGGTTATCGCCCGCGGCTTTACGCGGGGCCGCTTGACGGCAGGTCACGTCGAAATTACCGGTTTGTACTGGCACTTTGTGGATCTGGTGTGGATGTTTGTCGTGCCCCTGGTCTATTTGTTGAATCTGTCGCGCTAGCGCAGGCGGCGTACGAGGAAGCTTGATGACACCTTCAAGAACGTCAGGAAATGTAATCGCGAAGTATCTGCCCGTCTATTTCGTTTTGCTCGGCATCGCGGGCCTCGAAGTCTTCCTCGCTTACCGGAATTTTTCTACCGCATTGCTGCTCGCGATTTTGCTTGCGCTGGCGGTTTGTGGCGGCGCGCTGGCGGTGATGTACTTTATGCATCTCGCCCAAGAACGCCGCAGCCTGTTCTTGACGCTGATCCCGGCTTTGATCTTTGTACTGATTATGATGAACATGATCTGGTCAGACAGCTTCCGGCTGTTGCACATGCGCCCGTTTGCGCATTAGGCCGGTCCGAGCGGTGATGCGGTCTGGCGCTCCGCGCGGGTGACGATTCGCAGTTGACGAACCAAATTTTGGCGCCGATACTCGAAGAGAGGATTTGCCAATGAGCCTGAAAGCGAACCGGGTGGCGCGATCGTTCCGCTGGGGTGCCGGCCTCCTTGCGGCACTCTGGGTACCTAGCTTGGCATTCGCGCAGAATTGCGCGCTGTGCTACACGCAAGCTGCCGCCGGCGGCTCGCGTCTGATCCAGGCATTGCGCAGCGGCATCCTTATATTGGTGATACCCCCGATGCTGATCTGCGTCGCGTTCACCGTGATGGCTTACCGGAAGCGAAACCAGTTCAACGAAGAGTAGTCGAACTCCCACAGACGTTGCAGTGGATCAGGGAAGGTCGAGATCCAGCGCGTAAATATCCGTTAGTCCACGCTCCAGCATCACATGCAGTGATCCGTCGCGGTCCAATCCACTGAAAAAACAGTGCGCGGCGCTCCCGCGAAGAATCTCTCCGAATCCGAAGACCCGCTCGACTCGTTGCGTCGCAACGTTGGCGCGAAATACGGACTCCTCATCATCCAGTTGGTCCTGATAGTAAAGGAACGAGCTATCCAGGGACCAATGAGGCGCGTCCAGAAATCTCCCGGACGCAATCGCAGTCCATTCTCCCTTTTGCATATCAAAGAGCGCTAGATGATGGTTGGAGTTGTCCACCGCGGCGATGTAACGCCCATCGGGTGACCACCGCGGCACGCTGAGATCTTTCGAGTCCGGCAATTCTTTCCAGATGGCGGTGGTGGGCTCCAGCGTAAAAATCGCATATTGCGGATGAGTTTTCAGATTGCGCATGGTTACCGCGATGCGGTAGCCGTCGGGCGACCAGTCTGCACTGGCTCCTTCCCAGTCCTTGGGAAGAACCGGCCGCAGCGCGCCTCCGTCGGAGGAGAGGATGTAGATCTGGCGGGATTGGCCGGTGCGCACGCCGGTAAAAAGAATCTGCTCGCCCTTCGGCGACCAGCGCGGGGCCATCGCTGCAAGCGGCGGGCTCGTCAATCGCAGGCGCTGCGACCCGTCCGCGCGGCTGCGCCACAGCGAGCCATCCGGCCTGTCCGTATAGACCACCATTTGTCCATCGGGCGACACGCTGGCTTCTTCGGCATGGGTATCGAGGCTCAGCATGGAAGTGCGTGTCGTTCGAGGATCGAGTTTTTCGAGTTCACGGCGCGAGCGGAAACTGAAAGCAAAAATGCGCGAGCCCGTCTGCGCCGGAATCGCCACATGCAAGGAATCGGGACCGCTCGTCAACGGGACCGGCCCGTGGTGCGACCTCCGGAACCAGCTCCACGCATCGCGCATGGCCCACAAATTACAGTCGTACTCCTCGCAACCTGAAAAGAGAAAGTATTTGCCGTCCGCGGTCCAGTTTCCAGAAGACTGGTGAGAAGGTTGCGTCCTGCCTGCGAGGATCGGATGAGCACCGTTGCCGTCCGCCGCCATTTGCCAGATCGATTGCGTGCCGTCTTCTCCGAGGCCTACGGTGAAACGAATGCTCTCGCCATCGGGGGACCATGCTGGCGTATGGAGATCTCCGTTGATGTGGAAAAGCTGGCGAAGCTGCGTTCCATCACGATGGATGGAATACAGGTTTTGCCCGCGCACGAAGACGATTTGCGTCCCATCGGGCGACCACGCGGGATCGTGACCTGTGGCTTCGCCCACGCGGCGCGGCGCGCCACCCTGAACCGGCCAAAGCCACAGCGGCATTTCATCATCACGGCGCGTGAATTGGCCGATCAGAAACTGCGAATGGTCGGGAGAAATGCCAAAGAGGCGCGTGTTTTCGAATGGCGCGGCCATTTTCTCCGCGTTGCCGCCTTCCACCGAAGTTTGCATAAGTGCCCAGTGACCCGCGTCGCGTTCGAGATAAATAATCCGCGTTCCATCCGAGACGATGCCACCCCATTCGTCGATGCGGCCTACGTTTGTGATGCGGTTCATCCGCTGCACGCTCGGCCGCGGCACCGGATACACGATGAAAAAAAGCAGCCAGGAACCGAAGAGAATCCCTACCGTCAGCAAAATGAGGTCGAACCAGCGCTGCGTGCGCTCGGCTCGCTGGCGATCCCAGTAGGCGCCCCCGGCAAGCTCTTGCGAGAACTCCGGGTGCAGACGCAAACGCACTTCAATGGACTTGTCTCCATTTTCCAGGCTGGCCACTTGCCCGGCCGAAACGGTAGCAGCCGCATCGTTGATCACATGTACGGGCGCTACGAAGCGATAGCCCTGGCGAGGCACGGTCTCGATAAAGCGAGGATTTTCCGCGTCATCTTGCAGCGCTGCGCGAAGTTTCTTCAGGGCGGCGTTGAGGCTGCCATCGAAGTTCACGTGCGTGCCCGTAGGCCAGAGGGCCTGGCGAAGTTGCTCCCGAGTTACGATCTCCCCATGCTGCTGCAGGAGCAGCTCGAGGATTCGAAACGGCTGATCTTGAATCTTGAGACGAATGCCTTGACGCATGAGGCTGCCGCGGGCGGGATCGACCTCGAACAGGCCAAACCTGATAGTGACTGTCGCGTCGATCTTGGGCAGTGACAAGGCCGCTCTTTCCCCCCTGACAGGCGCGGACTATAGCACGGGAAAGCTTTGGGAGGGTAGTCCTGGTTCATATGACCTCTTATATGAATGAATATAGGGCATTTATTGGGTCATAGTATTTTCAGTGTCAGTTCGTTTGACCCACCTAGCAAGTCTCGAGTATCCGAGTATCGGTACCCCGGCTCAGGGTGTAATGCTTGCGCCGGTTCCTTTCGCATCTCACAAGGAGGCCTTGGGAAAAAAGAGTTTAGCCCATAGTCCTTAAGAACCATCGAGCCCCCACGTTCGCGATCTCTGAACCGCTGTAAAGCATGCCGTCGAACGCGGGGGGTTCGATTAAAACATCCCCCCGCAATCCGGACCTGATTTTCCTCCCAAACTCCTCCCGGCAGGCCTTAGCAGAAGCGCCGAAGTGCAACCCTACTGTAACAAGCGACTGACAGAACGTCCGCACACTAAGGTCTAGAATCTCCCTCGAGAGCTTCCCATCGGAAGAAGATTCACGATTATTTTAACCGTCCATTAACCTCCATTCATCCTCTGTTCTTATTCTTCCGGTTATATATCAAGCACCGACCAGGTGATTTGCAGCGAAGAGGTTCCCGTCGAGGGTGTGGTTTGTAGATAGTTTTTCCAAACTTGATGCGAGGGGTTCAAACATGATTTTCAAGCGTTTAAGGAACCAAATTTTGGCGACAGTGGCCGGGATGATGTTGAGCACGGTTCTGGTTACAGGTGCGTTTGCCCAAGGCGGCAAAGGCACGATTAAGGGGCACGTCACCGATGCCTCGGGTGGCATATTGCAGGGCGCCGAAGTCGCTCTGGAACCGCGGAGTCTGACGCTCTCCTCGGACGTCCAAGGTGAGTTTTTCATTCGGGACCTTGAGCCGGGTAGCTACACGCTCACGGTTTCCTATGTGGGTTTTGCGGGGTTCACCAAGACTGAGGACGTCGTCGCCGGCCAAGTCGCCAATGTGGAAGCAAAGCTGGAGGTTCTGTCACAGAACCAGCAGGTTTTTGTTACTGCCGAGCGTGCTTCGGCGGAAGCCGAGGCCATCAACCGTGAGCGCACCGCCGACAACATCGTGCAGGTACTGCCCGCGGATGTGATTCGCAGCTTGCCCAACGCAAACATGGCCGATGCCCTCGGGCGCTTGCCCAGCGTCAGCCTGGAGCGCGACGAAGGCGAAGGCAAGTACGTACAAATCCGCGGGACTGAGCCGCGGCTCACCAACACCACGGTGGACGGAATAAACGTCCCGTCACCGGAATCCGGCGTTCGCCAGATTAAGTTTGACGCTATTCCCGCGGACATTGTCGAGTCCGTGGAAATCAGCAAGACGCTGCAAGCCAATATGGATGGAGACGGCATCGGCGGCTCAATCAACCTGGTGACGAAGACGGCGGGCGAGCGGCCCACAGTCGCGCTCAGCGGAATGGGTGGATACATGCCGATTATGGGGGGCCGCACCCAGTACGAGAGCACCGGCACGATTGGGCAGCGCTTTGGGGCGCAGAAGCGCTTCGGCGTGCTCGTGGGCGGCTCGTACGATTGGAGTGGACGCGGCATCGACGACATTGAGCCTGTGTCTGACATCGCCACGTTTGCCGATGGTTCGACCGCGCTTTGGAAGGAATCCATCGACCTTCGCGAATACCGTTACTACCGCACCCGCTGGGGTCTTGCTGGCAGCGCGGACTATAAACTCGGGGAGGGATCGAACATCTACGCTCGGGGGATCTACTCCGACTTCCAGAACTACGGCGATCGCTGGGTCTATTCACTCACCGACAATACGCCGAATATCACTCTGCTAGGCTCTAATGGCGGTGGTACCGGCACGCCATCGTTTAACACGCAAGATCGGCGTCCCGACATCGCGATCGCCAGCCTTCTCATCGGCGGCAAACACGTGCTGACGAGCACCTGGTACTCCTGGGATGCGTCGGTGTCTCGTTCGCGCGATATCGACCGGGCCGCCGGGCAAGCGAATTTCGACAGCACCCTGAGCAGCAGTTCGTGTCAGTTCGACCCTGCCAATACCACGAACAAGTTCCGGCCGCAGTGGACGCCCTCCTGTTTCTCGGAAGCATACGATCCGACAACTCTCTCATTGAGTCGGATTACCGTCGGCCACGGACAGAGCGCCCAACTGAACCTCCAGTTTACGGGGGCAATGGCGAAGCGCTACCACCTTGGTTCGCGCCTCGCCAATATTGAGATTGGCGGCAAATTCCGCAACGCGCACAAGTTCGACGATACCTTTGGCGTCCGGTACAACCCCGCGGGCACGATACCGCTCAGCCAGTTCCCCAACGGCTTCACGAACGGCCGCTACTACGACAATACCTACAAGCTGGGTTACAACCCGAACTACCAGGCCGTCCGCGATTTCCTCTTCTCCAATCTCGGTCAGTTCGACAGCACCAGCACTCTCGGAACGGACCCCTCAGATTACGGTCTGGTCGAAAAGGTCGGGGCGGGCTACTTGATGAACACCATCGACTTCAGCAACCGTGTTCGGGTTGTCGCCGGCGTTCGCTTCGAGAACACCAATCTCACGACGTTCACTTTCGACAACCAAACGAACGCGCTGGCCGATAAGGCCACGGGTTCGTACCTGAAGATTCTGCCAAGCGTGTCGCTGCGCTACGCTTTCAACAGCAGCACGAATCTCCGATTGGCTTATGGCCGTGGTCTTTCGCGACCCGATCCGCAGGATATCGCTCAGGCGGTGACCTTTACGACCGCAGGCAAGCCAGGAAGTCAGAAAAATACGGCCACCCTGGGCAATCCGGGCCTCAAGGCCGAAACGGCGGACAACTTCGACGTGCTGCTCGAACACTACCTCAACCCCTTTGGAATGATCTCCGCTGGGTATTTCTATAAGAGACTGACGGATCCGATTGTGACCGAGAGCTTTCTAAAGACTTTCCAACCCTCACCAATCGCGCCTACGGGCACGTACACGGTGACGCAGCCGATCAACGCCGGCAGCGCCTGGATCACTGGATTTGAAGCCGCTTACCTGCAGCACCTTACTTTCCTTCCAGGGGCGATGGGAGGTCTCGGCCTGTCGGCGAACTACGGTTATACGGCGTCCCAGGCCAAGGGGTTGCCGGGGCGTTCGGATCATCCCAGGCTTTTGCGCAACGCGCCGAATACCTGGAACATCAGTCCGACCTACGACAAAGGGCGCGTTTCGATTCGCGTGGGTCTCTCCTACAATCAAGCGAACATCGCCTTTTACACATTCCAGGACGGTACTCCCACGCTGGACGGCACGCCTTCCACTCCGACGTCCGGCGGCCTCAAAGGGCCATTTGCGGATGGCTACTTCTATTCTCACCTCCAAGTGGATGCGCAAGGCAGCGTCCGCCTGGGCCACGGACTAAACTTCATCATGTACGGGCTGAACCTTACCAACGAAGTGTTCGGGTTCTATCAAGGCAGCCCGCAGTTCATGATCCAGCGGGAATACTACACGCCGACGATTGCAGCGGGCTTCCGCTGGTCGCCGGTGCACGAGAAGTAAAGAGTTCGTAGATTTTCTCCACGGGTACCAGGTGTACCGAGGCCGGAGCGCGAACCTCTCCTGTTTGCGGCGCTCCGGCCGTTCTTCTTTCCGCAGGATGCCGGAGCCGCACTCTGGGATTCGAGAAAGCGAGCAACTTGTGAAGAAGATGTTTGGCGGTGCTTTGTTGCTTTCGGTGCTGCTCGTCGCGGGCTTTTCCATGAGTGGCACGAAGCCAGGTGCCGCTTCCGCTGCCACGAAAGATCGCGCTGCGGTGCTTGTCGGAGCAGGCGACATCGCGGATTGCCGAGATCTCTCCGGCGCGAAAGCCACGGCAAAGCTTCTCGAGAAGATTCCCGGCACGGTCATGGCCGTCGGCGATCTCGCTTATCCCGACGGATCAAAAGAAAACTTCAAGTGCTACGACAAGACT
>JBGOVR010000226.1:0-5529 GCA_041478205.1 Candidatus Acidiferrum sp.
AAGGACGAATTGGAGCATTACGAACAAATGTTCGGCCGCGAGCGGGGCCGCCTGGCGGTGTCCCTGGATCGCTTGACCAATGCCCTGGTCTTGGTCGGGCAGCACGGCGTGTATTGCACCAGCCAGCGGAATCCGACGGTTCCGGCGATGGACCTGCGCATGGTCGTCCAAGAACTAGCGCATGCAAAAGAACTCTTGCAGTCGGTGATGGAAGAAATGCGCCTGGCGAAAGAAAATTCAAAACAAACCTAGCAGCCTGCGACAACCTTCCAGATATACCTAACCTATCCAGACTTACCTCTCCGGAGCTACCTATCCACTAAAAACGGATTCGACTGACGCTCCTCGCCGATGGTCGTTCGCGGGCCATGGCCTGGGTGCACGATGGTGTCGTCCGGAAGCTGCAACAACTTGCCGCGGAGTGAATCCATGATTTGGTCCATGGAGCCGCCCCACAAGTCGGTGCGTCCAATACTGCCGGCAAAGAGCGTATCGCCAGCGAAGAGCTGCGGGGCAGCTAGGGTAACGTGGCCGGCGTCAGGCGGCAGGTAGAGAGAGATGCTGCCGGGGGTGTGACCCGGTGTGTGCATGACGTGGGCGATGAGGGATCCCCACTGCAGCGCGTCACCCTCGGTGAGGAGTTGATCCAACTCGCCGATCTCCGGCGTGGGGACGCCGAGAAACGCCGCCTGAACATCCATGCTCTGGTACAGCGGCACGTCGTCGCGATGCATCATGACCGGCGCGCCGGTGTATTGGTGCAGCTTGCTGAGGCCACCGACGTGGTCGATGTGCGCGTGGGTGCTGACGATGGCTTTGACGGTGAGCTTGTGGCGGCCCAGAAGTTCCAGGATGCGGCCGACTTCGTCGCCGGGATCGACGACCAGCGCCTCGCGGCTGACGGGATCTCCGATGATCGAGCAATTGCACTGGAGCATCCCCACCGGGATGCTGATGTGGATGAATCTTTCTTTGGCGGGGCCGACTGTGGGCATCGCATCAGCCATGGCGGAAGTATAGCATTCGAGGTGCGGCGCAGCGGGAGACGCGAAATGAGAGCGCGGCGCAGGCTCTGGTAGACTGGAAGCCGAGCATATATGGAGACGACGGGAACGGAAAAAGCGCTGGACACGCCTCTTGCGGAGCTGCACCGAAACGCCGGGGCGAAATTGGGGGTGTGGTTCGGCTGCGCCCTGCCCGATGACTTCGGCGATTGGCGCGGCGAATATTCGTTTGCGCGTAACTCTGTGGCGCTGATCGACAAAAACTACCGCGCGTATCTGTCGTTCACGGGACCCGACCGGGTGCGCTACCTCAACGCGATTCTGACCAACAACATCAAGGATCTTGCGGACTGGCACGGAGTCGTGTCGCTGCTGCTGAATCCGCAGGGGCGCATCCTGGCGGAGATCGAAACGTATGCTCTGGCGGAGAAATTGTTCTGCTTGTCTTACGCCGTGATTCGCGAGCCGCTGATCGAAACGATCGAGAAATTCATCATCATGGACGACGTGACGCTTACGGACGAGACGCAGCAGTACGGGACGCTGGCGTTGGAGGGACCCGCGGCGGCGGGGCTCGTTTTGGAGCTGACCGGCGTCGATCTGGGCGCGCTGGCAGAATTGGGGCGGAAAGAAGCGCAGGTCGGCTCGATTCCCGGCACCGTCGTAAGGAGATCGCCAGGAAAAATTGTGGGCGCGGAATTTTTGGTCGAGCGGCAGCATCTGGCGGCGCTCTGGAAAATTCTTTTGGAGAAGGCTCGCGCCGTTGGTGGCGGGCCGATGGGCTACACGGCGCTGAATGCGCTGCGACTGGAGCAGGGCGTGCCATGGTTCGGCTACGACTTCGGGGAAAAACAGATTCCGCACGAAGCGGCCTTGCAGGACAGCCACATCAGCTACACCAAGGGCTGCTACACCGGGCAAGAAATTGTGGAGCGGGTGCGTTCGCGCGGGCAAGTGAACCGTCGGCGCGTCGATCTGGTCTTTACCGGGACGGTCGTGCCCCCAGCCGGGGAAACGCTGACGGCTGGCGGAAAAGAAGCCGGCTACGTTACTCGGGCGGGGTCTCCTCCTTCCCGGCCTTCCCCGATCGGCATGGGTTATGTGCGGAAAGAAAGCAACGCCCCGGGAAGCCAGCTCGAGTGGAGCGGTGGGACCGCGAGAGTCTCGAAGTTTCCTGACGAGCTTTAGCCTCGGAAGCAACACCCCTCCCCCTTCCTTTTTTGTAAGAGTATGATTCAATGGGACTTTAAGTCCTTTAGATTTGGAAGTGAGGATTCTACAGGAGTTACGGACGCATTTTTCGTAAGAGTGAGCTCTAAAGGACTTAGCAAATTGACGATTGATTCTAAAACTGTTATTTGCTGCAAATTGGGGCAATTCAGTGCCTTCTTCGTAAGAGTGAGCTCTAAAGGACTTAGCCCAAAACAAGGGTTTTTTTGGTTAGAGATACTCATACTACCCCCCATCCCCAGGCATTTCGCATGAATGTCAAAGGAAAGGAGTTGCTGGAAAAGGATGTTGGAAGTTGTTGAAAGCAAAGGGTGGTTGCGACGAGGTAGAGGAGTAAAGAGGTAATGAAGCAATGAAGGGGCGAACTGGAGCGGAACCCTTCGAGGATCAAGGTAAAGCGTCATAACCCATGATAGCATGGAAATGGTATTATGTCGATTACTATTATATTGTAGTACTGTTCGAATGCTGCGAAGCGAAAGCGAAGTCAAAACCCCCACACGCAAAACCGGCGTATGGGGCACCCCCATCTTGCCAAGTCGCTGCGCCCGGGCCACGTGCCGGGGCGGGGGCTGGGGCAAATGCAAACTAGGATGGCGAGGTAAACTCGCCGCTACAAGGTGCAGATGAAGGATGGCGGAACTAAAGTTCCGCCACTACGTTAGATAGAAACACGCACCAAGAAATACGAAAATGGCGGCGTAGAACCGGGATCAGGCGGCTCTCTGGAGCGTAATTTTGGCGGTATAGCCGAGGGCGTAGAGAACGCGGAGCAAGAGATCGGTGGAGATGTCTTTGGTGTTGCGGTTCATGATGGCGGTGACGCGGGTGCGGGAAGTACGGGCGAGGCGGGGGAGGGAGCGAATCGAATTGACAAGCGAGTGCGAAGCGAAGAGAAGAATCTCCGCACGCGCCTGTCGGCGGATGCGGAGAACGAAGGTGTGGGTCATTCAGTGGCGGGCCGGATGTCGGACCTGAAGGTCCGACCCACAAGGCGGCGGAGCGGGCGGGGCCTGGGGTGAATCCAAACTAAGATGGCGAGCTAAACTCGCCGCTACAATGTACAAATGCAGGATGGCGGAACTAAAGTTCCGCCACTACGTACAGCGCCACGTAAAGGATACACAGCAGGAAGAAGATGGCGGCCGAGACGCGTCCAAGATCGTTCAGAGGCTGGGCCGTATGTCGGACCTGAAGGTCCGACCCACGATGCGGCCGAGCGGGAGCCTTGCGCGTGTTTCTCTTCTACGGAATGCGGACGATCCGATGCTCT
This sequence comes from Candidatus Acidiferrum sp., assembly GCA_041478205.1. Classification (GTDB taxonomy): domain Bacteria; phylum Acidobacteriota; class Terriglobia; order Acidiferrales; family UBA7541; genus Acidiferrum. Next base: position 3,508 of record JBGOVR010000226.1, read on the forward strand.
TTGAGGTTGGCGCTGCCGGCGAGATCTTTCAACTCTTTGAGGCCGTCGAGGCCCCACTGCGCCAGAAACGCCAAGAAACACAGCTCCCGCGATTGCAGCGCTTTGTTGGGATACAACTGGTTCTCGAGAAACTCCAGGTGCTCGGCAATCAGCCCGGCCCGCTCGTCGAGCGCTCTTCCGGTTTTCTCGCGCAGTTTTTCCAACTGGAACGTCATTTTATTCTTCGCGGTATCCACGGCCCCGGACAGCGTGGCATCGAGTTTCTTGATCTCTTCGCCAAGGTTTGCCAGCGTGGTTTCGATTTCCGTCTTTCGCTGGTCGAAATCGCCGGCGAGTTCCTTGGGCAGCGATATCGACTCCATGCGGCCGCGCAGTTCTTGCGGACCCGCCCAGATGTTCTCGATACACAACTGGTAGCGCTGCAGCAGCTTGTCCGCTTTGGCGTCCAGAACGGTGAAATCCGCCCGAGGCAAAAGCACCGGCATGCGCCCCAGAATGTGCCGGTAAACAACCTCGGACTGCGCCAGATACGAGATTTCCGCGGGCCCCGCGGAAAACGCCGCCGTCGGCAGCAGGTAATCTTGCACCACGGGCCGCAGCAGCGCGTTCGGACTGAACGCTTCGGGTTCCGCGTCCACGAGCCGCAGAGCCTCTTCCCGGCTCCAAGACGCCGTCCCAGACTTGAACTTCACGCCACTGGCGCCATTGCCAGCGGCAACAACCGGTAGCCGCAAACCATCCTGGAAGTGGAACAGCAGCGTGCTGGTTGCCGCCACCTTCACCTGCGCGTCGAATCCCGCGCCTTCCAGTGCCTTGCTCCGCTGCAGCAGCTTTTCCGTCAGGGCGTCGCGATCTTCCAGCGCCTTACGGAAGACCGGCGCCGCGATCCGGTGAAGCCGCGCGTCCAGTGGATCGAGCAGAATCAATCCGTAATCCGCAAACACCCGCGCGAACAGTTTTCCAAAGGCGCTGCCGTAGGTTTCGTCCGCCCGGTAGCTCTCCTGCAAAATACTCGCGATGACCTGACTGCCCGGGCCACCAAGAAGCTCGACAGCGGTCTTCGTGATTTCTTCCATCGAGCTTCCCAGCTTCACTCGACCGACGGGCCGCCCAGGTGTTTCCCCCGGCGGAAGCTCAAACCGCGTCAGCTTCCCGCCCTTGAACCAGGACACGTGGCGCACTTCGTCCAGGTCGTGGTCCTCGGTGGCCATCCAGAACACCGGCACTGCCGGAATGCCAGACTCGCTCAACTCTTCCGCGATACGAATCGCCGACATTGCTTTGTAGAATGCGTAGGCGGGTCCGCCGAGCAATCCGACCTGCTGCCCGCTCACAATGGCGACCGCGCCGCTCTCCAAGCGATCGAGATTCCGCTGCGTGGCTTCGTCCGCGCCAAGCGTCTTGTTGATGTCACGCAGTACGGCGCTGACTTCTTTCCTGCGTTCGGCGGGAAACTCGAGAGATTTTGCGGTTTGCGTTACCGCTTCGAGGGTTGGCGGATGCGCGTAGAAACTTGCAACACTCGGAAAATCATCGACAAACTGGAGGAATAGCTTTGGCTGGTGGGGCAAGCGCCGGAACGGTAGAGAGACACAACCCATTGGGATTTAGATGATACCCACGCTCTTTGGTCACAGCAAATAAAGGGGTGAAAACGCCCACAAACCGAGCAATCGGCAAAGGTGTTGTAGCGACCGCGGGCCGTCGCGGGCGCTCGTTGCTACCACGAGGCGGCCGTCAACCGCCATATCTTCAGGCGCTCAACCTTTGGACGAGAGCCGTCCGCAAAGGGTAGCGGGTATTTCGGGGACGCTAGACCCGGGCAACCGCTGGCTCCAGACTTGCCAGCAGTGCCAAGATGCGCTGTTTGGAAGTTTCCGAAGCCGGAAGGAGCGGCAGGCGCGGCAGGCCGCCGCGATAGCCTCGCTGATCCATGACAAACTTTACGCCCGCGATGCCCGCATCGGAAACGATCACCTTGGAGGCCTTCAGCAAAATGTTTTGCAGTTCGCGTGCATGTTC
>JBGOVR010000028.1:0-38165 GCA_041478205.1 Candidatus Acidiferrum sp.
CCGCCAGCTTCGCTACGCAAGCTTGCCCACGTGAGCTTCCAGAAGAGTCCAACACCGCTGGCCCAGCGTTTCCCGCCATCGCGCGTAGAAGGGCTTCAGCTTCGCTCGAAAAGACGAAGTCTCCGTTTCATTGAAGGTCATCCCTCGTTGCGCCAGCCGCCCCCGCGCCTCCGTATTGAGAGCATCGTTATCCGCCCGCTGCAGCCGCGCGAATTTCGCTACGTTCCGCTCGATCGCTTCCTGCGCGCTCGCCGGCAAGCGCTGCCACAATTTCACGTTCGTGATCAGATTAAATCCAGACCAAGTATGGTTCGTCACGCTGACGTACTTCTGCACTTCGTACAGCTTCAACAGCTCGATAAGCGCGAACGGGTCCGCCTGCGCCTCGGCCGCTCCGCTTTTCAGCGTCTCGTAGAGCTTGTCCAGATTCGCAACCACCACCTCCGTACCCAGCGTTTTCCACGCATCAATATAAATAGGTGCGGCCGGCGAGCGCATCTTCAACCCCTGCAGATCGTCCGCCGTGCGAATCGGCCGCGTCGCGCAGGTAATCTGGTGCAATCCATTCTCGAAGCACCCGCGCGGCACTCCGTAAATGCCCTTGCTGCGCATTTCCCCGCGCAAGTAATCGCCCAGGTCTCCGTCCATGGCGTCGTAAACCTGCCCCTGCGTCCGGAACGAAAACGGCAGGTTTTGCACGTTCATCGCCGGCACAATCGTCCCGATCACCCCGCCGTTCAATGTGAAAAAGTCCAGCTCCCCGCTGACCAGCATCTTAAGGGCTGCCGGATCACCGCCCGGTATGTGATCGTTCTCCGCAAACGTCTGAACGTCGACGCGCCCCCTCGTCTCGGCCTTCACCGCCGCCCACATTTCCACAAGGCGTTTGTGAAGCGGGCTTTCGACCGGTTGATTGTGGAATTGCCGCAACGGAAAATCCGCCGCCCGAGTTCCGCGGCTCGCCAGCATCACTCCGCCCGCGGCCATAAGGCCTAAAGCAAAGTGCCTCCGCCCAACGCGGCCAGACATTAATATTTCTCGAGAGTTCCGTAGATCGGCCATGCACGGTAGACGGAAATAGGAAGGGCCCAGTTTCATCGCCCGGGGACTCTATTGGCGTCTCTCACGAATGTCAACGGCCTGCGGACGTGCAGCTCGAATCCGCGGAGGTCCCAAGGCAGCATCCTTTTGGAGCCAGAAATCATGCCCCTCTGTCTCTCATCGGAGACTACCGTTCTAGTACCTTCCAGGACCGTCCTCCCGGTATCAGTCAAATCCGTCCTTTGTTTTCATTCGATTGGCGCGCCTACCGGTCCCAAAAACTCCATCCTTGCAGCGCAAACCGGCTGGAAACTAACTTGCTTGTAGCTCTGTTGGCACTTCGCCCCTGTCCCCCAACAACGAAGGGCCTAGTGGAGGCAGCCCCATGTCAACCGCGAGCGAAACACAGCCGACCGAGAGAACCTTGTCCGACCGCGAATTCGAAGATCTCCTGCAAAGGACCTGGGAACTCGTTCGGAGTCAAAAAGAGACTCACCCGCTCGATCCCGCTACGGAGTCTCCTTCATGGACCTAAACGATACACAGCCGTCGCGCAAAGCTCCCAATTCCGAGGCTTTTCGGCCCAATACGGGAGACGACCAAAAAGAGGTCGCGTGGGCCTTCCTCGGCCTGATCCTCTGGTCCGGGGTGATACTCGGGGGTTTCTTCGGTGCCGGCTATATTCTGGGCCACTCCATCCTCCACCTCTGGTAGTTGCTGCAACTAAATACCTTAGGCTATCTCGCAGCCAGTCTCACGGCAGCTTCGCGATCTTGCGAGCCTCCCCGCTCAGCTCCAGAATGTGTAGCCCGCTGTTCGCGCGATCAACGATGTAGATATACCCGCGGTCGTCCACTTCCACGTTGTTCGTCTGGATCGCCACCTTGCACCGCTGCTCGGACCCCGTGCCCACGCAGCGCTTGTCCGTCTTGTCGGTGACCGCCGGAATGTAATACCCAATCTCCTTCGGATGGAACGGATCGCGAATGTCCACCGCACGCACCCCCGCGTTGAAATGCGCGAAGAACATCACTCGCTTGTAGTAGATCGACGTAAAATTCTCGTTCGACGAATGCGTGCCGAAACGTCCGCCGCGCCCGCAAAAATTCCCGCTGGCCTCCGGCACCGTCCAAGTGGCCACGCCAAACGGTTTCGACTCGGTGGTGATGTCCACGATGCGCACCATCTGCCGCGTCTCGAGGCATTCATTGGCCAGCGATTCCGGGGTGACCACCACGAAGTCTCGCGTCTTTCCATTCTTGTTTTTGGAAAACTCCGCGACCTCCAACCCCAGCACCGGAAACGCCGTATGCGCCCCGCTGTCCGGAGGCAGATCGAGCCTCGCCAGTTGCGGATACAGCAGGTTCTCATCGGTCGGCTCCACAGGCCCGTTCAAAAGCGCGCCGCGATCGACGATCTGCAAGACCCCGTTAGCCCCGGGACCGTACGCGAAGTACACGCGGTTGCCCTTCGGCCCCGTGGAGATGGGTCCGTGCAGATCGCTGGGCACCGGACCCGTCGCGCCCGGCTGCTGCCCCGGCAAACCGAAATTGCGGATGAACACCGGCTTCGCCGGATCGCTCAAATCGTAGATCTGCGCGCTGCGCCGCGTGCGCCATCCCGGCACGCCGGAAACCAAATACGCGATCCCCGTGTCGCACTCCCACCAGCTCTTGTGGGTGTCGTGCAGTCCATCGACCACCACCGTCAGCCGGCTCGGCTTCGCCGGATCGGTTACATCCCAAATCTCATGCGCCGAGTCGCCGAACGTCCGCAGCAAGTACACCTTGCTCTTGTCCGCATGCGGCAAATCGCTCCCGTCGCACACCCGCGCCATCTGCGCCCCACCCATTTCCGAATGTTCCGCAGTGCCCGCTTCCCCCGGAATATGCGCCAGATACTTCGGCCGCTTCGGATCGGTAACCTCCACGATCGACGTCCCGTTGCTCTCCTGCTTCCCCGTAAGCGCGTTAAGCTGTGTCCCCGCATGATGCCCGATATAAGCGATCCACCGCTCCCCCTGCTTATGGACTACCGGCTGATACGCGCTCCGCCCCTGCAAGTCGTTCGAGCCGACCAACTCCATATTGCTTTTTTCCGCCGCCTGTTGCGCCGCCGCTTCCGCGGAAAACCCGCCCAGTCCCCAACCAAGAACAAATAGCACTCCCGCTCCCGTAAGCGCACGGTGCATACCCATCCCCCTATCCAAGACTCGCCCCAATCCAACCGTGCGATCTGGGTGCGCGCATGATATCCCTCGACGGTGCCTCATGACCAAACGAAATTCTCGTGGTACTTATTACCCTGTTACCTGTAGCGAACAGCGCATCTGTTTGAAGAGTCTCAGCGGCTTCGCAGAAGCGGACTTCTGACAGGGGAGTTCCACGGTGGCTGCACTGACGCCAACAGTTGTCGGGAATAGCTGTTCTGAGTGGTGACCTGTCCCGCTTGCCCGGAGCGGAAGCGAAGGGAACAATCCACGCGATTCATCGCAGGACGCTGTGGCGCGGGTTTTGCCTCGGGTCCGCGTCGCGTGATATACCTCGCCTCTGCTGTTGGCGTGAAACCAAGATGCACGCGCGTCGGTCTCAACTCCAGGAGGATTCGGATGCTTTCTAGGCGGAATGTTCTTATTGGTGCGGCGGCTGCCGGAGCCGCTGCCCTTGCGCGGCCCGTCACCGCGGCGTTTGCCGCCGCTTCACAGCCTGCCACACGCGTAAACTTCGAGGTCCCGCCGGGCGCGTGCGACTGCCACACGCACATCTTCGGAGATCCTCACCGCTTCCCGTATGCTTCCTCTCGCGTCTACACTCCCGAGCCTGCCTCGATCAACGAAACGCGCGCACTACACCGCGCACTGCACGTCGACCGCATCGTGATCGTCCATCCCACCGTCTACGGCACTGACAATTCCTGCACCCTCGACGCGACCAAGCAGCTCGCTCCCAACGCCCGCGCCATCGCGGTGATCGACGACAACACTCCCAACTCCGCTCTGGATGACATGAATAGCGCCGGCGTTCGAGGCATTCGCATCAACCTTGAGACCCTTGGCCAGTCGGATCCCGCCGCTGCTCGTCAGCGCTTCCAGGCCGCGGTCCATCGGATCAAGAATCGCGGCGGCTGGCACCTGGAAGTTTACACGCGGCTGTCGGTGATCGAAGCCATGCTCGACCTGGTCGCCGTCGCTCCGGTGCCCATCGTCTTCGACCATTTCGGCGGAGCCAAGGGAGCGCTCGGCATTCAGCAGCCCGGTTTCGAGACCCTTTTGAAGTTGGTGCAGACCGGCAAGGCCTACGTCAAAGTCTCGGCCGCCTATCGCAGTTCCACACAAGCACCGAACTACGCGGATGTGGCGCCCCTTGCCAAAGCGCTGATCGCTGCCAACCCGCAACGCATCTTGTGGGGCACGGATTGGCCGCATCCGTCGCAAGTGCCCGGCCGCAAATCCACTCTGATCTCACCGCTCTTTCAGATCGACGACGGCAACATATTCAATCAGTTTGCCTTGTGGGCTCCGGACGCGGCTCAGCGCAAAACGATATTGGTGGAAAACCCGGCCAAACTGTATGACTTCTAATGGCACCCAAGCCGAGACGAAAAAAGAGCGATGAGGCGGTGACGGCCAATCCTCACACGCGAGGCCGGCGACACCAAATGTGAATGCGACCGTGGCCGCCGCGCATGTCGACCGCCGGTGCCGCATGGAACATAACCACAGGCCACAAGGAAACATTTACCGGGGAAATCCGTTACTAGAGACAACGAGACGGAGGACGCCCTATGGAAAACCTTTGGAACGACCTGCGCTACGCCCTGCGAACGTTGCGGAAGAGCCCTGGCTTCACCATCGTGGCAGTGCTGGCCCTCGGGCTGGGGATTGGGGCGAACACAGCGATCTTCAGTATTTTCAATGGGATACTGTGGCGGCCCCTGCCGGTTAAGGACCCTCAGCAGTTGGTTGTATTGGTCACGAAGACGCCTAGCCTGGACTTTCCGACGAACCTGTCCTATCCCGATTTTCAGGATTACCGGCAAGTGAAGGCGGCGTTTTCCGACGTGGCCGCGTTTACGGTGAGTCCGGTGAATTTCGGCGCGGAAGGGCGGCCCGAGCGCGCCTGGGTGGAGATGGTCAGCGGCAACTACTTTTCCGTGCTCGGTTTGGAAGCGGTGCGGGGGCGCACGTTTGCGAAGGATGAAGGCTGGGTGCTGGGGAAGGATCCACTGATCGTCCTCGGTTACAAGTACTGGCAAGGGCGGTTCAGCGGAGACCCGGGTGTTGTCGGAAGGACGGTGCTGGTGAATCAGCATCCGTTCACCATCATTGGCGTCGCACCGCAACGCTACCACGGGGCGTACTACTTCCTAGAACCGGATTTCTACCTCCCGCTGACGACGGTGGGCCTGCTAGATCCGAGTCAGGCAGACGATCTCAACAAGCGCACCTCGCAGTTTCTGCACGTTCTGGGCAGGCTGCAGCCCGGCGTAAGCGCGGCGCAAGCGGTGGCGGCGTCAGAGCCGACGGCACATCGGCTAGCGCAGGAATATCCAGACTCGCACAAGGATATGTCGCTCCTGGTGATGCCGGAGTTGAGCGCGCGTCCGGAGCCGGGCTTGGGCGGCTTCATGTCCACCGCGGTCGTGGTGTTCATGGTGCTCGTGGGACTGGTGTTGTTGATCGCGTGCGCGAACGTAGCGAACCTGATCCTGGCGCGCGCCAATGGACGGAGAAAAGAGATCGCGACGCGGACGGCGCTGGGAGCGAGCCGTTGGCGGATGGCGCGGCAGCTTTTGACGGAAAGCGCTTTGCTGGCGCTGTGCGGTGGAGTGGCGGGGCTGGTCTTCGCGCGGTGGGCGGCGCTGGGGCTGATGTCGATTCAGATTCCCACGGACATTCCGCTGCGGTTGTTCGATCTGCGCATGGATTGGAGAATTTTTGCGTTCAGTTTTGTCGCGGCGTTGATGACCGGAGTAGTGGCAGGGATGATGCCCGCTCTGCAAACGTCGCGAACGGATTTGGCGGAGGTCCTGAAGGCGGGCGGGCGTTCGGGAGGGGCTTCCACGGGACATCACCAGTTCCGGAATGCGCTGGTGGTTGCACAAGTGGCGGTGTCGTTGCTGCTGCTGGCCTGTGCCGGATTTTTTGTCCGGAGTCTTCAGAATTCAGCGCACGTCGACATGGGATTCCGCGTGGATCACACGCTGATGATGTCGATGGACGTGGGGCTGCAAGGCTATAACGAAACGCGGGGGCAACAGTTCTACAAACAGCTCAGCGAGCGGGTAAAGGCTTTGCCGGGAGTGCGGGGCGCATCGTTTGCGGCCTACATCCCCATGGGATACGACAATTCGCTCGTGAACGTTTTTCCAGAGGGCCAGGTCATCGACGAGAAGTCGAAGGCAGAGACAGCCTTCGACGACTCGGTGCAGCCCGACTACTTTGGCGCAGTGGGAGTGCCAGTGATCGAGGGAAGGGAATTTACGGAGGCGGATACGGCGACTGCGCCGAAGGTGGCCATCGTGAACGACACGTTTGCGAAGAAGATTTGGCCCGGACAGGATGCGGTCGGAAAGACATTCCGGAAAGAGAAGAACGGACCACCGATTCAAGTGGTAGGGCTGACGCGCACGGGAAAATACCTGTTTCTCTACGAGACGCCGCAGTTGTTTGTCTATTTCCCGATGGCACAGCACTACGTTTCCGGAGCGGCATTGCTGGTGCATTCGGAAGATGATCCGCAGCGGATGACGGAGCCGGTGCGGGAGCAGATTCGCCAGTTGGACGCAGGGTTGGCGGTGTTTGACGTAAAGACGATGGAAGCGCACGTGATGTACGGGAAGCCGTTGCTGCCTGCGCGGCTTGGCGCCATGCTGGCCGGCGCATTCGGATTGCTGGGTTTGGTGCTGGCGTCGGTGGGAGTCTACGGGGTGGTGTCCTATTCGGTGAGCCAGCGGACGCAAGAGATCGGCATTCGGACGGCCTTGGGAGCGCAGCGGTGGAATGTTTTGGGGCTGGTGTTGAAGCAGGGAATGGCGATGGCATCGATCGGGACGTGCGTGGGCATCGCGCTGGCGTTACTACTTTTCCGGGGATTGCATTCGGTGTTGTACGGCGTGGAATCCACGGATGTGGTCACGCTGGCGTCGGTTTCCGCGTTGCTGCTGATGGTGGCGTTCACCGCGAGTTGCGTGCCGGCGCTACGCGCCGCGCGGGTGGATCCGGTCGTGGCGCTGCGCGAACAGTAGATCCGCGAAAAAACCTTGGAACGTCTGAACTCAGGAACGTTTGTCTGAACCTTGGAACCTCTGGCAAAATTGAAGGTCGCTTGCCTGCTCGGAAACTCGCAAGGATTTGTACGCGCGAACCGGGGCGGAGCTACCGAGAGGAAAGCCGGGTCCGATGTCCAGTCAAACAAACTCCACGCTGGTGCAGACCGAGATCGCGCCTGCCGCTGGAGAGAAAACCGCCTTCAAGATTTTACTGGCGATCACGTTCTGCCATTTGTTGAATGACACGGTTCAGTCTCTGCTGCCCGCGATTTATCCGCTGCTCAAGGCTTCCTTCCACCTGGATTTCGGACAAATTGGGCTGATTGCGTTCACGCTGCAATGCACCGCGTCACTGCTGCAACCTCTCGTCGGGCTTTACACCGATCATCGGCCCAAGCCGTATTCGCTGGCTTTCGGAATGGGCTTTACGCTGATTGGCCTGTTGATCTTGTCCATGGCTCCGAGTTTCGGCACGGTTCTCGTAGCCGCCGCACTCGTGGGCATTGGGTCCTCGGTGTTTCACCCTGAGTCGTCCCGGGTCGCCCGCATGGCTTCGGGGGGACAGCACGGCATGGCGCAATCGCTGTTCCAGCTGGGCGGCAATGCCGGATCGGCGCTAGGCCCATTGCTGGCGGCGGTGGTATTGCCCAGGGGGCAATCCAGCATCGCCTGGTTTTCGCTGGTAGCTTTGCTCGGAATCATCATGCTTGCGGATATCGGCTCGTGGGCCAAGAGGAACAGATCGATTAAACGAAAACCCGTGGCGATCGAGAGCGGCCCACACTCGAGTTTGGAGGTTCACGAACGACACGCTGCTTTGCCCGCCAAAAAAGTGGTGTACTGCATTGCGATCTTGATGGCGCTTATGTTCTCGAAGTACATCTACCTGGCCAGCCTATCGAGCTACTACACTTTTTATTTGATGAACAACTTTCATGTGTCCGTGCAAAGCGCGCAGATCTATCTCTTCGTGTTTCTCGGCGCGGTTGCCGCGGGGACGATCATTGGCGGACCCATTGGCGATCGTATCGGCCGCAAGTACGTCATCTGGTGCTCGATTCTTGGCGTGCTCCCGTTTACCTTGGTCTTGCCGTACGCCAATCTGTTCTGGACCAGCATTCTCAGCGTGGTGATTGGGCTGATTCTGGCATCGGCGTTTTCCGCGATTCTCGTCTACGCGCAGGAACTTGTTCCCGGAAGAGTCGGAATGATCTCCGGACTTTTCTTCGGCTTCGCTTTTGGAGCCGGCGGCGTAGGCGCGGCGCTACTCGGCAAGCTGGCCGATATCAAGGACATCAATTTCGTTTATCACGTCTGCTCGTTTCTTCCGGTGGCCGGCCTCCTGACCGCGTTCCTGCCAAATCTGGAAACGCACAGCATGCGCGCCGCGCGAAAATCGCCCGCTTGAGTTGCGTTTGGAGGTTTGGCTAGGCCCAGCGGAAGCCGTGTTTCGAGAGCGGGAGGGAGCGGATGCGCTCGCCGGTGGCGGCGAAGATGGCGTTGCACAATGCTGGGGCGACGGGAGGAACGGCGAATTCGCCGGCGCCGGTGGGGGGTTCTTCGCTGGGGATGATGTGGACGTCGACTGTGGGCATTTCGTTGATGCGGAGCATGGGGTAGTCGTTGAAGTTGCTTTGTTGGACGCGGCCGCGGTCGATGGTGATTTCGCCGCGGAGAGCGGCGGTCAGGCCGTAGACGATAGAACTTTTGACTTGGGCGTCGATGCTGGAGGGATTGACGATGCGACCGCAATCGAGCGCGCAGACCACGCGATGCACTCTCAGCGTGCGTGCTTGACGATTCAGAGAGATTTCGATCACCTGAGCTACGTAGCCGAAATAGGAACTTACGATGGCGATGCCGCGGAAGTGGTCTGGGGGCAGCGGCTTGCCCCATTCCGCTTTTTGCGCGGCGAGCTCTAGTGCGGCGAGGTGTCTTGGCGATTTCGCGAGTAGATGGCGACGCAGTTCGTAGGGGTCTTTGTTTCCGACGGCGGCAATTTCGTCGATGAAGCTTTCGAGGAAGAAACCGTTTTGCGAGGCGCCTACCGATCGCCAGAAGCCGATAGGGATGCCAGAGTCCACCAATTGGTAGTCCACGAGGATGTTGGGAATGTCGTAAGGAACAGTGTCGCAGATTTCGACGCTTCGGCGGTCGAAGTTGTCTTTTAGCGGGCCAAAGCGCGCCATGAGAGAGGGACAGGCGATGCGGTTCCTCCAGACGGTCGGGAAGCCATCGGCATCGAGTGCTGCTGTGAAACGGGCATAGGAGGCGGTGCGATAGTAATCGTGCTGGATGTCGTCTTCGCGGGACCAGGTGACTTTTACCGGGGCGCCGATGGCTTTGGAGATTTCCACGGCATCGGTGACAAAGTCAGACTCGAAGCGGCGGCCGAAGCCGCCGCCGAGGAAAGTCGTGTGGACAAAGACTGCCGAAGAATCTAGTCCGGTGATTGTTGCCGCTACTTTTTGGGAGTTCGTTTGATTCTGCGTGGGCACCCAGACATCGCAGCGGTCCGCGCGAACGTACGCGGTGCAGTTTTGCGGCTCCATGGTGGCGTGAGCGAGGAACGGGACCTCGTAGGACACGTCGATCTTCTTTGTGGCTTTTTCCAGGGCGGCTGTGACGTCGCCTTCCACGCGGGCGACGGCGGCTCCCGGCGGTGCGGCTCGCTCGGCGAATAGCCTGCTGATGGCTGCGCTGGAAAGGCTTGCGTTCGGGCCTTCGTCCCACTTCACGTCGAGTGCTTTGCAGGCGGCCATTGCCGTCCAGGTGTTGTCCGCCACGACGGCGACACCATTGGAAATTTGGATGACATCTTGCACGCCGCGGACGGCTCTGGCGCGGGAGGCATCGAAGCTCGCCACTTTGCCGCCGAACACGGGGCATCGCGCTACAACCGCATAGAGCATTCCCGGGCGGCGCACGTCGATCCCAAATTCCGTGCGGCCCGTCACTTTGCCCGGCGTGTCGAGCCGGTGGGTGGGCTTGCCTATGATTTGAAATTGCTTGGGGTCTTTGAGCGGTATGTCCTGCGGAACCGGAAGTTTGGCTGCTGCCTCAGCGAGAGTGCCGTAGGCGGCCCTGCGATTGGTGGCGACGTGGAGGATGGCACCGTTTTCCGCGCGGCACTCGGATTTGTCTACGCCCCAGTTTGCCGCCGCGGTTTCGAGCAACATCATGCGAGCGGCTGCGCCGGCCTTTCGCAAGGGTATCCACGAGGTGCGGGTCGCGGAGCTGGCGCCGGTGCCCTGGACGCCGAATTGGGGATTGATGTAGGCCTGGTCGGCGGGGGCGAATTCGGTGCGGATGGTTTTCCAGTCGCAGCCGAGTTCTTCTGCGGCGAGCATAGCGAGGCCGGTCAGGATGCCTTGGCCCATTTCGGATTTGTCGATGAGGATGGTTACGACGTTGTTTGTGCCGATGTGGACCCAGGCGTTTAGGGGGACGGGCGCGTGGGGATCGGGAGATGCGGTGGTCTGCGCGGCGTGGCGTTTTGGGAAATGAAAGCCGATGAGCAGACCGGTCGCGCCGATGGAGCTCGTCTTTAAGAAGCTGCGGCGATTTAGCGGTTTGGTGCTGCTGGTCATTTTACCTTTCGCAGAAGTGGCTCGCCGGGCTCAAGCCCGGCGCCTACGTAGAACCGTAACACCGTAGAACCGGAGAATCATAGAACCAGAGAACTGCAATTGCGCGCTGTTCGCGTCAGTTTCCTGGCGGCGTCTTGGCACCGGATTTTACTTCGACTACGGCGATGCCGTTTACGCCGCTGCAGGCTAGCCAGAGGTTGCCGCTGGGAGTGTGGACCATGTTACGGACGACGCCTCCGCCTGAGGGGATGGCCCAGGTTTGGAATTTTTCGGTTTTGGGGTCGAAGCGCACGATGGTGTTTGGTTTGGTGCTCGATTCACTGTACCAAATGATGTCTCCCACGGTGGTGATGCCGTAGGGTTTGGACTTGGGTCCGCCGGGAGAGGCCCACTCGGTGACCTTGCCGGTGTTGGAATCGAGACGGCCGAGGTAGCCGCGAGAGTAATCGGAATACCAAATGATGTCATCAGGAGTGATGGCCACGCGGCGCGGGCGGGAATCTTCGTGCGGCAAAACATATTCGTGAATTGCGAGGGTGTCCGGGTCAATGCTGGCGGCTTTGTTGCTACCGAACTCACCGAAGAAGGGGATGCCTTTGGAATTCACAACCATGCCGTAGGGGTTGGACTTCGGAGTGGGAGAATCGACGAGCTCTACTTCACCGGATTTGGGGTTGAGCCGGCCGACCATGTTGGCGGATTGCACGGTGAAATAGATGTTTCCGTTTGGCGCGAAGAGCAAAGTGTGAGGATCGCGGGCTTTGGGATCGGGCATCGGATATTCCGTGACTTGACCTGTCTTCGGATCCAGCTTGCCGATGTAGGCTTTGAAGTTTGCGGTGAACCAAATGTTGCCGTCTTTATCGGCGACGAGGCCGTGGGGGCCCGACATGGGTGTTTTCGGATGATATTCCTTGAATTGATTGGTCTTGGGATCGAAGCGACCTAGCGTGTTGGCCATTTGGCCGGAGTACCAAACCGAGCCGTCTGGCGCGAAGAGTGGATCGTGCGGGCGCGAACCTGGTGTGGGCACCTGCCATTCTTTGATGGAAACCTGGACGCTACCGGGAATAATCACGGCAGGGGGCTGCGGTTTTTCCGGGAAATTCTTGGCCAAATAATCGGTTACGGCGGCGAACTGGTCTGGCGGCACTGGGGCGCCAACGTTGACCATCATGTGGAGAACCGTTTGCCATTCCTCGCGAGTGTGTCCGGCGGTGGTTACGGTGTTGAGGCTGTGGCACACGGCGCAGGTTGTCTGGACGGTTTCCTTGCCGGGGCCTTCGGGCAGTTGAGTTTGGCTTCGGGTGGGAAGCGCGGAGAAAAGAAAAGCTGCGACGAGGAAAGGCAGGACGGGCTTTGTGGATGTGAGTCTTGCCGCATGAGGGATTGAGCTTTCACCGGAGATTTCTATTCGACGTCCGAAGCAGCCCGCCCATTTGTACATCGGAATCTCCCCGTTCATTTTCAGCCGACGGGCAATTTACCGCCCAGGCGTCTATGCATGCAACGCACGAGAGAGGTTTTGGGTTTCCGGAGGATTTGATTTTGATTGTCTTTCGCTTACCATCGCAGGGCACGAGCGCGCTTTGATCGAAAAAGCGCCCGCGAGGGTCCGCGGCCGCTACAATTGCACGTCCATTTGGTGTCGCAGCGGGGGAGGGAAGACGCGATGGCGGAGATTCAGGTGAAGGAGTCTGGCGCGGGGCGGTCCCCGGGGACGCTGGCGGGCAAGGTCGCCGTTGTGACAGGCGGCAGCCGGGGAATTGGCCGGGCGATTGGGCTTCAGTTGGCTCGCGAGGGCGCCAGAGTTGTTCTCGCCGCGCGGGATGAACGGACTCTTGCAAAGGTCGTCGCAGAGATTGCGGCGGAGGGTTGTGCGGCCACGGCTTTTGCTGCGGACCTTCGTGCTATGGAAGCTCCCGCTGCTCTGGTGCGTGCTGCGCTTGAGGTTCACGGCGCGATCGACATCGTGGTGAACAACGCGGGCGCCACGCGGCGGGGTGATTTTCTGGAGATGCCGGACGCGGATTGGGTGGACGGCTTTGCGCTGAAGTTTTTTGGTGCGGTGCGATTGGCGCGGGCGGCTTGGCCGCACTTGAAGCAGACGCGCGGTTCGGTGCTCAATATTATTGGTGTCGGAGGCCGCACGCCCGGCGCGGAGTTTACGATTGGGGGTTCGGTCAACGGTGCTTGCTTGTCGTTTACCAAGGCGCTGGCAGACATCGGCATCCGCGACGGCGTGCAAGTCAACGCGATCAATCCGGGAGCGATCCGGACGGACCGGCTTCGGGGTTGGCTGGAAGCGGCCGCCGCGCAACATGGAGGGGATATCGAGGCGGCTGCTCGACAAATGGTGCAGCGAGCGAATACCGTGCGGCTTGGTGAGCCCGAGGATATCGCGAATCTTCCGGCTTTCATCGTGTCACGGCATGGGCGATTCCTGCAGGGCGCGCTGATCGATATGGACGGCGGGCAGACCAAGACCGTCTGAAGATCACGGCTGACGGGATCGAGCAGATGCAGCTTGCGCGGAGTTGACGTAGTGACACTCCCGACTGACGATTCAGCTGGACTCGGCTTGGGTAGGTGTATCGTAAGAAGCGATACGCTAAGATTTGAGCTAGGGGCACGATGGGGAAGAAGATACGCATTCTCGTTTCTCTCACGACCAACGATAACGATTATCAGATCGAGCAGGCGCAGTCCGCGGAACAAGCAGCGAAAAAGCTGGACGTGGCGCTGGAGATCATTTTCGCGGGGAACGACGCCATCACTCAGAGCACGCAGATCTTGCAAGCGGTGCAAGCGCCGGCGGGATCACGGCCGGATGCGATCGTGTTCGAACCAGTAGGGAGTACCGCGCTGCCGCAGGTGGCGCGTGCTGCGGCTGCGGCTGGGATCGGCTGGGCCGTTCTAAACCAGGATGCGAGCTACATCGAGGAACTCCGCAAAACAGCGCGTGCGCCTATTTTCGCCGTGAGTTCCGATCACGTGGAGATTGGGCGCATTCAGGGCCGCCAGCTTACGGCGCTACTGCCAAAGGGCGGCGCGATCCTTTATATACAAGGGCCATCGGAGAATTCGGCGGCGAAAGAACGTACGCAGGGAATGTTGGAAACGAAGCGAGCGAATATTCAGGTCACCACGCTGAAGGCGCAATGGACGGAGGAGAGCGCGGTTCGCGCGGTTCGCTCTTGGCTCAAGCTGACGACTTCGCAGAAGGCGGCAGTCGATGTTGTCGCCGCGCAGGATGATTCCATGGCGATGGGGGCGCGCAAGGCATTCCAGGAGTTGAAGAACGAAGCCGAGCGCGACCGCTGGCTGAAGCTGCCCTTCACCGGATGCGATGGACTGCCGAACACGGGGCAGTCCTGGGTGCGCAGCGGGCTGCTGGCGGCCACGGTGTTCGTGCCTCCCAACACGGGACAGGCCATCGAGATGCTGGTGCAAGCAGTCCGGCAGGGAAAGTTGCCGGCGGCGCGCGCGCTGATCGCACCGAGATCGATTCCCGCTTTGGACGCTTTAGCTCCGCCACGAATCGCATAGCTCTCCGCCACACAAAGCAGCGTATAATGCTGCGGAATTCACCGACATTTGAAGGGCCACGAACTTCGCCGAGGAGAACTGGATGAAAAGCGAACGCAAGAGTTCCGGCATCGACCGGAGGCAATTTCTCGCTGCCAGCGGAGGAGGCCTGCTCGCCGCCGCAGTTCCTGGCGCCGCGAAAGCAGTGGCTGCCGGCGGAAGCGGCGGCGCGGCGTCAAAGGCCATGGCGACCGGGCGGGGGCAGGCTGCGAGCGGTTCCTTGCGGAAGATTCCCATCGGGGTGTTCGATCCGGTGTACGAAAAACTATCGCTCGACGCCATGCTGGATAAAGTAAGCGCGCTCGGCCTGGAAGCGATGGAGATCGGGACCGGCGGGTATCCCGGATCGCATCACTGTCCCGTGGATGAGCTGCTGGCGGACGCGGGGAAAGCGAAGGCGTGGAAAAAGAAATTCGAGGATCGCGGGATTCGCGTGGCCACTCTAAGTTGTCATGGGAATCCGGTACATCCGGATGCGAAACATGCGGCGCGAGACGCGGAGGCGTTTCGTAAGACGGTTCTGTTGGCGGAGCGGCTCGAAGTCCGCGTGATCGTTGGATTTTCCGGTTGTCCGGGAGGTTCGCCGAGCGACGTGCAGCCCAATTGGATTACTTATCGCTGGCCTCCGGAATACACCGAGATGCAGGACTGGCAGTGGAAAGAAAAGGTGATTCCGTACTGGAAGGAAGCCGCGAAATTCGCGCGCGAGCACGGAATCCGGCGACTGGCGTTCGAAATGCATCCGAATTTCGTGGTTTACAATCCAAGAACGTTGATGAAATTGCGCGAAGCGGTGGGAGAGGAAATCGGCGCGAATTGCGATTTGAGCCATTTGTTTTGGCAAGGATGCGATCCGGTCGAGGTGATTCATTTCCTGGGGAAGCAAGGCGCGATTTTTCACGCGCACATGAAGGACACGGTTCTTTTTCCAGACAACGTGGGGAAGTACGGAGTCTTGAACTTTGCCTTCGATACCAACGATCTTCCTCAGGCGTCCGAGACTTTTCGCGCCGTGGGTTACGGACACGGCGCGAGCTTGTGGAAGTCCGTTGTGAAGGCATACATGGATGTGGGCTACGAAGGCATCCTGAGCATCGAAAACGAAGACCCGATTTTGCCGGGGGAGGTGGGCGTAGAACGGGCGGCCTACGTCTTGAAAAATGTGCGCGATGAACTGCTGGGCACTTAGAGTTCATGCTGATTGCATGATTTGAGACGCACCTCGCAGTGAACAAAAACAAATTGAGATTCGCGACAATCCGGGAGCGCTCGATGCCTCAAGTGATTCGTTCTCCAAAAACTTATGATGTGTGCGTCATCGGGTCCGGCGCCGGCGGCGGCATGGCGGCAAAGATCCTGACGGAGGGCGGACTGAGCGTTGCGCTGCTGGAGGCCGGGCCGCCGGTTAATCCCGAGAAAGATTTCAAGATGTTTACGTGGCCGTACGAGCTGCCGCATCGCGGCGTTGGCGTGGGCGGGCACGCCGCCGAAAATTTCGGAGAGTTTCTGGCGCCGAACGGCGCGTGGACCATTGAGGGTGAGCCGTACACTTCCGCTCCCGGCGCGAATTTCCAATGGTTCCGTTCGCGTATCGTGGGCGGGCGCACGAACCACTGGGGCCGGATCGCACTGCGATTTGCTCCCATCGATTTCCGGTCGTACACGCGCGATGGCCTCGGCGCGGACTGGCCGATCAGCTACGAGGATCTGGCGCCGTACTACGACAAAGTGGAGTCTTACATCGGCGTCTTCGGGACGAAAGAGAATGTATCCAGCGCGCCGGATGGCGTGTTTCTGCCGCCGCCGAAGCCGCGCTGCACCGAACTGATCGTCAAGAAAGCGTGCGACCGGCTGAAGATTATTTGCATACCGTCACGGCTGGCGATCCTTACGCGCTCGGTGAACGGCAGGCAGCCGTGCCACTACTGCGGACAATGCGGCCGCGGATGCATCACCGGGTCGAATTTCAGCTCGAGCCAGGTATTGATTCCTCCCGCGATGCAGACGGGAAAACTGACGTTGATAACCGGGGCGATGGCGCGCGAGGTTCTGGTCGGAAAAGATGGCAAAGCGGTTGGGGTGTCGTATATCGACAAGGCGACGCGCACGGAAAAAAGAATTAGTGCGCGCGCGGTGGTTCTGGCGGCGAGCGCGTGCGAATCGGCGCGGTTGCTGCTCAACTCCAAATCGGCGCAGTTCCCCGACGGATTGGCAAATTCCTCCGGGACCGCCGGACGGTACCTCACGGATTCCGTGGGAAGCGACGGCTGGGGCGTGTTCCCGCAGCTCGAGAAGATGCCGCCGCACAACCACGACGGTACCGGTGGAATGCACATGTACATGCCGTGGTGGAAATTCGATCGCACGAATGATTTTCCGCGCGGCTATCACATCGAATTTGGCGGCGGGCGGGAGATGCCCGGCGTCGGCATGTTCGATCATCTATGCAACCACGAAGAAGGGTATGGATTGGGTTTAAAGCAAAAAGCGCGGAAGGTGTACGGCACGACGATAGGTTTTGCGGGGCGCGGCGAGATGGTCCCAAATCCGGATACGTACTGTGAGATCGATTCTGACAAAGTCGATCGGTGGGGGATTCCGGTGCTGCGGTTCCACTTCAAGTGGAGCGAGTACGAGCTGCGGCAGGCGAAGGATATGCAGGAGATGTTCCGGGCAATTGTGGAGATGGCCGGCGGCCAGTATATGACCAAGACCGATATCGACGGACAGTATCCTTATGGGATCCGCGAGGGCGGGAAAATCATTCATGAAGTGGGAACGGCGAGGATGGGTGCCGATCCCAAGACATCCGTGCTGAACGGCTATTGCCAGGCGCATGACGTGAAAAATATATTCATCATGGACGGGGCTCCGCTGGTGACCAATCCGGATAAGAATCCGACCTTGACGATCATGGCGCTGGCGTGGCGGGCGTCGGAATATCTGCTGGATGAAGCGAAGAAGGGGAATTTGTAGGTTGGCAGAAGAGAATCTAACGCAGAGACGCGGAGAACGCTGAGGAGCGCGGAGAGGAAAAGAGATGGCGACGCAGGGAGTGACGCGGCGGGACATTTTGAAGAGCCTGGCGATTGGCGCGGTGGCCGGGTCGGTTTTGCAGATTATTCCGGCCGAGGCTGCGGAATACGTGCATCAGGTGGTGCGCAAGGAAAAGGATGCGTCTCCGGGGGGCAAGTACGCTCCAAAGTATTTTTCGGCGCGCCAGTATGAAATGCTGACCTCGCTGTGCGACTCCATCATCCCGAAAGACGATCGTTCCGGCGGCGCGGTGGAAGCGGGCGCGCCGGAATTCATCGATTTGCTCACGAGCGAGAACGAGGAATATCAACTGAAGCTCGGCGGCGGATTGTTCTGGCTGGATAGTTTCTGCACCGACCGGTACGACAAAGCGTACCTGGAGTGCGCGCCGGAGCAGCGGAAGGAAGTGCTGGAACTGATCGCCTATCGAAAGAACGCGAAACAGGACCCCACGCTAAGCCAGGGAGTGGCGTTTTTTGCGTTTTTGCGGCAATTGACGTGCGATGGTTTCTACACCAGCAAGATTGGTATCACCGACCTGCAATACATCGGCAATACATCGCTGCGGGAATTTCCCGGCTGCCCGCCGCCGACGGAAGCGTAGCGCCGCGTGCCAGCGGCCCGGATGACGGCCGAAAATAAATCGATGGAGACGAAGATTCACATCCGCTCAGCCGTGGCTGCAGATATACCGGTTCTGCGTGGGCTGATCGATGCGTCCGTGCGCGAACTGCAGGCGCAGGACTACACACCGGCTCAGATGGAAGGCGCGCTTCAGACGGTTTTCGGTGTGGATAGCCAACTGATCGCGGACGGGACGTATTTCGTTGCGGAGGCCAAGTCTGATGGTGGAGCAGAGCTTGCTGATACAAAGATGGCGGGCGCCGAGCCAGTGATCGCGGGGTGCGGCGGATGGAGCAAGCGTAAGACACTCTATGGCAGCGACCATTGGACGGGACGAGAGGACGCACTGCTTGATCCTGTGCACGACGCTGCAAAAATTCGCGCGTTCTTCATCCATCCGGCATGGGCGCGGCGCGGCGTCGGCAGCATGATTCTGGAGGCTTGTGAAGCGGCCGCGAAGTCGGCGGGTTTTAGTCGCTACGAGATGGGCGCGACCTTGACCGGGGCGAAACTGTTTGGGGTCAAAGGCTATGTTGCGGTGAAGCGTATCGAGATTCCGCTGGTGAACGGCGAATCGCTTCCCGTCATTCACATGGAGAAGCGAGCCCTTTGACAATTTCTCAGAACTGGAGCTTCGCGAGATAGTCGTAGCTTGCGCGGGGATCATCGAACGACTTCGCCTCGTCGTTTTCCACGAAGTAGTGCTGGATGCCGCCCTTGCCGGACTGCGCGAAGATACGCTTCCAGTCGATCGAGCCGCTGCCGACGTTGGCCATATGGCCCTCTTTAACGGGGTGGCCCACGGCGGCCGAGTAGTCGCTGGACGCCGGGCCTGTTTTCGTCCAGTCCTTCACGTGAACGAGCGGGAAGCGGCCAGGTTGGCTATTGAAGTAGACGACGGGATCGTGGCCGCCGACGGTCATCCAGCAGAGATCCATTTCCATTTTTACGAGCTTGGGATCGGTCTGAGCGAGAAGGAAATCGTAAGGCAATTTTCCGCCGAGTCCTTCGGTGGGCTCAAACTCAAACGAATGGTTGTGATAGGCGAACTGGATGCCGGCTTTTTGGGTGGCCTCGCCGGCGCGGTTGAAAAGTTCGGCGGCGCGCTTCCAGCCATCCGCATTGCGCTGGGCATCGTCGATCCACGGGCAGACGATGAATTTCTGGCCGATGGCATGGGCGGTCTCAATGGTCTCGGGCAATTTTTTATCGATGGCCTCGTACGGGGAGTGCGCGGACGGGGAGGTCAGGCCATTTTTGTCCAGAGCGGCGCGAGCTTCCTGAGGAGACTTGCCGAAATAGCCGGCGAATTCTACTTCGCGGTAGCCGATCTGGGCGACCTTGGCGATGGTACCTTCAAAGTCTTGCTTCATCATTTCACGGACCGTGTATAGCTGAATGCCTACGCGATCGATGTGGTGAACGGGCTCAGCCGCCCATAGAGGATGCGAGGCGGCAACCACGGTGGCGGCAACGGATGCTTCGATAAAGGTTCGGCGATTCATGGCGCGTAGTGTACTCCATTCGGAGAGAGCAGAGGAGTGGGTAAAAGAAAAAAGGCGGCGCTTCGAAAAGAAGCGCCGCCTTTGCGATCAAACAGTCAGCTAGAAAAGGAACTTCAGGCCGAACTGCATCGTTCGAGCACGATGCGCGCCGCTCGGATGCAGGAAGGTGCTGCTCGCAATGTCGTTGTCAACGCCATTCCATTGCGTATGGTTGAAGATGTTGAAGGCCTCCGCGCGGAACTCAACTCCTGTTGATTCGTTGAACTTGAAATCTTTCAACAGAGACATGTCGAAGTTTGTGGTGCGCGGGCGGTGAAGAATATTCCGGCCGGCATCGCCGAATGTAAGTCCGGTAGGTGCGGCAAACGCATTCGGGTTGAACAGCAAGGGGCCTGGGCCGCCAGTGCTTGCGGGCACGCCGGAATGAGGATCACCGACGAGATCGGCATACGTGCCGGGTCCTTGGCCGTTGCCGACTCCGGCGTTGTCACTGAAAGTGCTGGTCGTGACGCTGAAGGGTATACCGGTCTGAATCGCGACGAGTCCGGCGAACTGCCATCCACCCAGCAGGGTGTGACTAAGTCCTGGATGCCGGAAGAACGGCAGATCGTAAACGTAGCTGATATTCAGCATGTGCCGCTGGTCGAAATCGGAACTAGCACGGGCGCTTGAGAAATTGTACGCATCCACGAATGGACTTGAGGTTACGAAGGCGCCGCCGTCGGAACCATTGTCAATGGAATGGCTATAAGTATAGGCGACGCTTAACGTGAGGGGAGCAATCGCGCGGCGCGCCGAGAATTGGAAAGCGTTGTAACTGGAGTTGGCGCCAAAGGCCAAGCCATTGATGCCGCTGAAGCCCAGGAAAGGACGATTCGGATTGGGATCACCGCCACAGGCTATGCCCAGGTTGACGGCGGCCTGACCGGTGATCGGCGCACCACTCGCTGTTTGCATCGTACCGCAGTCGTCATGCGGCTGGCCGGTGAGAGGGTCAATGGCGTTGATCTGCTCACCAGGCTTGTAAGGATTGTTGGCGAGCGGCAAGGGCGGTACTTGGTTCAGTTCACGCCGTTGGCCGAGATGTGTTCCTTTGCTGCCCACGTAGGCGATGCTGGTTACGATATGCTGAGGCAGCTCATGCTCGACGTTCACGTTCCATTGTTGGACGTAGGGCCAAATGCCTCTGGTGGAAATGGAATTGAAGCCGAGTGGGAAGGCCTCCACTGCGCCTCCGCCTCCGCCGATGTTCGTGTATCCGAGGATGTTGGGTTGCGTAGGGTTCAGCACCAGCGGAGCAGTGGCTTCCAAGGCTTCGACGTTCTGCTCGTTTCCGTTGCCGTGCTCGTAAAACATGCCATATCCACCGCGAACGGAAGTACGGCCGTTGCCCCAAGGATCCCAGGCAAAGCCGATGCGCGGCGCCGGGTTAAACAAATGGTTATTTATGCAGCTTCGAGGGGCGCTCTGGCCGCCGCACTGGAGAATGCCGTTATATACGCGCGGATCGCTGAACGTGAGCTGAGCGCCGGTTGTGGGGTCGATGAGCGAGCCATCGCCGCTGCAGGCAAGGCTTGACGGGCAGCTCGACGACGAGATTAAAGGTGCGTTCGCTGCATTGAAGGCTGACTGTTCAAAGTTGAAGGTCTGATTGGTCTTTTCTTTGTACGTTCCGAACAAGCTCATTCGCACGCCGAGGTTGAGAGTCAAACGAGGCGTGATCCGCCAATCGTCCTGGAGGTAGGGCTCGACGATCTGGTACCGGAAATAGTATTTGGGAGAAAGATTCACCTGCTGGAATTGGCTGATATTACCGGCTAAGAGGTCGGCGAAAGCGTTGCCGCTGCTCACGTTGCTGTTACTGCCATCGAAGGTCAAGAAGCCTTGCACGCTGCCGAAGCTGCTCTGCTCATTCTTCTGAGCGATGGCAACGTAAGCGCCGAACTGCAAAGTGTGTTTCCCTATGACCTTGGTCATGTTGTCGCGGAAGGTGTAGGTCGGGTTCGAATTGGTCCAAGGAATGAATGCATTGTCTTCTTCGAGAGTCCCGCCGTACGCGGTGGAATTGCCGGTCAGCGAAATGCCCGGCAACTTGCCGCCGAAATCGGGGAACAATCCCGTCATGGTCATGCTGGCCGGCCGCGCGGCAGCGCCTGGTCCGGTGTTCGAGAGGGTGATGTGATCGGCGGTGTAGCTGGCAACGAACTCGTTCAGAAGCGTCGGCGTTAGGGTGGAGGTTAGCCGAACCACGGTGCTCGTGCCTGGCCCCACAAAGTTCGTCTGGATCGTCGGAAAGGTGCATCCGTCCGGACAGCCCCAGAGAGTGGTCGCCGTCACCGTCTGCCACGAATCATGGATGTAGCGGACGGTCAGGCGTTCGTTGGTGGTGAAGTTGTGGTCGAGGCGCACCAATTCTTCCCGCCACTTGGTGGCTTGAGCGGGAGAAGAGTTGAAGCAGGCGACGATTCCTTGTCCGCAAAGCGAACCAGGTGCATTGGGAACGGGAATTTCCGCCAAGATGGCCTGGGCATTCACATCAATCGGGAGGGGGCCCATACTGCCGTTAAACTTGGTGCCGGTTCGCGGATCGACCGGGCAATCGATCATGGGATCGGTGCCCGCGGGAACGTTTGGATTGGGGCAGACATCGCTGAAATCGCCACCGCGCTCCGCTACGGAAGGCACCCCAGTCAGAAACGACTGACCGGGTACCAAGTCGCGGCGCCACTCTTCGGAGAAAAAGAAGAAAGTCTTCTGCTTGTTCGCGTTGTAGTGATTGGGTATGAAAACCGGCCCGCCGATGGTGTAGCCAAAGTCGTGCTTCTTAAACTTAGGGACGGACCCTGCAGGATCGAAGAAGTTGCGGGCATTAAAGAAATCATTCCGGCCGAAATAATAAACGTCACCGTGGAACCTGTTCGTCCCTGATTTGGTTTCCACCTCGACGGTGCCGGAGGCGTTGCGACCGTACTGGGCGCCGTAATTGGAGGTCAAGACCTTCACTTCGGCGATCGCGTCGATGCTGGGATAGACGTTCAGCGTGGCATTGCTGCCGTTATCCATGTTGTCGCCGCCGTCGAGCTCCCAGTTGTTATATTCGGTGCGGCCGCCGTTGAAGCTAAACGCGACGCTGCCGTTGACTCCAACCGCGCCTTCGTCTTGCTGGGTCTGGTTGCTGACTCCGGGGACAATCGTGGCGAGCTGCACGAAGTTGCGTCCGTTTAACTGCAACTGCGTGATCTGCTTTCCAGTGACCGTGCCGCCCAGCTCGGAAGACTCCGTATCCACCTGGGCGACGTTTTCGCCCTGGACGACGATTTCCTCGGTGACGGCGCCTACGGTCAAGGCGACATCGACGCGCGCTTTTTGCGCGACCTGCAGCACCACATGCTTGGCTTCAAACTTCTGAAAGCCCTTGGCGGTGACAGCGATGTTGTAAGTGCCACCGGGCAAACCAGCGGCAACGTACACGCCGTCGCCGTTGGAAACGGTGGAGCGGCTTAGACTGCCCCCCAGGTCAGAAACAGTTATTTCGGCACCAACAACGGCCGCGCCGGTCTTATCCGTAACCGTGCCGCTGATGGAACCGGTATCCTGCGCAATGGCGAAGAACGGCAGGCACAGCACGACGAGCGCGGTGCAAAGAAGAATGCGCACGGCTGCCGCCGTGGTGCTCAGAGGGCGGATGGAATTACAAACACTGTAAAGATGAGAGTGTCCCTTCACTTTAGTACCTCCGAAGATTTTCAAACTGATACGCGGATACGTGAGGAACGAACTGGCCTGCGATAACGGGTCATCCCTGATTTCACCGCTCGCAGGAAACAGATCATTTAGCTACAAAAGCCCCACCACTCGACCCCAAGACCAGCTGCACCGAGCTTATTAAATCGAGTTAATAGTGCATTTCTGCGCTTATGTCAAGAGGAAAATGGAGGCGGTGTTTCAGGGTGTCGGAGGGCTTCGGTTTCCCGACGGCCAGGAAGGTACCACATATTCGTGCGGTTCTTTGAAATAGCGTTATTCCTATGCGTCGCTTGAATTCGCACCTGTGGTGCTGGACACTACGGTCTTATGAAGTCAGGGCTTGCCGTAAGATTCATAACTTGCGTGTTCGCGGCTTTGTTGCTGAGCGCCGAAGTGTGCGAGGCCCGGACTGCGATCCGTGAATCTGCAACGCCAGCTTTGCCGCAGCAGGCTGGTTCTCCCGCCGTGAATGCGAATCCCCGCGTCGATGCGCAGGCATTATTCAGCAAGGGTGAAGCTGAGTTGCAGAGCGGTGATCTGGATGCTGCGGAAGCGGCGTTCCGGAAGGTAATTGCAGCGGATCCTCGCGCGGGAGCGGCGTACTCGAATCTTGGGGTTATCGCCATGCGCCGAAAAGAGTGGGACCACGCGCTGGCGCTGATGCAGAAGGCGGCGAAGCTTGAACCGAAGATGGCTGGGATACGGTTGAATATTGGAATCGTGAGGTATCGGCGCGGCGATTATGTCGGGGCTGTCGCCCCGCTCGCATCGGTAGTTCGCGACCAGCCCGATTCATTTCAAGCACGGTATTTGCTTGGGCTGTGCGATGTTTTCACCGAGCATTACGCCGAGGCGGTCTCCGTGTTGGAACCTCTGTGGCCGCAAAACTCCAGCAACTTCATGTATCTCTACGTCTTGGGGATCGCGGCCCACAATGCCGGTCAGACAGAGCTTGATGAGAAGGCACTGACGCGCCTGGTGGAAATCGGTGGCGAAGCGCCAGAGTTTCACTTGATTCTCGGCAAGGCCTACCTCAACCGGCATGAACCCGAGAAGGCCGTTGTCGAGTTAGAGCGCGCGGAGAGTGCCAATCCCGACATGCCGTTCGTTCATTTTGGTCTCGGGATGGCGTACATGCGCACGAACAACAACGAGCGTGCGGAAACTGAATTTCGCAAAGAGATCGCCGTTGAACCGGATTTGCCGGATATCTACGAGCAGCTTGGGGAGTTCTATTTGAAGGTGGCGCGGGATGGCGAAGCTGAAAAATGTTTCCACGAGGCGCTTCAGCGCAATTCGAAAATGCCAGCGTCACTCTTTGGGCTGGCCAAGATTTATTTGCGGCAAGAAAAATACCAGCAAGCCCTGGCAGCGATTGACGTAGCTTTGCGTCTGGCATCCGACAGTCACAATGTGCACTTCATGCGCGGACGGATTCTGATGAAGCTGGGGCGCCGTGGGGAAGCGGAAAAAGAGTTGGTCACGGCGAAGCGGCTGCTGGATGCGTCGGCTGAAAAAGACCAAGAACCTGCTTCGATGAATGACAGCCGCGTACGGAATCCGGAGCTGGCGCAGCCGCCACAATAGCGCTGCCCTCCCCGACGGCACGTTACAGCGGTGGCGGTTGCCAGGGGCCCCGAGCTTCTTCGATTCGCTCGGCGACGGCAAGGACGAGTTCTTCTTCGTGCGGGCGTCCAATCACTTGCACGCCGATGGGCAGCCCTTCCGGCGAAGAGCCGAAAGGAACGGATGCGCCGGGAAAGCCTGTCAGGTTCAGCCATTGCGAATGGCGCATGGTATCGCGATAGCAATGCTCCGCTCCTGGGCGCCAGTTGCCTTCACCGTGGCGGAACGCGGGAGCCGAGGAAACGGGTGAGAGCAAGATGGGTACGTCTTTCATCTGGTGGAGGACTTCGGCGCGGACGAGGTCACGTTCCGCGCATGCTGCCAGGAACTGGTCCAGCGTCGGAGGAACTTCTGACTCAGCGTACGATAGATATTCAAGCAGCATGGGACTGACTTGATCTTCATGGCCGGCAACGGCCGGACGAAACAGGTGCGCGATCGTGGGACCGAAGAAGAACCACCAGAGATCGATGGCGCGGTCGAGACCTTTCAGCGGCAGGGGTTCGACGATAAATTCTTGAGCGGCGAGAAATTCGGCAGCGCGCTGCACGGCGGATTGAGTTTCTGGCGTGACTTTTCCGAGCGCGTCACTCTCCAGGAGGCCAACACGCGTGCCTCTCAAATGGCTCCTTTCTATCGCCCGAAAAGGCACGGGCGCGGATAAGGCGTCGCCCGGGTCGGGCCCGGCCAACACTTCGAACAACTCGCGCACGTCGGCGATGGTGCGCGCCATCGGTCCGACCACGCCGATCCAGGAAAACGCTCCGACGCCGGGAGGAAAGTGTCCCGTTGACGGGATGCGCCCTGGCGTTGGTTTCAGGCCGCATATGCCGGAGAAGTGTGCGGGAACGCGAATCGATCCGCCGCCGTCACTCCCGACGCCGCCCATGGAACAGCCCGAGGCGATCGCGGCCGCTTCGCCGCCACTGGAGCCGCCCGCCGTCCGCTCGAGATCCCAGGGATTGCTCGTTTTTCCGGTCAGCAGATTATTGCTTTCGTACGCCATCAGGAATTCGGGCGTGTTCGTATTGCCGAGAATGATCGCGCCGGCGGCTTTGAGGCGGACAACAAGCGGAGCATCGCGCTGTGGCACGTAATCCTTGCGCAGCGTGGAACCCGCCGGGCAAGGCCAGCCCGCGATGTCGATGCAGCTCTTGATCGTGATCGGCAGCCCATGGAGTTGTCCGAGCGCGTCGCCGCGCAGCACCGCGGCTTCGGCGGAGCGGGCCTGTTGTCGAGCGCCGTCGGCATCAAGATGCACGAACGAATTGAGCTGCGCCTCGCACTCCGCCGCGCGCTCGATCAGCGTGTCCACCACTTCGACGGGCGAGATCTTCTTCGATCGAATCCCCGCGGTTAGCCGGGCGATGCTGGAGTGAAACAGAGGACTCATAACCTGCCTTTCAGGTTAGGCGGTCGTTTCGCGCCGGTCAATCGCGATGAGCAAGAAGTGCGGGATAATAACGATTGACGCTGCTTGGGGGAGCCGAGAGAATCGATGGTGTTCTACGGCACGGGGTAGATTGCCGCCGCTCGCACCGGTAAGGAAAAAAATCGTGCAACGTTTCTTTTGGGGTAAAGCTTCGTTCGCCCTCGCTTGCTTGCTTGCGATTGGTGTCGCTGCCGTGCCTGTGTTGTGCTTTCGAGCGGCACGCGCGCAGGACAAAGCTCCCGCCAGGCAGCGCGTTGCGCCGCAAGGCAACGCTGGGGACGCCTTGAAATTCAACACCCTCGGCGTCGCCTACATGAATCAGCAGAAATTTACCGAGGCGCAGAAATATTTCGAGCAGGCGCTGGCCGCCGACCCCAAATTCGCCGTTGCGCGCCTTAACCTCGGTGTGGCCCTCCTCAGCCAGCAAAAGCTCGAGGCGGCCCGCACCGCTCTTGAGGAGGCCGCGCGCCAATTGCCTCAGGACCCTTACGCCTGGTACAACCTCGGGCTCGTTTACAAAGATTCCAGCGAAACGGAGAAAGGCATCGCCGCCTTCCGGCACGTAACGGAGCTCACGCCGGAGGCCGACGGATATTATTTCGTAGGCTACCTGGAGGCCCAGCTCCAGCGTTACGACAACGCCATCGTGGCCTTCCAGAATGCGCTCGCCGCATATCCCTATCATGCATCGGCGGAATTCGGGCTCGCGCGCGCCTTCCAGCGGAAAGGCGACGCCGCTTCCGCGCGCGAACACTTGGCGCGCTTTCAGAAAATCACGACGGAGCATCTCGGCTCACCGTTCGGCGCGGGTTACGGCGATCAGGGAAGGTACTCGCTCGCGGAGTTGGCGCGGAGCGCGGCGACGGCTGCTCCGCCCGCCATCGCCGTAAGTTTCAAAGAGCAGCCAGTTGTTGTGGCGCCGGCGGGCGGGCGTCCGATCTTGCCCGGTCCCAGCACGGGTGCCTGCTTCATTGACTACGACGGCGACGGCAAGCCCGATTTGTTCTTGGTAAGCGCCTTGGCAGGGGGCACGAGCCGGTTGCTGCACAATCTCGGAAATGGACGGTTTGCAGACGTTACGCAAGACGCCGGGCTTACCCTGAGCGGCAGCGGACTAGGCTGCGCCGCGGGTGATTTTGACAATGACGGTCACACCGACCTCGCCGTTTGCTTGAGCGATGGCGTGCGATTGCTGCGCAACAAAGGCGACGGCAAGTTTGAAGACGTAACGCAAGCGGTGGGAATCCGGCGCGAGCGGGGATGCGTCGGAGTGACCTTTGTCGACTACGATCACGATGGCGATTTGGATTTGTACATTACGATGGCGCCGGATGCGTCGCCGGGAGCAAAAGCCCACAATGTGCTCTGGCGCAACAACGGGAACAGCACGTTCACGGATATTTCCGAGGACACGGCGCTGGGGATCGATGCAACAGGCGCTGGCGTGGTGACCACGGATTTCAACAACGATCGCGCGATCGATTTTATTTTTGCCGGGGGAACCGACGGCGCGTCGATCTATTTGAATCCGCGTGAAGGCAAGTTCACGCCGCTCACCGGAATCGACTTCAAGAAAGAGAATTTGCCCCCAGCAGTCGGCGTCATCGCTTTCGACTTCGACAAGGACGGCTGGATGGACTTGGCATTTACCCACGCAGGCGCGCCGGGGATCAGTCTATGGCGGAATGTCGAAGGCAAGCACCTGGAGCGCGTGGCGCTGCCCGATCTCGCCTGGCAACGCGGCTGGGGGCTCGCGGCAATCGACTACGACAACGACGGCTGGCTCGACATCGTCGCAGCTGGGGAATCAAGCGACGGCGGTCAACTGCGGCTGCTGCGCAATCTGGGAACCAGCGGGTGGGCCGATGTGACCAAGGATGTCCATCTCGACGCCGTAACTCTGAAGCAGCCGCGCGCAATTGCCGTTGCGGATGTGGCGGGGACCGGCAGCGCCGACTTGATCGTCACGCAGTTAGGCGGCGCTCCACTCTTGCTGCGCAATGAAGGCGGCAATCAGCACAGCTGGATGCGCATCGATCTTAAGGCGCTCAACGACAACAAGAGCGCGATCGGCACGAAGGTCGAGCTTTACGCCGGACCGCTCTATCAAAAATGGGAAGTAGTGGGCGCATCGGGATACTTAGGTCAAAACGCTCCGTCCATTCTTGCGGGGCTGGGCACCGAGCGCAATGCCGAAGTCGTGCGCCTGCTTTGGCCCACCGGCGTGCCGCAGGACGAAGTGAACCTCGCCGCGAAGAAAGAGCAGAGCATCGCGGAGCTAGACCGGCGCGGCAGCTCCTGCCCGGTTTTGTTTTCTTGGAACGGCCGCGAATACGAATTCATCGCGGACATGATTGGACCAGGCGTGGTGGGCCATTGGGTCGCGCCGGGCGAGCGCGATGTTCCTGACCCGGACGAGTATCTAAAAGTCGGCGCGCGTAGCGTGCAGCCTCGCAACGGATTGCTAAGCTTCCGCTTCATGGAGCCGATGGAAGAAACGGTGTATCTCGATCAGGTGCGTCTCCTGGCCGTCGATCATCCCGCGGCGTACGAGGTGTATCCGAACGAAAGGTTTGTCAGCGCGCCGCCGTTTCCGGAGTTTCGAGTGATCGCGAGCCGCGATGCGCACTCGCCAGCAGGCGCGTGGGACGATCGCGGAAACGATGTACTGCCGCTGATTGCGGCGCCCGATCGAAAATACGTTACCAGTTTCGAAGAGATGCCCTTCACGGGTTTCGCGAAGGTGCACTGGCTCGAACTGGACCTTGGCGCGTGGGACGCGAAGAAGCCGCTGCGCCTGATCATCGATGGGTATACCGACTATTTCACGGCGACATCGATGTATGCGGCGAATCAGGCGGGGATCAAAGTGATCGCGCCGTATGTGGAAGCGCTTGACGAGCAGGGCAAGTGGGTGCGCGTTGCCGATGACATGGGTTTTCCGGCGGGCTTGGAACGCACGATGGTTGCGGACCTAACCGGCAAGCTGCCTCTGGGTACGCGGCGCATCCGCATCGTTAACAATCTGAAGATCTACTGGGACGCGATCCGAATCGATCAGACGCCGGATATGCGCGAGTCGCGAGTCGCGGAAGTGCCACTCGCCCATGCGGCGCTCGACTTTCTCGGCTATCCGCGGGAAATTCGCCTGACTCCCGCGAGCGATACGCAATATTCCTACACGCAGCGCAGCTTGACCGGTCCTTACGCGCGCGCCGCGGGCAACTATACGCGGTACGGCGATGTGCACGATCTGCTGCGCAAGTCGGATGATCGCTTCGTTGTTTTCAGTTCCGGCGAAGGCGTGAAGCTCGATTTCGATCCGCGCAAATTACCCACAGTGCCGGCCGGCTGGGTGCGCGATTACTTTTTCTACGCGGACGGTTTCGAGAAGGACCTCGATTTTTACGCCGCCCACGCATTTACCGTCGAGCCGCTCCCGCGACACACGCTGCGGCCGTATCCGTATCCAGCGGGCGCGGAATATCCCGTCGATGCGGAACATCTCGGGTATCAGTTGGGGTACAACACCAGGCCGCGTTCGGATCGCCTGCCACCGGACCTGCGCTACCACTATCCGCCGTCGAACTGATGAGGTTTCCTCACTTGGAGAGGCGCAGCATGCTGCGCCCCGAGCGAGGATGGCGCACCGGGTGTAGCGCAGCCTAGTCCCAGAGCACTGGAGTCCAAGCGCGATCGCGCGCGCTCTTAGCGATGGCGTCGCACAGAAGCAGCTCATCGTGACCCGTCTGGAAAGTAGGGAAGCTGCGGGGCGCGTCGAATTTGCCCGCATCGATGTAACCGTAGAAATCGCGGAAAAGCTGCACGAACGTGTCTGGATATCCTTCCGCGTGGCCACCGGGATATGCGGCGTAGCCGCGCGCCTCAGGGCTCATAAGTGCTGGATCCTTAGGCAACACTTCGCTCGCGGTCTCTCGGCGGCCAATCCAAAGTGAGTTCGGCGATTCGGAGTTCCACGCCAGCGAGCCTTCCGAGCCGTCGATTTCGAACCACAGGCGAGCTTTGCGTCCGGCACTGACTTGAGACACGGTCATGACGCCGCGAAGATTGTTTTCCAAATGCAGCAGCACGGAAGCGTAGTCGTCCGTGGTGATGGGAACTTCATCGGAGGCGCCCGAACCGGCTTTTTGGAACGTTTCAACACGGCCACGCGGGCGTTGCCGTACCGGAACCACCGTGGCAAGGTCCGCGCAAACCTCGACGACTTTGCGGCCGGTCATCCACATCATCAGGTCGAGCCAGTGCGTTCCGATATCCGACACAACGCGAAGATCGCCGCCGAGTTTTGGCTCCAGCCGCCAATTCCAGTCGTTGGGAAAAAGCAGCCAATCCTGCAAGAAGCTGCCGTGTATGAGCTGCGCTTGCCCAATGGCGCCGCTGGCGACAATCGACCGGGCTTCCTGGCATAGGGGGTAGTAACGCAAATTGTAGGCGACGCCCCCAACGCGGCCCGATTCACGCACAAGCGTCGCGAGCATAGCTGATTCACGGGAATCCATCGCGAGCGGTTTTTCGCAGAGGACATGCTTCCCGGCGCGCAGTAAGGTGCTCGCCTCATGAAAGTGCAAATGGTTCGGAGTGCAGATGTGCACGACGCTAACGGCGGGATCGTGCGCCAGTTCTTCCAGCGAAACGTAGGCCCGTTCGATACCCAGGGATTGGCATGCCTCAGCCGTGCGCTCGGTGGAACTCCCGAGGATTCCTCGGACGGGAATTCCGAGGCGCCGGATCGCTTCCACGTGCGCTCTGCCCACAAACCCGAGACCCACCACTGCGGCTGCCTGTTTCATCTCACGAGCTCCGTTGATGTTCCCTGTGCGGGGTTTCTTTGCCCTCGATGGGAAGGTATCAGTTTTCACTCCCACTACAATAAAAATTCTGAGAGCCGGAACCCTGGCCGACCATGGCCTGCAGGCGCTGACCAACCGTGCGCAATACCACCATTGTTTACCCGGTTCGCCGAGGGTCCGCAACGGACGCGCCCCGTGTCGACTGGCTCGGCGTTCAGTCCTTATCCCCAAGCAGCGAATCGCGTATTTGCTCTAGTTCCTTCTTCTTTGTTTTGTCCACATCGGGGAATGCCAGATCCAACCCGTCAAGCGCTTCGACGATCGCCGAGGCCACGATCAGCCGCGCAAACCATTTATTGTCGGCCGGGATCACATACCAGGGAGCGTGTTTCGTCGCCGTCTTCTGAATCATCTCTTCGTAGGCTTCCTTGTAATCTTTCCAGAACGACCGCTCTTTGATATCTGTAAGCGAGAATTTCCAGTTCTTTTTCGAATCCTCCAGCCGTTCGAGAAACCTCCTCTTCTGTTCTTCTTTTGAAATGTAAAGGAGGAATTTCCGGATCACCACTCCATTGCGCGCCAGATAGCGTTCGAACGTATTGATGTCCTCATACCGTTCATCCCAAACGTGCTTCGTCAGCAAGCGTTCGGGCAGCTTCTCCGCCTTCAACAGCCCCGGGTGCACTCGGACGACCAGCACCTCTTCGTAATACGAGCGGTTGAAAATCCCGATTTTTCCGCGTTCCGGCATCACTTTATGGGTTCGCCAAAGATAATCGTGATTCAATTCTTCGTTGGTCGGCGCCTTGAAGGAGTAGACGTCGCAGCCTTGCGGATTCACGCCGGACATTACGTGCTTGATCGCTCCGTCTTTGCCGGCCGCGTCCATGCCTTGAAAAATCAGCAGCAGCGCCCAGCGATCCTGCGCGTAGAGCTTTTCTTGCATTTGGCTGGCCGTGGCGCTGCTCTCTTCGAGCAGCTTCTCGGCGTGCTTCTTGGACTTCACGCCGTTGGTGTCGCCAGGATCGAAATCCTTGAGGCGAAACTTTTCACCTTTGGTGACGCAATAAGATTCGGCCAGACGCGCTGTTTCCTTGATGAGTTTGCTTTGCTTCATGATGCTTGCAGTGTAGTACAGCCAGGTGCTTCAAAAAAGAACAGGGCCGCCACCGGTATGTCGGAGCGGCCCTGCATTGGTCACATCGCGTTAAACGCCAGTTTCGTATTACTGTTGAACGACCACGCCCGTCGTCGGGTCCAGGATGAGTCGATGTGCCTTCGGCGCGCCGTCGAAGTCGAACATGTTGTCTAGCGTGCCCGCAATCGCATCGGTCGACCCGCCGCCGATTCGCCCGAGATCCCAGTTGTCTTCGATGAACCGCAAAATGGAAGACTGATCCGTGATCGTGTCGTCGATGAAGTTCTTCTTTGCCCAAGGTGAAACCACCAGGAATGGCAACCGTGGGCCAAAGCCACAGCGTCCGTTCTGAGTCCCCCCGCTCACGTCATTCGTCTTTGGCGAGCCGCAATTGCCAGGCCCCAGTAATTGGTCGTCTGACACGTTCGACTGGGTCACGATCGTCCCCATCTGGTGGTCGTACCAGCCGTCGGAATCGTCCCACGCGATAATGACCGCCGTTTCTTTCCACTCTTTCGATTGCATGAGGGCGTTGATGACGTTCACAACGAAGATCTGTTCGTCGATCGGGTCAGAATAGCCGGCATGGCCGTCCTGGTACGCGCCCGCTTTCAGGAAAGTGACCGCAGGGAGACGGCCCTCGTTGAATGCGGTAAAGAAGTCGGTCAGGTCGTACTGGTGGTTTGCACCGTCTTTCGACGTCCCGATCAACTTGGCATCGCTCGGCCGCGTGTGGTGTTGGTTCGTGCTCTGCGGATAATACTCAAACGGCTCGTGGTGCGGAATATAGTCCCCGGCGTTCACGATCGCATCATCGCCGGCGAGACCCGTGTGGTGCTGGCCGCATACTGCGCGTCCTTGCGCGTCCACGCCGGTCGGCGCGAAGCCGCCCTGGAACCATCCCCACGTGATGCCCTTGGCGTTCAACAAGTCACCCACGTTCTTGCCCGACACGGTGACCTGGTTCACGGTTGCAAACTTGGGATTCGACGCCACGCAATCATCGAGGAGCGGCCGCGGATCGCCGATGACCGCGCCTGTCGTTTGGGCGCCCGCGATGTTGCCGAGCGCGCTGGAGGGAGTCCCGTTGGGCCTTTTCGGCGCCAGCGTCCCTGGAAATGTATTGCCGGCAACCAGGTTGAGTGCCCCTGGAGTGGACGGCCCGAACGTCGTGCCCCAAGAGTTGTCGCTCATTGCGAAGTGCTGCGCGTAATTCCACATCGCGGTCACGGTGTTGCCGTCGTAGTAGCCCATGGTGCTGTTCGGGCCGAGGTTTGCATCATTGCAGGATACAACATCAAATTTGTCCATCAGGCCGCCATGGAAAGCTGCTTGTTCGTCGCCATAGTTATGGTCTTCGTCGCAAGTCACTGGCACGCTCGGCGGGATTCGGAATGGATTCACTTTGTTTGGGTTGTTGGTGAGCAGCCCGGACGACAGCAGAGTGTTGGCTTCCGGCGTGTCCTCTTTGGCGTGGAATGGAGTCTCGCCCGCGAGGTTGAATGCGTGCGGGTAAGTCCCGAAATAATGGTCGAACGAAACGTTTTCCTGGAAAATCACAACCACGTGCTTGATTGGCGTTTTAGAAGCGAAGTCATCTTTGTCCCCTGCAAAAGCGGAGCCTGTCGGCAGCAGGGTAATGGCGGCTGCGGCCACCAGGGCCATGGCCTTCGTGATGCGATGATGCATAGCGATTTTCTCCTTAGCGTTCCACAGTCTTAAACTGCGTGGGGTGAGCTCTGCCCGGACGGCGACACGTCCGGCGGGCGCCACAGGTAGGCACACTCCCGCGTAAGGTTCTAAGCGCTCCCTGTTAGCCCTGCGTGAACGGAACGTCAAAACTGGTAGACGAGGAGGCAAGCCGTATAGAATCAGGGTGCCATATTTGAAAACAACCCTCAACCACCATGCAATCACCACGTCGGCCTCTAACGGCGCGTTGACTTCGCCTCTCTGCGGAAACTAAGATGCTTCACCATGCCCAAGCCCCGCCGCGCGTTTACGCTGCCTCATCCTCAACCCACCGATGCCCTCACGTACGCGCGCTTCACCGGCATCTCCACTTTCCTGCGTCTCCCCCACATTACCCAACCCGAAGAGTTGGAAATCGCGCTGATCGGCGTCCCCTTTGACGGCGGCACCACCTATCGCCCCGGTCCGCGTTTCGGTCCGCGCCACGTGCGCGCGCAATCTGCGATCATCCGTCCCTGGAATCCGATTCTGAAGTTGAATCCTTTCGCCGAGCACCGCGTCGCGGACTTCGGCGATCTGCCCGTCAATCCTCTCTCCATCGAAGACACCTTTCGCCGCATCGAGCAGGGCATCGCCCCTGTTCTTGACGCCGGAGCGCGCTGCCTCTGCGTCGGTGGAGATCATTCCATCAGCCTTCCCATCCTTCGCGCGGTCGCGAAAAAACACGGCCCTGTTTGCCTTATCCAGTTCGACGCCCACAACGATCTCTGGGACGAATATTTCGGCAGCAAGTATTCTCACGGCACGCCCTTTCGCCGCGCCTTCGAGGAAGGTCTGCTGCAGGATGGCGGCGTCCTGCAAGTCGGCCTTCGCGGTCAGGTCTACGGGGAAGACGATTTCGATTTCGCCCGCGCGCACAAAGTTCGCATGGTCACCGCGGAGGAATTTCACGAAAAGGGAATGGCGCCTGTGCGGCGTCATTTGCAGGCGTTTCGGCGTAAGCCTGTCTACGTCACCTTGGACATCGACTCCGTCGATCCCGCTTTCGCCCCCGGCACCGGCACTCCCCAGGTCGGAGGCTTCAGCAGCGCGCAAATTCTCGAACTTGTTCGCGTTCTCCGTGGTCTCGACATCATCGGCGCCGACCTCGTCGAAGTCTCTCCGCCCTATGACAACGGCGAACTCACTTCACTCCTCGCCGCCAATCTCCTCTTCGAGCTTCTCTGCGTCTTCTAGATGCCTACCCTCGCCCACAAGCTCAAGTTGCATGACTACTTCGCGCTCGCCTTCGGCACCATGATCGGCACCGGCTGGCTTGTCCTGATGGACGACTGGCTTGGCCGCGGCGGCCCGCTTGGTGCGATTCTGGGTTTTGTGTTGGGCGGAATTATTTTGCTTCCGGTGGGCTACGTTTATGGCCAGTGGGTCAAGCGCCTGCCGGACGCCGCCGGCGAAGCTGCCTACACCGCACAAGTCTTCCCGCCCATCGTCAGCTACGTCACCGGCTGGATCATGCTTCTCGCGTATTTCATCGTGTGCCCGTGGGAGGCGATCGCTCTCGGTAAAATCGCCGCCTACATTTTCCCCGCGTTGGATTCCATCGAGGTCTATCGCGTCGCAGGCGAGCCGGTTTTCTTGTTCCGGCTGCTTCTGGGAATCACGCTCACTCTATTCCTCACCATTCTCAACTACCGCGGCATCCGCCTCAGCGCCAATTTCCAGAAGGCCATGACCTCGACGGTCCTGTTGATCTTCCTCTGTCTGGTCGTCATCAGCGCCTCGCGCGGCGTTCCTGCCCATCTTCACCCCGTGTTTCACGCCACTCCGTTCGTCTCCATCCTCCTCGCCCTCCAGATCGTCCCCTACTTCCTCACTGGCTTCGAGTCCGTCCCCAAGTACGCCGAAGAGGCCAACCCGGACTTGCGCGAGAAGAGCTACATGCACGCCATCGCTCTTGCGCTCGGAGTCGGCGTGTTTTTCTACACGCTGTGCATCGCCGCCGTCGCGTATATATCTCCGTGGCAGGCGCTGCTCGGCCGGCGCTTCGCCACCGCCATCGCCTTTGAGCAAGCTCTCGGCAAGCACTGGCCCGTGCAGCTCATCCTGACCATGGCCATGTTCGGTCTCTTCCAGTGCTTCAACGGCAACTTCGCCGCGTCCACCCGCATGCTCTTCGCCTTCGGTCGCAATGGCTCGGTTTCTTCGGCGCTCGCCCGCGTCCATCCGTCCTTTCAGACCCCCAGCAACGCTGTCCTCGCGCTTGGTGCGGGTACCTTGGCAGCCCTCTTTCTAGGCGACGCCATCCTCGTCCCTGTCACTGAGGTCGGCTCGGCCGCCGCCGCCTTCGGCTGGCTTGCCGCCTGCGTCTCCTTCTTTCTCGTCGAGCCCCGCGTTCGCCTCCGCGTCGTCGCCACCTTCGGCGCTCTAGCCGCTCTCACGCTCGTCTTGATGAAATTCCTCCCGATATTTCCCGGCCACTTCTCCATCTGGGAATGGCTCGCACTTGGCATCTGGCTCGCCATCGGGTTTCTGTTACGCAAACGCTCATGACCAGGCTTCCGCGTTCCCTCGTGTATACTTCCGTGGGTACCCCGCATTTCCATTCATGATTCCATTTCTACATTTAGGTCCGCTCACCGTCCCCACCTTCGGCCTGATGGTCGCCACGGCTCTTCTCGTTTCCGCATACGTTTTGCAAGCCGACTTCGACCGCAGGAGAGGGCAACTCAGAACCATAGAAGGCTATAAAAGTCAGCGGGACGAAGGGTTTCTGATCATCGGCATCGCGGGGATTGCCGGGCTGGCCGGTGCGCGCCTCTATCATGTGCTTGAAAGTCCCGGCGAATTTTTCGCCGATCCTTGGCCGCTGCTCTTCAGCCGCTTCGGCTTCGCGTGGTTTGGCGGTTTTCTCGGCGGGTTCGTGGCGCTGGTTTTTCTGGCGCGGCGCTCGAAGATTCCTGTCTTCGAGTTTCTGGACATTTGTTCGCCGGCCGCGTGCGTGGGATACGCCATCGGGCGCATTGGGTGTCTCCTGTCCGGCGACGGCGATTACGGCAGGCCCACGTCGCTTCCCTGGGGCATGAGTTTTCCGAACGGTGTTGTGCCGACCACCGAGCGCGTTCACCCCACTCCGCTGTACGAGTTTTTCATCTGGCTGGCGATTGCGGCGTTCCTGTGGCACATGGGAACCAAGGCGCTGCGCGGACCGAAGGCCAAGGGCGAAATTTTCTGCAATTATTTGATACTCACCGGCATCGCACGCTTCCTCGTCGAAATCATTCGCATCAATCCGCGTTTTGTTTTCGGGCTGTCCAACGCGCAGGCTGCCAGCGTGCTGTCGATCGTGGTTGGCGCGGTGTTACTTTGGCGTATCAAGAGCCAATTTCACGCGCTCAAGAAAGAGCACCGCATCGTAGAGCACATCGCGGCGCGCGGCGACGTCTTGCAGCAGGAATATCACAAGCCCACGCCGGAATGCCCGCATCCGGAGCGCTGGCACATGTACGACTCCATGACCGCCGAAGTGGAAGTCCTCGATTTTCTCAAGTCGCTGGTCACCACCATCAAGCCGGAGCTGGTCGTGGAAACCGGAACTTTCTCCGGGTTGAGCACGCTGCGCATTGCGGAAGGACTGAAAGCGAACGGCTTCGGCCGCGTGATCACCTGCGAGTACGACGCCAAGGTTTTTGCCGCCGCCAAAAAACGCTTCGATTCGTCAGGGCTTACGGAATGGATCGAAGCGCGCAACGAATCAAGCCTCGAAATGAAAATCGATGGCCGCATCGATCTGCTCTTCTGCGACAGCGATACCCCGATCCGCGAACAGGAAGTTCGCCATTTTCTCCCGCAAGTGAATCCCCACGGCTTAATCCTGATGCACGACGCCAGTTCCGCGATGAAAACGGTTCGCGAAGCAGCCTTAAAGCTTGAAAGCGAAGGCCTGTTGTCCGTTCTTTTGTTGCCGACACCGCGCGGCCTGGTGGTCGCGCAAAAGCGCGAAGGCCGCTCTTAGTATGGAGTGCGGCGGCTCGGCGCCGCCTTCGACCCTGTAAGCACCAGCAAGCC
>JBGOVR010000146.1:0-10722 GCA_041478205.1 Candidatus Acidiferrum sp.
GCACTTGGGCAGGTTCGAGCAGGCCGGTGGTTTGGTCATGAGCCCGCGCGAAACCGGCGGCCAATGGGACTACCCGTACGCCTGGGCGCCGAATCAACTGCTGGCTGACGAAGGCCTCCGGCGGTACGGATTCAACGAGGAAGCGGATCGCGTTTCCTACGAATTCCTTTCGACGGTAGCGGAAAATTTCCGCCGTGATAGCACCATCCGCGAGAAATACAACGCCGTCACGCGGTCGTCGGAGACTCAGGTGACCGCCGGGTATCACATGAACATAGTAGGTTTCGGCTGGACCAATGGAGTCTTTCTAGAATTGCTGCACGAACTGCCGGAGAACTCCGTCGTACGTCTAGCCGAAGAACAAAACACGGTTCCCCGCGCGGCTAACTAATCCTTCCCACTCTATCCACCCGCGGAGCGCACCTGCTCCAAATAATGATTGTCCCGAGCCGGAGTTGCGCCCTCCTGACTAGCCACCCAGGCCCCCATGCGGTTTGCGGCCTCGTTCATCGCCGAGAGTGAAGCGCCGCGAAGGTAGTGATACGCGAGCGCCGCCGTGAAAGCGTCGCCGCATCCGACCGTATCCGCTACATCCACCTTGCAACCCGGATGTTCGTCCATCGCATACTCACCGACCAGCAAGCTGCCCTTCGCCCCGCGCGTCACGCACACCAACTTTGAGCCGTACGTGTGCCGAAGCCACTGCGCCGCCGACTCCTCGTCATGAAACGGAAAGCCCAGGAGCCGCACAACCACGGGAAGTTCGTCGTGATTCAACTTGATGATGTGCGCGAGTTGCGCGGATTCCGATAATGTCTGCGCCGAATAGAACGCCTGCCGGAGATTGACGTCCAAGATGCGTGTCGCGCCTGCACGCATCCCTTGCAGAAATAGACGGATGGCTTCACGAGACTGACGAGACCTCTGCGCCAGAGATCCGAAACACACCGCGTCCACCTGCTCCGCCAGGGATTGCCATCCGGACGTCCACTGAAAAAAGTCCCATGCCACAGACTCCGCGATTTCAAAGCTGGGCTGCCCGTTTGCGTCCACTTTGACATTCACCGTGCCTGTGGCATGGATCGCATCGATCTGAAGGTAGGTTGTCCGGAGTCCGAGGCGTTGCAGGCGTCGTCCCGCCGAGCGTCCAAGTGCGTCGCTGCCCACCCGGCTGGCGACGATCCCCTGGTCACCCAACAAACTCGTCATGTATGCGAAATTCGCCGGCGCGCCGCCAAGCTGCTTGCCTTCGGGGAACACATCCCAGAGGAGTTCACCCAAGCCGACGACGGTGTAGTTTTTAGCAGGCATCACGGTGACTAAGAAACCAGCCTGCGCGGAACGAAGAGTTTGCTCTCGGGCCGCTGCTTGGATTCGCTGAAGTCCTCACGGCTTCGCATTCTGGCGTTCCTCCAATTGGCCGGCCACTTTGAGTTCGCGCTCGGCATCGTCGGTTCTGCCCAAGTCTCGATACGCTTGTCCCAGCAGGTGATGCGGAATGGGATTGTTTGGGTCCATTGCCAAGGCGCGTTGCAGAGCGCGCACCGCCAGCTCCGTCTCGCCCTTTTTCTCCAATACTTTCCCCATCAGGATATACGGCCCCGTGGACGTGGCATCCAGCCAGATCGAGCGCTGCAGCAGCTTCTCCGCCTCATCGAACTTCTGTACCCGCGAATACGCATCCGCCAGCTTGTAGTAAGCCGCCGCGTATCCCGGATTCAGCTGCAGTTCCTTCTCGAACTCCGCAATCGCCTCGGGAATCTTGGAATGATACAGGTTCAGCTCTCCCAATAGGTAATGCACCAAGGGAAGCTTCGGATCGAGCACCGCGGCTTTCCGCGCGTACTCCTCGGCCACCGGCCCAAAGTCTTGCCGCAGGAGCATCCGCGCCGTAAACAGATAGCTCGCCGCCGATTCCGCAGACACGCCGAACATTTTCGCAAAAGCTCCGCGCGCGTGCGCGTAATCCTTCGTCTGGATATGGCACATCCCTAAAATATATGCGGCGTCAACGTTGGCGCTGGGAAACCACGTCTGCACTTTTTCCAGCGGCGCAATCGCCTCCCCCGGCCTGCCCGCCAAATAGTACGACAGCCCTAGCAACTGCACCGCTTCCAGATCCTCGGGGTTCTCTTCTTGAGCCTTCTTCAAAGAGGCGACGGCATTCAGGTAGTCGCCCTTTTTGTAATACGCGGCTCCAAACTCGTGGTACAGACCCCGTGCCTCCGGATGTTTTTCTTGAATTTCGCGCAGTGCGGCCAGAGCGTCGTCGTACTTGCCCTGCTGCACCAAGCGGCGCGACTCCTCGAAATCCCTCAAGGGCGCCTGTGACCGCGCTGCTGCTGATTCAACCGGAGGAGTACCTTGCGGGGACAGCCCGGACCAAGCGAGCACGCGAGATCCGCCAAGCGTCAAACTGCTCAGCAGAACGGCAAACGTCCAACCAACCTTCAGCATGCGGGCGTTCCAAAGAAAATGACGAGATCGATTAGAGCATAAAAAACGGGGAGCCCGTGAGGGCTCCCCGTTCTCTTTTGGGGTGGTTGCGTTCTACGTTAGAAACTGAACCGTAAGCCGAATTGCAACTGGCGCATCCCGTTGGGGGCGTTGGGCGAAGCATCGGCCTCGATCGAACTGATTACGCCACCCCCGCCGCAGTCGATGCAAGTATTGCCTTGCGTCGAGCCGAATCCTAGGACTGGGTGGTTGAACACGTTGTAAGCATCAAAGCGGAATTGTGCTTTGACACGTTCGGTAAAGTTGAAGTTCTTCGAGATTGACAAATCAGAGAAGAACGCGTGCGGTCCGCGCAACCAATTTCGTCCCGCATTGCCGACGTGCCCGCAAGCCGGTAGCGCAAACGAGCCGGAGGTGGGCCGGGCAAGTGTACACGCGTCGACGCCGGCGGGTACCGCGCCATACGCAAGCGGACCCACTGGAGTGAACCAAGTCAGGTTGCCGCTGGCATTGCGATGCAAGCCGGCGTGGAACGACTGTCCCGGCAGTAGGTCGGGACGGCACGGTCCAGCGTCTGAGATGTGGCCGCACTCGCCGATGCTTGGCGTAAACGGCAGTCCCCCGCTCCAATTGGTTGTGTTGCTCACCTGCCACCCGCCAACCAACAAATCGAGGGTGCGGCTCGCGTCGCCCTTGAACTTCTTGCCGCGTCCGAGGGGTAACTCGTACACCGTGCTGAGGACGAACACGTGATTGCGGCTGAAGTCATCTGGTCCGTACGCAACCCTAGGATCCACAGCGAAATAGCTGCTGTCGTGGTTGTACGCCTTGGAAT
This sequence comes from Candidatus Acidiferrum sp., assembly GCA_041478205.1. GTDB lineage: Bacteria > Acidobacteriota > Terriglobia > Acidiferrales > UBA7541 > Acidiferrum. Next base: position 3,293 of record JBGOVR010000146.1, read on the forward strand.
AGGTGTAGTGACCCAGGAATTGCAAGCCCTGCGTGAAGCGCTTTTCCACCTTTATCTGGAGGGCGTCATAGTGTGAGCTGGAGTCGTTTCCGAAGTAGTTGCCGACGTCGGTTGAACAGCAGGTCAAGCCGGCAAATGCACCTGTATAAGTGAATGCTGGGACTCCATTCAGGAACAATCGCCGCCTGTTCGCCGACGGACTAAACGCTTTAAAGCCGGCAGCGCCGAAATCAGTTCCTGGGCCTACCGCGACCTCATTGGTGTTGTAGGCCGGACCGTTGCCGGCGAACCCGTGTGTACCTTTGTTGCCGATGTACGCCACTTCCACGGACATTGTCGGTGTAATCTGCCTTTGCACCGTAGCATTCCACGCATCGAGGGTCGGCAAACGCTGCGTTGTCGGACGAACCCGCGGATCTACGGCATTCTGAGGACCGCGCAGCGGCAAGATGCCATCGGCCGGAATCGTGATTGGCGTCAGCGCCGGAGGACCCTGTGCCAGCGTAAAGATGGCACTGCGGTCATTCGTGAAGTTGGATTGACCTGTGAGGCTGGAATCAGAAATGTCCTGGTTCGCCAAGACTGGCAGGTTCTGTGTAACCACGTGACCGAAATTCGAGCCGAACACGCCGATGTCAAAGCTGCGCCCGTACCCTAGCCGCACCACGGTCTTCGGATCGAACTGATATGCGAAGCCTATCCGCGGCGCGAAAGCCTTGTAGGTATTGTTGATGTTGCCGTTCAAGCCGTTGCTGCCGAAGCCCGCAACGCGAATGACGCCCTGATCTAGGTTCGCGAAGCCTCCATTACCCTTTGCATTTACATGCTCGGGGTAATAGATTTCCCAGCGAAGGCCATAGTTGAAGGTAAACTTCGTTGTCACACGCCAGGTGTCTTGACCGTAGAAGAACGTCCGAGGTTGACGCTCCGCAGCGCTGAGGCTTGTGCTCACAAAGCGATTGAAGTGCGTCACATCACCGAGCAGGAACGTTGCTAGGTCAAGGCCTGCGTTCCCCGCGTTTGCCGTGTCCCCGGAATTGAATTCGAGTTCACCGGTGCGGTTAGCATCGCTCGGCACCCGCAGGTTCTTCGCATAGCGGAGGTCTGCTCCGAACTTGATCTGATGATTCCCTAAGATGCGCGTCCAGTTGTTGACCACCTGAAATTGGTCTTCCTTCTCGGTCAAGGGACAGTTGCAACGCCCGACGTTCAAACCGTCACCGAAAGACCCAGAGTCCGCGCCGGCTACGTTGCTGCCTGTGCCATTCCGCAGACCGTTTCCGATGAAATGGAAGCGGGCCAAGCCGCCGGTTACAGATGACCCCAGGTTCAAGCCCGGTACGCCGAACGTGGTCATTGGAGTTGTGCTCGAGTCGGAGTACGCCGTCTGCGGGTTGTATCGGAACCAGCCGAAGCGCAAGTCGGTCAGCCACTTCGTGCCTATCGCCTTGTTAAATCCAGTTGCCAGGCTGTAATTGTGAACCGTTGACGATCCATTCAGGCCGCCCGGTCCAAATCCCGGGCCGCCTAGCAAGCCGAGTGTTCCTTTGCCCGACAAGCTGAAGTAGTCGAGACTAAATCGCCCGAAGATATTGAAGGCACGAGGAGCGGCGTAGTCCACTCGCGTGTCAAAGCTATTCTGGTTGTACGGCCCTGAGCCGGAACCCACAAAGTTGTTAATTACGCCGCCGGAAGTCGGCGTGGGAAATGCTGCCAGGATGTTTCCGGCCTGGGGGGAGATCCGCGCGATCGGGATGTGATTACCCGCGAATGGGGTGCGACCGGATCCATCTATGGAGCTGCCGGTGGCGGGGTCAAACACTTGACCTCCTTGGTTGATGGAGGCGTTGCCGAGATATTCGCTCAAATCGCAGAACCCCGTCGTGTTCGTCGCGGGATTGCACGTGCTCTGCACGAGCGCGGTTGGAATCGTTAATTGATTGGTGATACCACCGGTCTGCCGAGTGCCTTGGTAATCGCCGAAAACGAATAACTTGTTCTTGATGATTGGAGCGCCAGCAGCCCCGCCAAACTGCTTAAAGCTGGCGTTGGGCAGCGGAACACCCGGCGCATTCTTGAACGGATCGCGCGCTTGTTGTCCATCGCCGCGCCAGTCGTAAAAGCCCGATCCGTGGAGTTCATTCGTTCCCGATTTCGTCTGTACCGTCACCACTCCCGCGACGGCCTTGCCAAACTCCGCGTCGTAGTTCTGCAGCGTAATTTTGGATTCCTGGATGGCATCGAGGTTAGGGTTTACCACGATGATTCCCAGGATCGGGTCTTGGTTGTCCGTGCCGTCCAATTCAAACGCCGTACCGCTGAAGTGCTGCCCGTTGACGAAAATCTGCTGTCCACCCTGCGGGTTTTCCGTCGCCGCGTGGCTCCAGCCCACCAACTTTTGCGTCCCTGGAGATAGCAGCTCGAAACTCGTAAAGTTGCGATTCATAATCGGCAAGTTTTCGACGTACTTCTCATTAAACGAGATAGCCACGTCGGCGCGGTCGGTCTTAAGCTGCTCGATTTCCCCGCTCACTTCCACCGTCTGCGTCACGTCGCCCACCGTCAACTCGGCGTCCTCGCGCGCCGAGGAATCGGCCGACACCTGAATATTACTGACCTCGAAAACCTTGAAGCCTGGGGCCTGTATCCGCACCTTGTAAACGTCCGGAATCAAGTGCGTGACCGTGTAGTTGCCGCTTTCATTGGTCGTGGTTTCCTGCGTGGTGCCCTTGGTGGTCGAAGTGACCGTAACCGTCGCTCCCGCTACACCACCGCCTTGCGGATCGGTCACCGTACCGAAAATGCTGCCATATACCGCTTGGCTACGCACCGCCGGCGCCTTCAGACCAAGCACCAAACACACCGCCACAAATCCCACCCAAATTGATCGCTTCACCATTTCACTCCTCCTTCGCACCGAAACCCCACCGCATCCGGCCTGATCATTCGCGTGACTGTCGACGAGGAAACTCAGGCTTGCAGCCTGAAATTCACCTATCCCGACTGTTAGAAGAAACGTAAGAGGTTTGAACGTCTGGAGAAACACCGAGCGGCGACACGCCAGAACACGCACTGCCTGGCCAAAAAGCGCACATCTCCAGACGACCAACCACCCTCGACGTGCACACCAAGCAACCGTTTTCGCTCGTTGCCACCCTGGACTACGCAGGAGCTAGGAAAACCTGCTCGGGTTCGCACCTAGGCAAGCTGAACGGAAATAACGATGCCCACTATTAGTTTTTTCCTATGTTAGATTGAAGTCTCAGAGGGTCTGATACCGTTACGTTCCGTAAATCCTAATCTTGCAGTCAGATGCGCAGGTTGTTACACTCCTGTTAAACGAGGGTAACTGGAGAGTCGGTTGACCGAACGCGAACAATACCTCGGGCAGATCGACAAGCTGGCCAACAGCCACGCTCTACACGGCTCGGAATCCCTGTGTAAGCTCCTCCGCTACCTCGCCAAGCACGCCCTCGACCATCCCGGTTTGCCCATCAAGGAATACCAGATCGCTACCGAGGTTTTCGGGCGCTCCGATGATTTCGACCCTCAGGTGGATTCCATGGTCCGCGTGCAGGCTGGACGCCTCCGCCAAAAGCTGGCCGAATACTATGGCTCCGATGGCACGGAGGACCCTGTCGTGGTTGACCTCCCGAAAGGGACTTACGTCTTCGCGTTTCATCATAAGGCTGCCACGGCTGCAAGGCCGCATTCTGGACCCGCTACAGAAACCGAGCGGGACGCGGCTCGGCCGCAGCAGGGCTACCGCAACTGGGTGATCGTAGCGCTTTCGCTGGCCGTCTTGTTGGCTGCGTGCGCTGCGGTAATCTTTTCGCTCATCGCCAATCGAAACTCGGCTCAAGCCGGCCTCGCTCGCCAGGGCGATGTAGCTCCGGCAGCCTTTCGAGTTTTCTGGAACGGTTTTGTGTCTGGGCAAGAAGAGCCGTGGGTGATCTTCAGCAACGCCGCCTTCGTTGGCCGGCCGGAAACCGGCATGCGCTACTACGACAACTCCCGGGACAAAGGCACCCTGATCATGGATTACTACACGGGTGTCGGCGAAGTCTTGTCGGTGCACGAGCTGGATCGCGTCTTTGGCTTGCTCCACCGGCAGATCCGCGTCAAGCGCGGCAGCTTGTTCTCACTGGACGATGCCAAGAACAACAATTTGATTTTCATCGGCTCTCCCTCGGAAAACCTTACGCTCTTGGAAATCCCCGGAACCCACGAGTTTGTTTTCCAGCGAATGACCTCCGGCCTGCGCAAGGGCGACCAAGCGATTATCAACCTGCATCCGCAGCCCGGCGAAGCCAAGGAATTTTATGCAACACCTGGCAATGTGCCGTTGACCGAAGATTATGCCGTGATTGGGCTGGTCAAGGGATTAAGTCCCGGGCAAGCCGTGCTGATCCTTGCCGGGAGCACCACCATGGGAACCCAAGCGGCCGTCGAGTTCGTCTGCCGCCAAAACTCCGTCGAGGAACTCCTGCTGCGGCTTCCGGTCTCGGAGAACGGCCAACTAAGACCCTTCGAAGCGGTTATTCGAGTCAAGGTCACTCGCGGCGTACCCGTGGGAACCGAACTCGTAGCCCTGCGCAGCAGCACCTCTTAGTGCTCTATCCCAGAGATTCTGTTCCGCGCGCACCGAAGGTCACATCTCAAAGCTGCGGCGCAGTCAGACGTGGGTCCAGCTCCGCAGCCTTGCGAAACTCTTTCGCGGCCTCGTCCTTCTCTCCCTTTCGCTGCAACGCCAACCCGAGCTGAAAATGGGCGGGAGCGTAGTCCGGAATCGCGCCGATGGCCGATCGAAACTGAGAGATCGCGCCGTCCAGATCTCCCGCGTTGAGCAGGCGCTTGCCAGAGTTCGTTGCGAAAAGCGCTGCTTGCTGGTTTGTCTTTTGTTTGCCAATTTCCATTCCCGCTTTGGATTCCGCCGCCGCACTCTCGGTGTCGCCGAGTTGACGAAGCACCGCAGCCAAGGTAGTGTGCGCGCCGGCAAAATCGGGCTGTAGACGAATCGCCTCACGCAGTGCCCCCGCCGCCTCATCCAACTTACCCTGTTGCTTTAGAACGCTCCCAAGCGTGTAGTGGGCCTCCGCGTAATCGGGCTTTGCGTGAATCGCCGCGCGGAGTTCGTCCGCCGCTTCGGGAAAATCGCCTTGCTGCCACAGCGTCACACCGAGCGTGTAGTGAACGTCCGCCTGTTGCGGATCTAATTTTTCAGCTTTCCGAAATTCGGCCGTAGCTTCCGTAAGCTTGTCCTTTAGTTTCAACGCCAGCCCAAGATCGTAGTGAAGAGTGGCATCCTGTGGAGACCTTTCGAGCGCGGACTGAAACTCGGCCACAGCGGAGTCGAAGTCCGTCTTTTGAAGGTAAGCAACGCCCAGATTCGTCTGGTATCCAATGTCCCGCGGCCGCAGCCGCAACGCCGTTTGAAACTCCGGAATGGAACTATTAGCGTTTCCGGTTTGCAACAGCGCGAGTCCCAGGTTATTGTGCGCCTCCGGATTTTCGGACTGCAATTTCACCGCTTGGCGGAACGCCGTCACAGCCTCGTCGACATTCCCGGAACGCTGCAGCAACACTCCTAAAAGGTTTTGCGCCTCGAAAAGATCGGGCTGCAATTTCAGCGCCGATTGCATTTCGCGGATCGCGCCATCTTGGTCGCCTTTCTCGCGCAGCGCCTGCCCTAAATAAAAGTGAGCCTGTGCATTTCCCCCATCCAAACGCACCGCGTCCGCCAACTGTCCGATGGCCTCATCGAATGCCTTCTCCTGAAAGTGCAAGACGCCCAGGTGCAGGTGCGCGGGCGCAAATTCCGGCCGCAGTCGCAGCGCTTCCGCGAATTCGTCTTCCGCTTCCTTCGTCTGCGATTGGTGAACCAGCAGCGAGCCCAGATCGTCGTGCAACTCGGCGCGGCCAGGATCCAATTCGATTGCCCGCCGCATCTCCTTTGTCGCTCCGGCGGAGTCGCCCGAAAAATCGCGAGCGCGCGCCAGCGTCCGGTACGCTTCGGAATCCGTGGGCGCAAAACGCACCGCCTCGCGCGCCTCCCGCACCGCGCCTTTTGCGTCACCTTTGCGCAGCAGCGCGTTGGACAAATTCATGTGCGCCTGCGAAAAATCAAACGTCAGATTCACCGCCGCCTGGAATTGCGCGATCGCCGGATCGACCTGGTCCTGCGCCAGCAAGACCCATCCGAGTGAGTTACGCGCCTCCGGACTCCGGGGAGCCAGTCGAACCGCTTTTTCAAACGCCACGCGCGCCGACGCCAGGTCCCCGCTCTGCAGTGCCGCCATCCCCTGCGCATAAGCCGCCTTCGCCTGCGAAGCACCGTCGCCGCTCTGCGCGCCCGTATTCTGCCCCCGCGACACCAGTGCCAAAGCAAGACCGATAAACAAAACGCCCAGCCTAGCGCAGCGACGCATTTCGAGATGAAAAAAGGAGGCGCCCACAGTCGAAGTCATCAGCACAAAAAAATAGTAGCATGCATGGAGTGCGGCGGCTTGTCCTGAGCGGACGAAGGGCTGCGCGCCGCCTTCTACGATCTCAAATCCCGAGAAATCCCTCGCCAGCGCAGCGCGTCGCCCAAATCATGCGTTGCGCCTGCAACAAACATGCCGGTGGTGATCAGTTTCCGATTACCGCGTTTACCAGGCATAAGCCCCGCAGTCGCCGTTTGCGATACTTCCGAGCTGCCGATTCCCCCATAACCTCGCTCTCCGTTTGCTTGGGGATAGCATCTTCATGAATCCATAGGAGCGACGCACACCGAGGGATGCTCGACAACTTACCTGTTGCTTTCCCAAAGGAAGTGCGGCATCCTTCCTGTTGGAAACCAAAACGGCGGTCCTATGAAACAAAAAGCGGACGTCCTACAGGGCACGTTGGCGTTGATGGTTCTCAAGACTCTTGAGGTCCTGGGACCGCTGCACGGCTATGGAATCGCGCGGCGCATAGAGCAGATCAGCGGAGATCTGCTTGCCGTGAATCAAGGGACTCTGTATCCCGTGTTGTTGAAGCTGGAGCAAGAAGGCGCGATCGCGTCCGAGTGGGGCGCCTCAGAGAATAATCGCAGGGCGCGTTTCTATCGGCTGACACGGGAAGGACGTAAGCAGTTGCAGGTCGAGACCCAAGATTGGGAGCAAACTGCGGCGATCATCGGTCGGTTCTTCGAAGCCAAAGCGGAGGATTTGTCATGAGATCTCTGAGACGGTTTCTCAACCGTGTGGTCAACTTGGCGACCAGGCGGGCGCAAGACGAGCGATTGAGAGAAGAGATCGAGGAACATCTCTCTCTGCAAACCGCCGAAAACCTTCGCGCCGGTCTATCCCCTGTTGAAGCACGGCGTCAAGCCATGCTCAAGTTTGGCGGCGTGGAGGCGATGAAACAAGACTATCGAGCCGAGCGAGGACTGCCGTTAATCGAGA
>JBGOVR010000008.1:0-57823 GCA_041478205.1 Candidatus Acidiferrum sp.
CAGGCACGGTGCACGTGCCGCACGCCCGACCGCGGCGGAAGCCCGGCAGGGAACACCCCTACCGCCAAGGGTACAGAAACCGAATACAGCTCATCCGGGAGAAGTTGCTGCAGCGAGCGTCGGTCGCCCACCCCGTTGGGGGCGCTTATGGGGCAAGAAGGCGGAGGCGGACAAGCAGCTGCAGATCGCGAACTCGCTTCGTACAGAAGACGAAGCCAACATGCGCTTGCAGCTTCGATTATTGGACCCTGACCAATGAGAAGCCATCAGGTCATCGTTCGAGCGTGGGTCCCGGTCGTTCTTGCTCTGAGTTCGCTACTCACCGCCGAGGCGCAAGACACGCCCAAGGCTCCCGCCTCCTTGAGTCAAATCCAGACGGCGATCAAACACGATCCAGGCAATCCGAAGCTTCATGTGGCCCTGGGTCTCGCGTATTGGGACCAGAACGACTACCCGCACGCGCTGGAGGCCTTCCAACGCGCGGTGAAGGTCGGACCAGCATCGGCGGAGGCGCACAACTGGTTGGGGGTGGCCATCCTGGAAAAGGCCGATCTTCCAGGTGCTATCGCCGAGTTCAGGAAAGCGGTGTCCCTGGACACGAAATACGCGCGGGCCTACACAAATTTGGGCTCCGCGCTTGCCAAGGGTGGCGAACTCGCTGAAGCGGTCGATGCCTTTCAGAAGGCGCTGGCGCTGGAACCGGACGATCTGGCGGCGCATATGAACCTGGGCGTGGCTCTGCGCGAGAAAGGCGACGCCGAAGGCGCGCTGATACATCTGCGGCGTGTGGCCGCCAGCGAACCAAGCAACGCGGCCGTTCAATACGAGCTCGGCCAGACGCTGCGTCAGAACGGCGACCTTACAGGGGCAGTTGAGGCGTTCGAGAGGGCGCTTCAGATCGATCCTGAGCTGCGGGAAGGTTATTACGGGCTCGGTGTGGCCTTAAAGCAGCAGAGCGCGTTGGTGCGCAAGCCGCGCGAACCGCCAGCGAGCCCCGCGGACGCACTCTACAAGCACGGACAGGAAGCTGCTGCGCAAGGTGAACTTAATGCGGCAAGAGAACAACTCCTTGAGGCGCTTCGCGTCGATGAAAGCCGCGCGCAGGCGCACAATCTACTTGGTTTCATTCTGGGCCAGCAGGGAGACTTGGCGTCCGCGCTGGTGCACTTGGAGCGATCCGCCGCGCTCCGTCCAGAATCGGCAGAGACCCACTACAACTTGGGAGTTGCCCTGTGGTACAGCGGCTCGAAAGATAAAGCCATATCCGAGCTGCGGGAGAGCGTTCGGCTCGATCCCGCAGCCGGCGCTAGCCATGCCTTCCTGGGAACCGCTCTGCGCGAAACGGGCGAATTGACCGCTGCCCGAGTGAACTTGCAATGTGCGATCGCGCTTCTGCCGCCGATTGCTGCCACTTACATCGACCTGGGGATTGTCTATCTTCGCGCGAACGATCTCGATAAAGCACTGGGACAATTGGAAACCGGACTGAACGCTGCTTCCTCGCTTCCTACGCCCGATTGGGACGCTGCCATCGTTGGACTCCGCGAAGCTCTCGCTAAGAACCCGGGCAGTGCAGAAGCGCACAACGTGCTCGGCCTTCTGCTTGGCCGCAAGGGAGCGGACAGCAAAGAAGTCGTAGCTGAATTTCGCGAAGCAGTGAGGTTGCGCCCGGGCTTTGCCGAGGCGCACAACAACATCGGGCTCGTCTTGGCGCAGGCTGACGATGACGAAGCGGCCATGGCGGCGTTCCGCGAGGCGATACGCATCCGGCCGGACTACGCGGACGCTCACGCGAATCTGGGTGCGACCCTTACTTCCACTGACGCCGAGCAGGCCATCAGCGAACTTGAAAAGAGCGTCACGCTGGCCCCGGGGTCGGTGAAGGCGCAGTTCAATCTTGCTGTCGCCTACGCTGCCAGCCCGAGCCATGGTCCAACCAAAGAGATCGATCAATTGCGAAAGGTGATCGCCATCGATCCGGCGTTCGAGCGGGCCCACTTGGCCTTGGGAAAGGCGCTTCTGGGAATCCGCTACAGCCCGCAGTCTGCGGAGATGCACTACAACTTAGGCAAGCTATTCTCCATGCAAGATAACTGGGGACCCGCGCGGAAGGAATTCGAGGAGGCCCTGCGTCTCGATCCGTCGTACGTGGAGGATTTGGATGCTCTCGGGCTTGCTCTCGAGGCCTTGGGGGATGACGCTGGAGCGGTGGCGAGCTACCAGAAGGCCATCGCATTAAATGAATCCCGAAACGGGACCTTCGCCTTAGCCCATGTGAACTTGAGCGCGTATTACAACCGCACGGGCGACCCCGAAAAGGCGCTCGAATATGCTCGCAAGGCAGTTGAGCTCGACCCCAAGTCCGACCGGGCCTGGTTTCAAGAGGCCCGTGCCGAAGAGCGTCAAGGGCGCCTGAACGACACCGTCGAATCGCTGAACCGTGCGATCTCTTTCAACCCTCGTGCGTCGTCGTACTACTATGTTCTGTCTGGTGTGTATCGCCGGCTTGGCAAGAAGGAAGAAAGCCGGAAAGCCTTGGAGGTGTTCACGCAGCTCGATCGCGAGACGAACGAGCTCGAGAAGAAGCGGCGAAGCACCGGGAAACCCGCGGCGAGCCCGCCCCGGCCCGGGGGCGAGCGTGAATAGCGGCTTCCGCCGCGCGCAATCACGTCGTGGGTTCTTGCAAACGGTGGGCTCCGCCGGAGCGATGTTGCCGTTTGCATTGGGAATTCGCAGTCTGCTATCGACGGACTCGCCTGCTCCGATCATTTTCACGGACGTTACCGCCAGGGCCGGCCTGATGCACGCCAGAAACATCTCCGGCAGCGCAACAAACAAGCAATTCCTACTGGAGGAAATGGGTTGTGGGGTCGCGCTATTCGACTATGACAACGATGGTTGGCTCGACATTTTTCTCGTAAACGGAACGAGATTTGACACGACCGTAGCGGATCGCAAACCCACCAGCTATCTATTCCACAACAATCGCGATGGCACGTTCACCGATGTCACCGAGAAGGCGCGCCTGACTGCCTCTGGGTGGGGACAAGGGTGTTGCGTCGGGGATTACGACAACGATGGTTTCGACGATCTCTTCGTCATGTATTGGGGGCGCAACGTCCTCTATCACAACAATGGCGACGGGACGTTCACGGACGTATCCGAACAAGCGGGCGTAGCAGGGTCTGGAACCCGTTGGGGCGCCGGGTGCTGTTTTCTGGACTATGACCGCGACGGTCATCTTGATCTGTTTGTGGCGAACTACGTGAACTTCGACCCGGCACGGGCGCCTAGGCCTAACCAAGCGGCTTACTGCAACTATAGCGACATTCCGGTGCCCTGCGGCCCGCAGGGCTTTGCTGGTGGCACGAACATTCTCTATCGCAATCGTGGGGACGGCACTTTTGCGGATGTCTCCGAAGAGTCTGGTATCGCTCGTCCGCGCGGATCTTCGTTGATGGTCTTCGTCGGCCGTAATTGGCAACCCAGCGGATCCTACGGCATGGGCGCGGCGTCCGCAGACTTCGACAACGACGGCTGGCCGGACATTTACGTCGCGAGCGACAGCGCCCCGAGCCTGCTCTATCACAACAATCATGACGGGACATTTCGGGAAGTTGCGGTTCCGGCGGGGTGTGCTTTCGATGAGAATGGCGTTGCCCTGTCGGGAATGGGCGTCGCCGTGGGGGATTTCGACGCGAACGGCTGGCTGGACATCGCGCGAACGAATTTCTCCGAACAGGTGACCTCGTTATACCGGAACTACGGCAACGGCGCCTTCGAAGATTCGAGCATCAAAGCGGGCCTCGGCATTAACCGAAAATATCTGGGCTTCGGGGTAGGCTTTTTCGACTTCGACAACGATGGATGGAAAGATCTTTTTCTCGCGAACGGCCACGTCTACTCTCAGATCGCCAACCGAAAACTGCACGTTGCGTACAAGGAACCGAAGATCTTGTACCGTAACCTGGGCAATGGGCGCTTCGAGGATGTGTCCTCGACGGCCGGCCCCGCGATCCGGGCCGAGAACGTCGCTCGCGGCTGCGCTTTCGGCGATATCGACAACGACGGAGATGTGGATGTGATCGTCAACAACCTGGATGGACCTCCCACCTTGCTGCGTAACGACGGCGGGAATAGAAATAACTGGATTATGATCAAGTGTATTGGCACTCGCTCGAACCGCTCAGCCATCGGGGCCCGTGTGAAAGTCACGAGCGGGCAGCATAGCCAGATCGACGAAGTCATGAGCGGATCGACACGATTCGCAAAATGACTTCCGCCTCCACTTCGGACTGGGCCGCGCGCGACCAAGGCGGACAGCATCGAGCTGAGTTGGCCTTCGGGCCTACAAGAGAGCTTCAGCGATCTGCCCGCGAACCACCTGGTTGTCTTGCAGGAAGCGAAGGGAATACTCACCAACCGGAAATTTCGGTAGAACCAACTATGCGGACATGCCGATACGCGAGCTGCTGGGTCCTGACTTACGTTGTGGTCTTCCGTGTGATCAGCGCAACCCCCGCTCCGGAGGTGCAGTTCACTGATATCACCCAAGCTACCAAAATCGATTTCAAACATGAGAGCTCCGCTACCTCGAACAAATATTTGGTGGAGACCATGGGAGGCGGTGTGGCTCTCTTTGATTACGACAACGACGGCCGGTTGGACGTGTTCTTCACCAACGGCGCAAAAATCGACGATCCGATGCCCGAGCGCGAGCCGCCCGACAAGTCCGCTAAAAAGTTCTGGAACCGGCTCTATCATCAGAACGCCGATGGCACGTTTACCGATGTTACGGAAAAGGCTGGACTCACCGGGATGCCCCAGAACCGCTACGGCATGGGCGTAGCCGTGGGCGACTACGATAACGACGGCTTCGAAGACATCTATGTCACGGGTTACGGCGGCAACACGTTGTACCACAACAATGGAAATGGCACCTTCACGGACGTCACGAAAACCGCGGGAGTCGCCGCCGGCGGCTGGAGCGCAAGTGCCGGGTTTTTCGATTACGACAACGATGGAAAGCTCGACCTGTTCGTCACGCGTTACGTGGATTGGAACTTTCAGACCAACCGCTATTGCGGGGAACAGAAACCCGGTTTGCGAGCCTACTGTCACCCCGACAACTATGAGGGCGTAACGAATATTCTGTACCACAACAACGGTGACGGTACTTTCACCGATGTTTCCGCAAAGGCCGGAATCGCCAACCCGAACGGCAAGGGCCTAGGGGTCGCCTTCGCTGACTACGATGGCGACGGCTTCACCGATATTTTCGTTGCCAACGATTCCGTGCAATCTTTCCTGTACCACAACAACGGGAACGGTACGTTCACCGAAGTCGGCCTGCTGGCAGGTGTTGGTTACAACGAGGACGGCAAAACGTTTGCCGGTATGGGCGCAGATTTCAGTGATTTTGACAACGACGGGTATCCCGATATCATCGTCACCGATCTCTCCAACGAACGCTACAAGCTTTTCCGCAACAACGGCGACGGTACTTTTGCGACGTGACCAACTCGTCTGGCCTGGGCGGCGCCACGCTTGCCTTCTCGGGCTGGAGCACCCACTTCTTCGATTACGACAACGATGGTTGGAAGGATCTCTTCGTTGCCCAGGGGCATGTGATGGACACCATCGAGCGTACCTCGCCTAACTTGAGATGCCTTCAACCGCCGCTGCTCTTGCGAAATGAGTCAGGGCGCTTCGTCAGAGTGGCTCCTGGCGCGGTCTTTCATAGTGAATGGGCCGGCCGCGGCGCAGCCTTTGGAGACATTGAAAACGACGGTGACGTTGACGTGGTGGTTAGCAACCTAGGCCAAAAAGCTTCGGTGCTGCGAAACGATGGCGGGAATCGCAGAAACTGGATCGGGATACAAACAGTCGGTAGCAAGTCAAATCGTGACGGGATTGGCTGCCGTGTAAAGGTTGTGTCCGGATCCGGATTGACGCAGTATTTCACCGTTAACACCGCTGTCGGCTATCTTTCGGCCAGTGACAAGCGGTTGTTGGTAGGACTGGGTGGCGATTCCAGTGCAAAGCTAGTCGAAGTCCGGTGGCCTTCCGGGTCTGTCCAGAGACTCGAGAACGTCAAGGCCGGCCAGCTGTTGAAGGTCGTCGAATCAAACCAATGATCACGCGACGCAAGATGATCACCGCGATGGCGGGTGCAGTGGGCATCGCTATGACGGGAGAAGCTGGCGCCGCTTTTGGCCAGGGAATCTCTTCCCGTGGCGTAAAGCCGCAGCCCCGTGGGAAGCCTTCCGGTCGTCCCTTTCTATCGCGTCTCACCGATGTCGCCAAACAGGCGGGTCTCACGCAGCCCGTCATTTATGGCGGCACGGACAGCAAGAGCTACATCATCGAAGTCGTAGGTTGCGGGGTCGCGTTCATCGATTACGACAACGATGGCTGGGTAGATCTGTTCGTCCTCAACGGCACTCGGCTGGAAGGCGCGCCGCCCGGCACGACTAATCGCCTGTACAAAAACAACCGCGACGGCACGTTCACAGATGTCACCGTCAAGTCAGGACTGTTTCACACCGGTTGGGCGTCCGCAGTGACGGTAGGGGAGTACGACAACGACGGCTTCGACGACCTCTTCATCACCTACTATAATCACAACGCTCTGTACCACAACAATGGCGACGGAACGTTCTCGGATGTGACCGACCGGGCTGGGCTCCGCCAGACAGTCGTGCGCTACGGGTCCGGCTGCACATGGGTGGACTATGATCGCGACGGGCGCTTGGACCTGTTTGTGGCCAACTACCTCAACACAACACTTGAGAAGCTCCCGAAGCCGGGCGAAAACTCCGACTGCACCTGGAAAGGAGTTCCCGTCAATTGCGGTCCTCGAGGTCTCCCCACTGGGTTCGTACAGTTGTTCCACAACAATGGCGACGGGACCTTCTCTGACGCTAGTGGGCCGTCCGGCGTTTCGGCGGCCTCCGGCGCGTACCCCATGGGAGTTGTAGCCGCGGACTACGATAACGATGGCTGGCCCGACATCTACGTGGCCTGCGATTCCACGCCAAGTTGGATGTTCCGTAACCAACACAATGGTACATTCCGCGAAGAAGGTCTCGAGCTTGGTGTGGCGCTGAGCGAAGACGGCCTGGAACAGGCCGGCATGGGTATCGGCGTGGGCGACTACGACCTCGACGGGAACTTGGACATTTTCAAGACGCATTTCGCTGACGATACCAGCGTCCTCTATCACAACGACGGGAAAGGAAATTTCGACGACGTCACGATCCAGTCGGGCTTGGGAGTCGAAACCCGATACGTCGGGTGGGGCGCGGGAATCGTCGACCTGGACAACGATGGCTATCCCGACCTCTTCGTCGCGACGGGGAGCGTGTATCCCGAGGTGGAGCGACACCTTGCGGCCTATCCGTTCCGCACACCTCGGTTGGTGTTCCGCAACTTGGGTGACGGGAGATTCGAGGAATTAATCGAGGAAGCTGGCAGCGGTGTTGCCGCGGCGCACGCAAGCCGTGGCTGTGCGTTCGGGGACTTCGACAACGACGGCGACGTGGACATTTTGGTGATGAACATGAACGAACCGCCGTCCCTGCTGCGCAACGACGTCTCAGGCGGTCGCCACTGGCTGAAGGTCCTTCTTGTCGGCGTGCAAACCAACCGCAGCGCCATCGGCGCGCGGGTGGTCGCGCGCTACGGGAGCCGTCGTCAGGTGCAAGAAGTGACCGCTCAATCGAGCTTTTACTCCGCCAACGATCGTCGCTTGCACTTTGGACTCGGCGCCGAAACCGCCGCCGACCTCACCATCCGCTGGACCAACGGCGCGACGGAAACCATTTCGAACGTTGGTGCCGACCAACTCGTGACGATTCGAGAAGGCACGGGAATCATTCGCAAACAAAAATTCCGATAGCTATAGTCATCAAAAGCAATCGGGTCCAGGTGGGGACGAATAGACCCGTTTGAGGTACCGCAGAAGCTCGGCAGTTCGCCAATCGGAGTGACGTGTCAGCAGTTAGGTGGCGCGCCCGGCCGGATTCGAACCGGCGACCCTCTGCTTAGAAGGCAGACGCTCTATCCAACTGAGCTACGGGCGCTCTCTTCCTAATCTCTCACAATCAGAAGTACTTACGCTATAACTTCTTCCTTAGTTTGAATGGACATTTTTGGTACATTCGGTACAACTGGGGCCAAAACCACGTCGGGCAGCATGAAAACATCCCGTTTTTATCACAATTGAGTTAGGCACGCACTTACCGTTCCGCTGGACGCAGGAAGCATCGTGCAGACGGTTGAGGTATTCGTTTTCCAGCTAAATGAAAATTAATCTTGATTTAAGCTCGAATTGCGATCCGTCAATTATCCTCTGTCGGGCGACTTTGCGCTCGGAATCGATCTGCGGGTGCAGTCCCGTTACGTGCCAGAGCGAGCCGCGGAGTAGAATCCCAATGCATTCTTGGACGCTCTTGGGACTCCGAGGAAAGGCCGGCATGCGTTTGTCTTTGTCCAGCACTTGCATCAAAGCCAAGGGAGAGAAAATGAAGAAGAGGTCTTTGATTTTCATGACAGTCGCAGTCGCATTCACGCTCAACTTCCCGCTCCGCACGCAGAGCCAGGAAACCGCACCGCTCAAGCTTGTGCAGACCCTCACGCTGCCTGCTGACGTCAAAGGAAATTTCGACCACTTTGGTGTCGACTTGAAAGGCAACCGGCTTTTCGCCACTCCGGAGGACTACAAAGCGGTCCTGGTCTTCGACCTGAAGACCGGCAAATTGATCCACACGATCGGCGGGATCGCGCGGCCGCACGCCGTGCTGTATCGCGAAGACCTGAACCACATTTGCATTACGGATGGAAGTGCCGGAGACGTCAAAATTTTTGACGGCTCGACCTACGGCTTGCTTGCAAGCGTGAAACTCCTCGAGGACTCGGATTCCATCGGGTACGATCCGTCCACAAAATACCTCTACGTCGACAACGGTGGCGGCGATGTTCACCAGACGTACTCGATGCTGAGTGTCGTCGATACTACTGCCGGAACCAAGTTGGCTGACATCAAAATTGACGGAGACACTCTCGAAGCGATGGCACTTGAGAACTCGAGCCCTAAAATCTATGTCAACAACAGAGCCAAAAACCAGGTCGACGTGATCGACCGGGTCAAACGCGAGCTCGTCGCCATCTGGACGGTCACAAAAGGCAAGGTTAACGTGGCGCTAGCGCTTGACGAAGCGAACCATCGCTTGTTTGTGGCTTGCCGCAGCGGGCACATCGTCGTGCTTGATACTCAAACGGGAAAGGAGATTACAGCTTTGGCCATCACAAAGGGCGTTGACGACCTTACTTACGACCCCGCCAGCAGGCGTCTTTACGCCGCTTGCGACGGGAACGTGGATGTGTACCAGCAGAGCGACCCGGACAACTACAAGCCACTGGGAAAGATCCCTACGGGACCGCTTGGCAGGACTACGCGCTTGGTTCCTGAACTGAACCGATACTTCGTAGCCGTGCCCCAGCATGGAACTACGAGCGCCGAGGTCCTTATCTTCGAGGTCCATTGAAGTGAGTTGACAACGACTCGTGTGTGTTGAGGCCGCGGTGGTATTCAGCTGGGAATGCGGCCCTTGAAGAGCTAGGGCACAGAGGGAATGATTCGACGAGTTACGGAGGCTTACTTGACGTATCGGAAATTTGGGTTCCTGACTTCCGTCTTACTGCTGGTGGCCGTGGCAACGATGCATGCGCAAGCTCCTCCAGTGGTCGCGATCCGCACGGGTCGTTTGTTCGATAGCAAGTCTGGCCGGATAGCGGAGAATCAAATCATACTGGTTGAAGGCGAGAAGATTGCGGCCGTTGGTTCCGCCGAGAATGTCCAAATTCCGGCAGGCGCCCAAGTGATAGACCTCAGCAAGGCTACCGTTTTGCCGGGGTTGATTGACGGGCACACGCATGTGTTTGGCTTTGGGCTCGACGGTATCAAGCCCGGTGGCCCTCCCTTCGCAAGCCCTATCAACGATACTCGTGAATACCGCACGCTGCTGGCGCTGGCAAACGCACAAAGGGACCTCCGGGCCGGATTCACGACGCTGCGCGACTTGATGAGCCACGGCGGCGGTTATGCTGACGTCGACATAAAGAGAGCTATCAATCGTGGATTTTTCCAGGGCCCGCGCATGCAAGTTTCGACGATGGGGCTGGTTGCCACTGGCGAAGGTATGCTGGGATCCTCCGAGGTGGACCTGCCCCGAAACTACCAGACCGTAGACAGCCCGTGGGCAGCGCGCCAGGCAGTCCGCGAACAGATTCACTACGGAGCCGACTGGATCAAGTTCCACTCCACTGCCGACTATGAGTTTGAACCGGACGGCACACTGAGAAGTGATCCGACCTTCACGAAAGAGGAAGTCAACGCAATCGTGGATGAGGCACGCAGACACGGCAAGAAGACGGCCTGCCATGCTTTTGGGGGCGAGGGGTTGCGTAATTGTGTTGATGCGGGCGTTGACACGATTGAGCACGCGATCGAGCTGGATGAGGCCACGGCTGATTTGATAAAGAAGAAGGGTATTTACCTGGAACTGACGGCATACCACTATTCTCTCGCCGACTATACCGTCAGGGACGCTAAGGCGACTGGCGGCAAGTACAGCTTGGAAGCGTTGCGGGAGAAAAGTGGCCGGCTGGCGATTTCGCGCGGTCTGAAGATCTCGTTTGGCACCGGGGTGGGACCGTTTCCTCATGGGATCCAGGCCAGAGAGTTCGCCTACCTGGTCAAATATGGTATGACACCCGCTCAGGCCATCCAGTCAGCAACCATGGTCGCGGCGGAAATGATGGGTTGGCAAGACCAAATCGGGTCGATCGAGAAAGGCAAGTTTGCCGACATCATCGCTGTGTCAGGTGATCCCTTGAAGGACATTACGGAGCTCGAACGCGTCAACTTTGTGATGAAGGGCGGCCAGGTCATTCGCAATGACGTAAAATGACACGGGCGGCCGCCAGCACCATGTCGTTCGACGGGGTGCGCGATGTCTGGCCACCGGCATACTCCTTATCAATTGTTCACCAGCGCCGCTTCGCCCAGCGCTGTGCGATGATACCGGGCAAGTCTATGCGGATCCTCTTAGTCGAAGACGAACGGAAGGTCGCCAACTTTATCGCGCGGGCTTTGCGGGAGAATTCCTACGCCGTAGATGTAGCTGAAACAGGCGAGAAAGCGCTCGAACTAGGCGGGGACACCACTTACGACGCGATCCTTCTCGATGTTCGTTTGCCCGGCGTCAGCGGTGTTGAAGTGTGCCGCGAGTTGCGCCAGCAAGGGATCGAGGCTCCGGTCCTGATGCTGACGGCTCGAGGGTTGGTCGAGCAGAGGGTAGAAGGCTTGGACGCCGGGGCTGACGACTATCTCACCAAGCCTTTCGTTTTGGCAGAACTCCTCGCGCGTGTGCGGGCACTCGTTCGACGGGGCTTCCATAGCGGCAATGCAAAACTGTGCTACGCAGATCTTGTGCTGGACCGTCATCGGCGCCGTGCCACACGCGGTCAGGAGGTAATGCCCCTAACGGCCAAAGAATTCGCACTGCTCGAACTGCTTCTGCTCCGCGCTCCCGAACTCGTTACGCGCAGTGAAATTGTCGAACACGTTTGGGATTGCCATTTTGATAGCGAGACGAACCTCGTTGAGGTGTACGTCAACCGCTTGCGTCAGAAGATCGACCAACACCGATCGGCAAAGCTCATTCATACCATCCGCGGGATGGGCTACCGTTTGGGAGCGCCGGAATGATGAAAGCGAACACGCTTCGTTTCCGGATGATGTTGTTATTCTGCACGGTGGTTGGAGTGCTCCTCGCTGGATCTTACCTTGCGTTCTGGGGCCTCCTCGCTCACGAAATCCCTAACCAACTCAACCGCCAGCTGCTCGAGACTGCTCGCCCTATCATTGCCGACCTGATTTCTGAACCCGACGCCCAGGACATCAAGCGGCTGGACATCCACGGCGAGTTTTTTGAACTCATGGATCCAGTGGGCCAAGTGCTGCAGCGCTCGAAAAACCTTGCGTCTCCAATCGACTTGAAGGGGATCAACCCCGCGGTTTCAGGTCCCACGTTCGGGATTGCAGCAATCGGGAATAGCGAATCGGTGCGCGTAGCGCTCATCCCTCTTCAGCAAGGGACCCAGCCGCGCGTTTTGGCGGTGGCCATCCCGACGGTGGGCACCAACGGAGTGCTCGAAAGCTTTGGAAGCATTGCCCTGCTGCTCTTGCCTCTGAGCCTCTTACTCACCGCGGGGATTTCAGCCCTGTATGTAGGGAGAAGTCTTGCGCCCATCACCGCACTCACCGAGCACGCGGCACTGATGGCCAAACGGGTCACGAACCGGCAAGGATTCTGGACACCACTGCCGGTGTCCTCTCCTCATGACGAGCTGGGGCGCCTGGCAGAAACGTTTAATCAGTTGCTGCAGGGCGTTGACTCAGCCGTCCGCCAGTTGCGTCAATTTGTGACGGATGCCTCCCACGAACTGCGCACACCGCTCGCGGTTCTCCACGGCGAAACGGAACTGCTGCTGTCTAAACCGCGGAGCGCCGAGGACTATCGGCAGACTCTGTGTGTGTTTGACGGCGAGTTCAAGAAACTGACGCGCATCGTGGAAGGGCTGTTCACTCTTTCGATGGCTGACGCCGGACAATTACATCTAGCTAGCGAACCACTTTACATCAACGAAGTTCTCGAAGAGGTTTGTGCTCTGGTGTCCTCGCGGGCGCGCACGAAGAATATTGCCATCGAACGGGAGTTACATCAGGAGATGCCTTACTTTGGGGATGAGGCGCTCCTCCATGAATTGTTTTTGATCTTTCTTGACAACGCCATCAAATATTCTCCTTCTGGTACTCGCGTCGAGGTAACTTTGGAAAATCATGACGCCATGATTCGAGCCCGTTTCCGGGATCAGGGCATTGGAATCTCAAAAGAGCACCTGCCTTTCATATTTGAGCGGTTCTACCGTGCCGCACCCTCCACTAGCGGGGAAGCACAGAGCGGAGGACTCGGTCTGTCCATTGCGCAAGCCATCGCGTGCGCGCAGGGCGGCTTCATTGAGTGCGAGAGCACCATAGGTGCCGGTTCGATCTTCACGTTGATTCTCCCCGCTATTTCGCCACGCGAATGCGTTCTGGAACCTAAACAGAAATTAATCCTGAGTTAAGGTATCATCCTGAAATCTGCACTAGGCTCACCGCAACTATGGAGGTGGTCCCGTGTCCTCTCGAACGATTTCAAGGAAGTGTGTGAATAACCTTATAGCGGCCGGGGTGCTGCTATTGGGAATTCTTGTTTCGGTCCCGGTTGGCGCGCAGGTAGCTGGCGGAACTCTCTCCGGTACGATAAGCGATCCCTCCGGCGCAGGTATTCCGCAGGCACGCGTGGTTATCAAGAATTTGGCGACCGGGGTTGAAAGGAGCGTTACGACGAACACGGACGGTTTCTATACGGCTCCGAACCTTTTGCCCGGAGAGTATCAGGTCACGCTCGACGCCAAGGGGTTCAATACCGAAATAAAAACGGGAATTACCATGACTGTGGGCGCACAGCGAACGTTTGACCTCGCTATGCAGATCGGAACCGTGTCGCATAGGGTAGAGGTGAGCACAGAAGCCCCCGCCGTGGAACTGGCCACCTCGGACATCGGCGCCACGGTCAACGCCACCACCGTACGCGAACTGCCCCTCAACGGCCGCAGTTGGACGGACTTGGCAGCCCTGCAGCCCGGTGTGGAGACGATCCAGACGCAGCCGACCTTCGCGACGGGTGCGGATCGCGGCAATCGCGGTTTCGGGCAACAGTTGACCATCTCCGGCGCGCGGCCGCAGCAGAATAACTATCGCTTGGATGGCGTTAGCCTGAATGATTACGCCAACGGGGCGCCCGGCAGCGTGCTCGGCGGAAACCTGGGCGTGGACGCCATTCAGGAGTTTTCGGTCCTGACGAGCAACTATTCGGCGGAGTACGGAAAGACCTCGGGGGGTGTTGTCAACGCCGTCACGCGGTCGGGAACCAACGCGTTCCACGGGAGCGCTTACGAGTTCCTCCGGAACAGTTCCCTGGACGCGGCAAATTTCTTTGAAGCGGGACAGCGAACGCCGTTCAAACGGAATCAGTTCGGGGGCGCGATCGGCGGACCGATCATCAAGAACCGCACGTTCTTTTTCGCGGACTACGAAGGAGTCCGGCAGTCCAAAGGCATTGCTAACTTGAATTTTGTGCCCTCGCCTGCTGCCCGCAGCGGGAACATCCACGATCCTAATACCGGCAACCCCATCACCGTGGCCGTGGACCCCGCCGTCCAGAAGTACCTGGCACTCTATCCCACGCCGCAGGATTGCGGTGCGGACGTCTGTCAATTCACCTTCTCCGCCCAGCAGGTTATCAACGAGAATTTTATTACTACCCGGATCGATCACAAGTTCTCCGACAGAGATAGCCTGTTTGGCACCTACCTGTTTGACCGTACCCCCTACAGCTCCCCGGATTCCATGGGCAACGTAGGACTCGGCAGCCAAAGCTCAAGACAGATCGTAGCGGCAGAAGAAACTCACAGCTTCACGCCGACCTTTGTGAATGCAGTGCGCTTTGGCTACAACCACGAAGCGGTGAACAACAATCAGAGCCTTACGGCGATCAACCCCGCAGCGGCCGATGCCTCTCTGGCTGCGTTTACGGGTCGGGACGCGGCCTTTGTGAACGTTACCGGGCTTTCTCCCATGTCGGGTGGCGTTGGTGGACTCCCAACGTATTTCTACCGCTGGAATTCTTTCCAGGGCTATGACGACGCCTTCTACAACCGAGGCACCCACACCATCAAATTCGGCTTTGCTTTCGAGCGCATGTTGATGCAGGCCACGGCCCTTACCGACCCCAATGGAATCTGGTTTTTTGGGGGTTTGCAGTCATTTCTACAGGCCCAACCCAGTAAATTCCAAGGCGGAATTGCCAGTTCCCTGACACCGCGAGATCTTCGCCAGAACATCTTCGGTGGCTACGTGCAGGATGACTGGCGCTTGCGGCCCAACCTGACGCTGAACCTCGGTCTGCGCTACGAAATGGCGACGGTTCCTACGGAAATTCATAACAAACTCGCGAACCTAAGAAACCTCTCCGATGCTACACCTCATCTTGGCGATCCTTTTTTCAACAACCCCACAACGAAGAATTTTGAGCCGAGGATAGGATTTGCCTGGGACCCGTTCCGCAGCGGGAAAATGGCGGTGCGGGGTGGCGCAGGATTGTTCGATGTCCTGCCTCTGCCTTATCAGTTCATCCTCCTGGTGACCCAGGCAGCTCCTTTTTTCCAGTATACGGCACTCAAGGCGGGTGACCCCTCTCTAGCCGTGCCTCTTACGTTCCCACTCGTGGACCCCGCGAACATAACTGCGAACAAACTGCGGTCGACCTACGTGGAACCCAATCCCAAGCGCAATTACGTCGCGCAGTGGAACCTAAACGTACAATACCAACTCACACCCAGCGTTGCGGCCATGGTTGCCTACGTGGGATCGCGCGGCGTGCATCAGCCTTTCCGCGTGGATGAAGCCGACCTGATTATCCCCACGAAGACCTCTGCGGGGTATCTCTGGCCGCAAGTCGACGTCGACGGTAATTTGATCAGTGGTCCCAATGCGGGGCTCCCCCCCGATCCTATCAACCCGAACTTCGGCTCGGTTCGCGGAATGTTTTATCAAGGGCGCTCTTATTTCAACGCTCTGGAACTACAACTCGCTAAGCGGATGAGCCACGGCTTCCAGGTGCAAGGCACCTACACCTGGGGTAAGAGCAGCGACACCAGTTCCGCGACGGTGGCGGGCGACGCGTTCGGCAATTCGATTTCCAGCCTGGACTGGTTCGACATGAAATTGACTCGCGGCCTTTCCGATTTCAACGTCGGACGTACGCTAGTTGTGAACGGTACATGGGACGTTCCGACGGCTAAGTCCTTCACGGGGCCGGCCCGATGGATCACCGACGGCTGGGAACTGGGCCTCATCCTCACGGTCAGCGACGGTGTGCCCTTCACCCCAACATGGGGGACCGGCGATGACCCCGCCGGTACGCTTAGCAGCGACGACTTCGCCTTCCCGAACCGCCTTGGCGGACCTGGCTGCCGTTCGTTGACGAATCCGGGTAACCCCAGCAACTACATCAAAACGCAGTGCTTCGCCATCCCTACCGCGCCTGACGCGGCATTCTGGAACGCCAACTGCGATCCCGCACCGCCCACTGTGGGAGGGCCCGTAGACCCCGCTTCTCTGCAATGCTTCAACCTTCGCGGCAATGCCGGACGCAACATTCTGATTGGTCCCGGGATCACCAACTTGGATTTCTCCGTATTCAAGAACAACCACATCCGTAGGATCTCGGAGAACTTCAACGTGCAGTTTCGCATGGAGATCTTTAACATCATGAATCATGCCAACTTTGCGCCTCCGGGCCCGGGTGACGGCAACACAGACATTTTTGCCTCGGACGGAACTTCACTCTCACCCACCCTCGGCAACGGGGGAACGGCAGGTGCTTTGCTGAGGACGACCATCCCGGAGCGGCAGATTCAATTTGCGGTCAAATTCATATTCTAGCTTTGAAATGCGAAGCCGTCGTCCGGATTCCCGGCGCTCGTGTCCGGGAACGTGATGTGCGTACGATGTAATTTTTTTCGAAGAATACCCAAGGAGACAGAAGTGAAAAGACCACTAGGAATATGTTTGTCGCTGTTTCTGGCCCTGGCATCGACGGCCAACACCCAGGAAAAGAAGCTGTTGAAATTGGTGGCAACTACGCCGCTGCCGAATTTTTCGGGTGACTTCGACCATTTGGCGGTGGACCTGAAGAGCAAGCGAGTATTCCTGACCGCCGAGGACCATAAGACTGTCGAGGTTTTTGACCTGGAGGGCAAACGGCTTCATAGCATCACTGGCTTTGGTCAGCCGCACGCTGTTCTTTTCCTTCCTGATACCAACAAGCTCATCGTGACGGACGGGGATGACTTCGGGATGGTGGAATTGGTGAGCGGGGAAAATTACAAGATTCTCAGCACCATCAAACTTCCCCCGGGGGTGGATGGTGCGGTGTTCAACCCCGTGAATCAATACTATTACGTAGAGAGCGGCAGCGATGACGAAGGTGTGAAAACTCACGTACTCAACATCATTGACACCAAGACATTCAAGCTTGTCGGAGATATCACGCTTCCCGGCAATCACTCCGAGGCCATGGCCATCGACCAGGCGGGCAAAAAACTTTATGTGAATCTAACTGGCACGGATGAAGTCGGCGTGGTTGACCTGGACGCCAAGAAAGTTATCGCGCGGTGGCCCGTGCCCGACGCCCAGACCGCGAATGCGCTGGTTCTTGATGAGCCGAATCATCGGGTATTGATCGCCACGCGCAAGCCGCCAAAGTTCATCGTTTTCAACACGGATACGGGCAAGGTTGTTGCGTCACTGCCTTGCGCACCCCTGCACGACGATATGTGGTTCGATAGCGCACGCAAGCGAATCTACGTGACGGGAAGTGAAGCTACATCCGTCTTCGTACAGAACGATGCTGACCATTACACGCACGCGGGAGATGTCCCGACCGGGTTCCGCGCCAAGACGTCGATCCTTGTGCCGGAACTGAACCGGCTCTATATCGCCGTGTCAGGCAAGGGCAAACCAACCGCGAAACTCGCTTTACAAGTCTACGACGTTCAGCCCTGAGTAGTACTTCAAGGGAGGGTTTGCGGGACCCGCAGATTCCCCGCCCTGCCTGCAAAGGCGCAGCCTCACGTGTTTGCCGGTCTTGGCTGAAGGGAGTTCCATGAAAGCTTCGATCGTCAGATACTTGTGGCTCACAGCTCCAGCGTGCCTTGCAATCGCAGTCGGTCTTGCTGGTTCGTTTGCACAGTCGATGGCGCCCTCCGGGAAAGCGGTCGCCTACCCGGCACCCCGCTGGCCTTCCTATCTGAAAAAGCCGAGAACTGTGGAGGACATCCTGCCTCACGCGCGCGACCTCGCGCGCAACAAGGCCGCATTTGGCGGAAATTCCCCAGGTTTAGGTCTCGGACTGCTCCAGCCGGGAGAGGAAGTGCTGATCGTACCCGACACGACCGCGGAAGACTTTGTTGTCGAAGCGATCGTGAAGGTTCTTGCCGAGCGAGGCGTACAAACCCATATCGTGCCGAATTACAGTTTGGTTGGAGTTCCAAAAGAAGATGCGGAACAGATCAGGCTGAAAACGGAAATCCGCAGCGCGGAAGAAGGCTTCATGGAAGCGAAGTACTACTGGATTGAGCGGGTCTTTGCTCATCCGGAAGTACCCAAGCAGTGGCTGAAGCAGAAAAACCCTGCCTTGTACGATGCGCTCTACCCCAAGCGCGACACGATGACTCCGGAACTCCAGGCCGAATGGAAGATGCTGACCAACGAGAGCCTAGGCGCCGCGATCCGAGACTATTTGCAGCAACACCCGAAAATCAAAGGGGTCTATTGGGGGCATCCCGGTGGCGCTTTCTATGGCCGTACGCTGGCACCTCTGGAGAGCAAATACCTGGGACGCTGCTCGTTCACCAACAGTTGGGAAGTCGTCAGCCAAGTTTCGTCTTTTCCAGATGACTTGTGGAACTTGATTGAGAAGAAGGCCATCGCGATGGTCACCGTGGATGTCGACAAGGTGGAGGTCACCGACCCGGAGGGCACGAACCTGACATGGGACATCCCGGAAGAAATGGCAAAAAGATGGGTGCGCGGAATCTATTGGCGCGGGCACCTGCTGATGTATCCCGATTCGGCTACCGGCCAGTATGGGCAAGACTTTGACAACTACCCGAAGAACTATCCGGAATGGATCGATCGTTCCCCCAATGCCAAGGCAAATGGAGTAATCGCAGGCACGAACGGCTCCGGTGGCTTTTGGCCGCGCATGGAAATTCATCTCAAAGACGGCAAGATCACGGACGTGAGGGGCGGCGGCCGCTATGGCGATGTCATCCGGGAATTCCAGCATTATCCGCACATCAACGACACTACCTACCCCCACTATGAAAATCCCGGGTACTGGAATCTGTGGGAAGTTGCCCTGGGCACGAATCCCAAGTATTTTCGGAATCCCGCCGATTTTTACGGTGGCGGCACGGCAGGCATCTATTGCCTGACTTACGAACGCTACCGCAGTGGCGCGTTTCATTGGGGGCTTGGAAATGAGCTGGGCCACGACCCTGGTTCCACGGGCACGCCGAAGAAGTGGAAGGAATTTGCGGAGAAGCTCAACCTGCCCGACGGCCACGACTTTCACATCCAGAACTATTTCATCACCTACAAGGTCCACCTGCGGTCTTCAGGCAAATGGACAACCATCGTTGAGCGCGGGCATTTGGCGTCCTTGGATGACCCGGATGTGCGGGCCCTAGCCGCAAAGTACGGTGATCCTGACAAGCTGCTAGCCGAAGACTGGATACCCGAGGTCCCCGGAATCAACGCGCCGGGGAGCTACGAAGAATACGCGCGCGATCCGTGGAAATACGCTGACGCTCAAATGAAGAAGATCCTTTCGGGCGAGCCTCAACTCCACTAGCGAAGGAGTAAGTGAAATCTCGCGCCGCTGGTAATCTGATGCCACCAATAGCTGAGTCAATAAAGAATCAACGGAGGTTCGGCGTGGTCGAGACCGTCCAGACCGAGTTCGGGGTACGCAACATGGTGCTCGATCCCAAGAGGCACAAACTCTTTATCGACGCTGCGGATTTTACTCCTGCTCCCGCGCCCACTGCAGAACAACCCAAACCGCAACCAACTCCTGTGCCGGGACATTCCGCTTATTGGTTTACGGGCGCTGAGAGCGCGGAGCTTTAGCTGCTTCAAGGAATCGTGCGAATGCTGTGTACACTGAAAGTGAAGCCGTTTCTGCTGTTCATCGCCAGTGTTTGTGGCTTGTGCGCCGAAATCAACCTTGCGCCTTTCGCCGCTGGCGTCCCGCAGGCGCAGTCGTCTCTCGATTTTGAGACCTATCGCGCTCGCATCGAACCAATTTTCCTCAAGCAGCAGCAAAACGGAGCGCGCTGCTACGATTGCCATTCGGTCATTGTCACGCGACTCCGGCTGGAACAGTTAGCTCCAGGAAGTTCGTCGTGGACCAAGGAACAGTCGCGCAAAAACTTCGAAGTTGTGTCCCAGCTGATCGTGCCCGGCGATCCGTTGCAAAGCCGTCTGTTGCTCCACCCTCTCGCCCAAGAGGCGGGCGGCGATCCAACACACACGGGAGGGAAATTCTGGGCGTCACAGAAGGACCCGGAATGGCAGATGATCGCCGATTGGGTGCGCCGCGGATCTGCAGGACCCGCGCCTGTGCACGCAGCTTCCCGTTCCACCACGGATGTTTTGGACTTCGGTTTCTTCAAATCCAGCGTCGAACCCGTTTTCTTGAGACCGCGGCCCGGACATGCCCGCTGCTACGGTTGTCATTCAGAACCCAACAGAATCTTCCGGCTCGAGAAATTGTCTCCGGGCACGACGGACTGGACGGAAGACCAGTCGCGGCGCAACTTCCAGAACGCTCTGCAGCAGATTGTGCCGGGTGATCCTGTTTCCAGCAGCCTCTTGATCCATCCGCTTGCGCCCGAGGCCGGAGGAGATCCCTTCCATTCGGGCGGAAGGCAGTTTCCGTCGCAGAACGACCCGGATTGGTTAGCGATGTCCGATTGGGTGCGTGGCGCCCAAGCCGCTTCGGATTCCCAGCTTAAGTCCAGGGCGCTTATCTACATCACAAACAGTGCCGGAGACACAATCGATGTAATTGATCCTGCGACCAACAAAGTGATGCAGGTGATCCGCGGTATCGAGTTGCCCCACGGGGTTAATTTCTCTTCCGACGGCAAGCGAGTCTACATTAGCAACGAGTCAGAAAGTGTGCTAGACGTGGTCGATCGCCAGAGCGGAGAAATTGTGAAGAAAATACCGCTCAGCGCTCGACCAAACAATATCGCTGTGACAAAGGATGGTCGCCGCGTCTTGGTCGGTATCCGTGCCTTGCCGGGCGCCGTCGATGTGATCGATTCCACTTCACTCACCCGCGTAAAAACCATTCCCCTGAACCGCAGCGTGCACAATATATACGTCACGCCCGACGGCAAATACGCCGTAGCAGGCTCTATCGAATCCAAGTCTGCCACGGTCATCGATCTTCAGACCGACGACGTTGCATGGGAGGTGAAATTCGACAGCGGCGTGCGCCCCATGGCCTTCGATACGAATCCGGACGGATCCACTAATCGCATTTTCGCGCAACTTTCGAATTTCAATGGATTTGCCGTCGTGGATTTCACGAAGCATGAAGAAGTAGCCAGAATCAAGCTGCCGGATCAACCTGGCGGGTTCGGAGTCGTGGAAGGGCGAACAGGCACTCCCTCTCACGGCATCGGGGTGGCGCCGGATGGAAAATCGCTTTGGGTCGGCAGCACCTTCGCCAATGCGGTGTTCAAGTACGATCTACCGAGTCTCAAGTTGCTAGGATACGTAGCATTGCCCGAAGTTCACGCGATAGGTCGCGCGCCAACTGGAGCCGTCCCGGAGTGGATCACCTTCACGCCGGACAGCAAGCTTCTTTATGTGTCGAACTCGGGTGCGCGGTCCGTGTCGGCCATCGATACAGATGCTTTGAAAGAAGTTGCTCAGATTCCCGTTGGAGAAGTACCCAAACGAATTAACACTTTGGTTCTCCACTGAGCTTGGCCCGGCCAAGATGTTGCATCCGGCATCGGAGCCGGCTCGTTATTTTTCTGCGGACGCCTGCGTTGCGCTCGAGACCGGTACGGTGCCCACCGCGATTCGCTTCGGCCACTTCCCAACTTTGATCCGTGCGGCTTCACGCCGCGACTTGACGTCGAAGATCGACACATCATCGGTAGCCGTATTGCTCACGCAAAAATATTTTCCGTCTGGCGTGAACGCCACCCAATTCGGACCCTCACCCGTATTCATCCGTGCGACTACCTTGTTGCTCTTCAGGTCGTAAACATAAATGCAATCGTCCAGCAGGCTGGTCAGCCACACCTGGCGCTGATCGGGACTCAGCGCCAGGCCATGCGTGAACGTGTCGAAAGTCTCGTAAGGCACGGGATGCAACACCAGGTGCTCGCCGGGTATCGAAATCTTTTCCAGTACTTTCTTCTCCGCAATGTTCGCGACCGCAAACCCGTGCAGATTGCTTAGCGCCGTGTACATCGTGTTCCCGTCGGCGGCGATCACGTAAGGACGTGGCATGCCCAGGACCGGAATATGTGCCGCATACTCCATTTTTTGGAGATCGATCATGCTGATCTCGTCCGACGCCATCGAGCTCACGAACATGTATCGATTGCTGCCGGCATTGTACGCGTTGTGCGGCGTTTTGACCGGCAGCGTCTTCACAACCTTTTCTTGCGCGACATCGATGATGTCCACGCCGTCTCCCTGACGAAGCGGCACGGCCACGTATTTGCCATCTGGCGTCACCGCGCACTGATTCGGCCGGTTCCCCGTCAGCTTGATCGTCGCGATCACCTTGTCCGTCGTCGTGTCGATGACTCTGAGAGTATTGTCCGACTCTACGGTCGTAAACAGCCGCCGGCCGTCCGCTTGCAGCGCCACGCCGTGAACGTGATCTCCAACCTTGATAGCGTCGACCACCTTCAGAGAGCCCATGTCAATCACTGTCAGGTCATCACCGCCGCTGTTGGTGACATACAGTCTCGTGGACTGAGCCGCAACCGTGTGCAGCGTACCCCACGCCAGGGCACAGCCCACCAACATCGCGGAAAAACGCCAGAATCTAGCTGTCATCAGGAATCGGTCCTCCCCTTCAGGTCTCTTCAGGGCAAACTCTACTCCCCTGACCAGGTCAGTTCAACTACTTGTGAATCAGGGAGATGCTGATAGGGCCGTGGGGCCATAGCCGATGGCTGTGATATAAAGACTCTCTCACTGTTCCTGGACTAGATCCTCGGGCTGGTCACCACAAGTAGCGGAATATTGAGGCCGGTGCCCAGGTGGTCCGCTGTTCAGCTCAAGCGCTTCACTTGACACTCAGCTGAGATTTGTATTTGCGCCGTGCTATTTCTTTTCCACCGCGATCAAATTGTCGTCTGGATTCCGGTCAATCGGCATATTGTAGGGGTCGATTCCCGCCCAGCTCCGGTGGCTGCCTCACGCTCGGTTCCCGCAGCAATGAAAGTTGACATTTGCAAGCCAAGAAAGTAAAAGAAATGATGCGTAAGAAAGCGTAATACCTGCCGGAATTGGTTCTGAGTGCCGCCGGCCGTCCAGAACTTGCTCTGCGGGTGCGACAACGATGCCCACCCGTCTCACATTGGGCATGGTCTTGCTTGCCTCAGCAAACTGACTCTTGTTACAGAACAGTGTGGGGCATCGCGCTGGGAGACGAATTCGTGAAGATCACGAAGGGAAAATGGGCGGGACTCCAGGCTGTTTCGAATCATCGCGGAGTTATCGCCGCGGTGGCTGTCGATCAACGCAACGCTTTACGCAAGTTGCTCGCAAAGGCGCAGGGGGTCGAGACCGAGGCGATTCCCGGGGAAATGTTGGTGCAATTTAAAGAGGCAGTGAGCCGCGTACTGACGCCGCACGCCAGCGCCATTCTCTTGGATCCGGAATACGGGCTTGCCGCGGCGCGTCTGAGAGCGAAGAATGCTGGCTTGCTTCTGGCGTATGAGCAGACAGGCTACGACAAAGCTATCGCCGGAAGGCTGCCGCACCTGTTACCAGGTTACTCGGTCCGTCGGTTGATTGCCGCTGGAGCGGACTGCATCAAGGTCCTTCTTTATTACTCGCCGCTGAGTACCCCGGAAATCAACGACCAGAAACATGCCTGGGTTGAGCGTGTAGGGGCCGAATGTGCTGCTGCCGACGTACCTTTTTTTCTGGAACTCGTGTGCTATCACGACCAGATGGAGGCGTCGGGAATCGAATTCGCACGCACCAAGCCGGAGATCATCGCGCGCAGTTTGGAGGAGTTCTCTCGGCCCCAATATGCCGTTGACGTTTTCAAGGTAGGCGTGCCCGTCAACGTCGCGTTCGTCGAAGGCCTAGCCGCGCCAGGTGCTCCGACGGCTTACACGCGCGAAGAGGCTTTGGCGCACTTCCGAAGTGCCGACGCAGCAGCAAGCCGCCCATTCATCTACTTATCCGAAGGTGTCAGCACGAAAATGTTCCGCGAGGCTCTCCAACTCGGCGCTGAGGCTGGCGCGCGTTTTTCCGGGGTGCTGTGCGGCCGAGCCTCCTGGAGCGACGGCGTTAGTATCTACGTCAAGTCCGGACGATCCGCGCTGGAAGAATGGCTCAACAGCCACGGCGTAAAGAATATCCAGCAAATGAATGAGCTGCTGCTGCCGGCAACGCCTTGGTTTGCGTTTTATGGAGCCACATCGGCCGCGGAACTCTCAGGTTGAGAGATCCCGCCGGAATGGAAGGCCATGTTTCTGTGCATCAGCGCTAACCCAGCAATTGATAAGCGCATGCGTGCGACGCGATTGCGTTTAGGCGCCGTGAACCGCATGCTGGATGCGGTCGCGGAGCCGGGCGGAAAGGCCGCTCATGTCGCCATGGCGATGCAAGCGCTCGGTGAGCGGCCGCTGTGGATTGGGTTTGCGGGGGGGGCGAGCGGCCGTGAACTTGTCGCCGGCCTCGATACACTCGGTATCCGCACCGAGAGTGTGGAAGCTCGGCGGTCAACGCGTGTGAATTTGGCAATCCTCGACGACGCTGGCGTGGTAACAGAGATACTCGAGCCGGGCGGCGCCGTTTCTCCTCTCGAGCTAGATCTTTTTCGCAAGACTTGCAAGCAGTCTTTCCTTCAGATGAAAGGCGATGCGCATGTGATCTTTTCTGGCAGCCTACCGCCGGGCGCGGCCCAAGACTTCTATGCCGAGCTTATTCACTTGGCACGTTCAGCGGGGTGCCGCACCTTTCTCGACGCGAGTGGCAAGGCCCTGGAATTGGCGCTTGAGCAGCAGCCGGACTTCGTGAAACCCAACCGGGAAGAGGCAGAATTGCTGACTGGTGAAGCCATTACCGGCTTGCCGGAGGCAAGAAGAGCGGTGTCGCAAATGTTCGTTCGGGGGGCGCGCAGCGTCGCGTTGAGCTTAGGCAAAGATGGATTGCTGTGGTGTCCGCAGCGAAATGAACGTGTATATTACGCTCGCCCTCCCGTAGTGGAGGCGCGGTCCAACGTGGGCAGCGGCGATGCGACAGTAGCGGGGTTCGTCCACGCAATCGCCCGCGAATTGTCGCCGGAAGAAACAGCGAGATGGGCAGCGGCCTGCGGCGCGGCCAACTGCCTGGCGTCTTCTCCGGGACAAATCAAGCTGTCTGATGTTCGAGAGATGATGAAGGCGATTCAAGTGGAAGCGATCGCGTGAATCGATCCTGGCGTGCCGAGAGCGAGCATATTGCCAGCAGCAAGAAAGTCTGGCACACTGGACACTCGTAACAAAAAGAATCTATTCGCAATAAAACGAAAGCAGTAGGAATTTGCATCCCCAGGACGAGGACAATTGACCGATGGACAGCGCGCATCCACAAATCCGCAACTCCGCTACGCTGAACGAAATCATGTCTCAGCCCGCAGCTTGGCAGAAGACGCTGCAAGATTGCGCCAGTAGTGCTGTTATCGAAAACATCTTGAATCAGACACACTTCCGGACGGCATGGCTGTTCGTCGGATGCGGCACCAGCTACTACTTGGCCGAGGCCGCGGCGGCGTCTTGGAGTCTCCAATCTGGCCAGCGTGCCTTTGCGGTACCTGCTTCCGAGGTGATGCTGTTTCCCGATGCATCGCTCCTTCGCTTGCCCGGCTTGCAGGCGGTGATCATTTCTCGCTCGGGGCAGACTTCCGAGGCGTTGATCGCGTGCGATCTCTTTCGTAGCAAGTACAAGGTTCCGACACTGGGGATCACTTGCACGGCGGGTGCTCCTCTTGAAGGGGCTTCCGATCTTTGTCTCGTGGTGCGGTCGGCAGATGAACAGAGTACGGTGATGACGCGCTCTTTTACGTCGATGCTGCTCTCGCTGCAGCACCTTGCGGCCAGGCTTTCCGGCGATGCGGGATTTTCCACGTCGCTGAACAGCATGGCGATTCATTGTGCTTCCGTGATCGGTTCCTTAGCAGAGCGCGTGGAGGAATTCGTCGAGAAGCACACCTTCTCGAATTACGTGTTCCTTGGACAAGGCCCCTTTTTCGGTATCGCCCGCGAAGGAGCCCTGAAGGTGACGGAGATGTCGTGCTCTCACGGCCAGGCTTATCACACGCTCGAATTTCGGCATGGCCCGAAGGCGACAGTTACGCCCGATACCTGCCTCACCTTTTTATTGAGTCAAAGCGGGAATGATGCGGAGCGCAAAGTTTTGACGGACATGAAACAGCTGGGTGGCACGATCATCGCCGTCTGCAATCGGGCGAACACAGAAATCCGGCGTGACAGCGATCTTGTTTTCGAACTCGGCGCTGAAATACCGGAAGCGGCGATGCTCGCGCCGTTCGTCATCCCGTCACAACTCCTGGGTTTCTACACGGGAATCAAGAAAGGCTTGATGCCCGACTGCCCTCGAAACCTGAGCCGTGTTGTCATTCTTGACTAATTTGAATCGGCGGGAGTGACCTATGCCGGATTTCGACGTCAGCGTTGTCGGCGAACTAAACCTGGACATGATTATGTATGGGTTGCCCAAGGCTCTGGAGCTCGATCGGGAATACTTAGCCAAGGATTTCGACGTCACGCTGGGCAGTTCCTCCGCGATCTTCGCGCACAATCTGGCCACCCTGGGTAATAAGGTCGCCTTTAGTTCCTCGGTCGGGAACGACTCGTTTGGCGAAATCTGTCTGCAACGCCTCGGCACGTGCGGCGCGGACCTCAGTGGTGTTCGGCGTTTCCCGGGCCAGCTCACCGGCGTCACGGTGATCCTGCCGAGTGGCGCGCAACGCTACATCCTGACCTATCCGGGAACGATGGCCAAGATGAGCTACGCCGACCTCGACCTGGGTTATGCGCTGAATGCCAGACATCTCCATCTTTCTTCTTATTTCCTGCATCGGGCTCTACGCCCGCATATTGCGACCCTTTTCCGCGAGGCGAAAAAGGCCGGACTGACGACCTCGCTGGATACGAATGATGATCCCGAGGGTCTCTGGGCAGACGATCTACTGGAGGTTCTTAGTTTTGTGGACGTATTACTACCGAATGAGCGGGAAGCCTGTCTGATTGCGCATACCGACGATGTGAGACGTGCCGCGCAAATACTGAGCGAGAAGGTTCCCCTGCTGGTGATCAAACGCGGCAGGGAGGGCGCCTTCGCGCAGCGCAGCGGAGAAAAATTCACGGCCACAGCACCCGAAGTGTCTGCGGTCGATCCCATCGGGGCCGGAGACAGCTTCGACGCGGGATTTATCCATCAATTCATTCGGGGGCGGGGAATCGAGGAGTGCTTAAGGTTTGCAAATGTCACCGGCGCACTCTCCACAACGCGAACAGGAGGAACGGAGGCGTTTCGCGACACTGATCATCGCAACCGCTTTCTTCGGGAAAACTGGACGGAACCTTCCTGACCGTTACCGAATTTTCCGTAGCTTCCTTGTCCTGTCACCTGGATGCATTTAGCGGGCACGCTGCCTTGTTTCTGGCGTGGCCTCCAACAGCAGACTATCGATGAACTCCACCTTCAGCGTACCGACCGGCCCCGTCACCGTCCCATAGTTTTTGTTACTCACGTAGTCAGTGACGCGGTAAATCTTCGGCTCCAAGCCGCGGAGTTCGATCATCCCGTTCCAGTCGCCCGGGGTGCCGGTCGTCAAGTGAGAAGCGGCCGGCCTTTCGGGAGCGTAGAAGGCATAGTACATGGAGCTGTCCTTCTCAATCGCATAGCCTTCCGGCAAGTCGTAGCCCAAGCTGTAGAGATTCAGGAATTTGCCCTTGGAAAGCATCTTATCGTTGTACAGGCGTATCCATTTTTTCCAGTAAGCCTCCTTTTCAGGAGTGAGAGCGACGGTCTTGTACTTGCTTTCGCGCTCGGGCCAAGTGAACTTTGTGCCAAGGACCCCGCCCGTGCCCATCGTCGAAGCGAAATCGCGTCCCGTGTCCTGTTCTTTGTCGGAGAACACGCCGCTGATGCGTGTCAGTTCCACGTGGTCGCCGTAGACTGCCGCGCGCGGCCCGAGGATGGCCTTATACATCTTGATGCGGCGCCGCACCTGCACGGACCCCACGGGATCGGCTGTGACGGCCTGATCCATGTAGCGAGCCCACGCCAAACTCGGAGGCGTTCCGCAAGGACAACTCTGCGTGACGCTATTCGGCTTCAGCGCTCGCGTCGTTTGGAAAATGATTTTGTATACCTCACCCATGGCATACACGGAGTCCATGGGCGATTTGTGATGGTGCTTGGGGTTGTAGCAAGGTGGCGCCGTGTAGATGTTGTCGAGCTTGTGGCCGTCGAATCCCCAATCGCGGATGAATCGCTCTGTCAACTGTTTGTAGTAGGCTTGCACTTCCGGCACCGCGGGACACAGAGTCGCCAGATTGCGGGCCATCCGCGCCGGTTTGCCATCCTTGTTCAAGACCAGCCAGTCCGGGTGCTGCTTCAGCACTTCGGGAACTTCGTATTTGCGGGCGCCAAAACTGTTGCGACGGTCCTCCACTCCCAGCGGCAGCCACCAGATTTGCAGCTTGATTCCCTGTTGGTGGAATTCAGTCACCATCTTGGTGATCGCGTCGCCGGGAAACGTGTCTGTTCGCGGCTGCCAGTCACCATAGTTGTTGAACCACCGGTCGTCGAGCGTAGCCCAGTGAATGTCCATCTCTTTCAGCTTGGGAATCGTCAAAATCATCTGCGCAGGCGTCACGTCGGCTTCGTAACCCCAGCCGCACCAACTGACCGCGTAGTTTTCGTCGTTGTTCGTGGGGCGAGCCAGCCCCTCGCGTTCCACCGCGTCGGACCACACTTTGAGCGGTTCGTAGTAGTCGCCCGCGTACACCGTAACGAACGTCCGCGGCACCGAGAAGACTTCGCCGGGCTTCAGCACCGTGTTGACTGGCACGCGAACCGCCGCGTACACCCGGCCATCCTGGCCCGTGCTGACGGGGATGGAGACGGCTAACGGCAGCGTTTCGATGTGCCCGATCGCCTCGCCAACACCTCGCGTCCAAAACGCCACCACCGGAATGCCTCCGCCGACTTGCCCCAGATCGTCTTTGGTCTCCACAGGTTTTCCGAACGGATTTTCCTGTGAGAATTTCGCTGGGATGGGAAAAACATCGTCTTTTCCCCATTTGAGGCTAGAGCCGTGAAACGACCACATCTGATGCGGTACAGCTCCCGCATCGGCGAGAGAGGCATTCAGCCGATGACGCTGGAGCGTTATGTTTTCGATTTCCGTATCCTTCTGGCCCGCATTGCGGAACGCGGCCGCG
Organism: Candidatus Acidiferrum sp.; assembly: GCA_041478205.1. Classification (GTDB taxonomy): domain Bacteria; phylum Acidobacteriota; class Terriglobia; order Acidiferrales; family UBA7541; genus Acidiferrum. The sequence continues at coordinate 29,473 of JBGOVR010000008.1, forward strand.
AGTACGGCCATCGCCGGAAAGTCGTCGTACACTTCGACCGTCAGCGTCTCCGTCAATCCACTTGCCGCACTGCTTCCCGTGACCTCGACATGCTTGCCCGTACTGCCGAGCTTTCCCGAAGCTTCTGAGACTGCCGCATGGGCAAGATCGAAAACGAAATCGCCGACCGCGTCTTTGCTGCTCGCAAGGCTGACTTCTTGCCCAGCTTCATTGCCTGGGTCATCTATCGTGACTTCGCCTTTTGCGTTCTCCAGGCCGGCTCGCAGGTAACCAGAGCTGTTAAGGACAAATTTCGCAGTCTCCGTCTTGATCTCAATGGTGTCGCTACCAGTTTGAACGCGAATGTCGGATGCCTTCGCTTGAGCAGGTTGGGGTTTCTGCTGTTTGCATGCGGCAAGATGCAGAAACAGCGCGCCGACGACAAAAAGAAACGCTGGCGTCCGGATGGACCGTGCGCCAACTGTCATCTGGATCCTCAATCTTGTGTTGGTTGTCATCTTCGTTTTCCTATGGGCGAGAACATAAGCACGGACACGGCGTACGGTCGTGCACTCCGCAATTCGAATTCAGCGATCCGCCGCCTTGAACTACCCACGATTCTAGAACGATAGTTTCAACGCAAACTGTATTTGTCGCGGATCGCGAGCCGCCGTCAAGAAGCCAAACTCGGGCGTCCCAAACGTAGTGGTGTTAATCGAGTTCTGCGGTCCGAACTTGGCAAACTGCAGGTTCGCATGATTGAACATGTTGAAGAACTCCGACCGGAATTCCAGCCCCGTACTCGCCCAGATCGCTGGTCACGGCGCCGAACGACCAAAGCTCCGGTGGAATCTTTCACCGTGCCGACGATGCTGCCGGTATCTTTTTGTCCCCATGCTCTTCCGCAACAGAGCAGAGTCAAAAGAAAGAATAGTGCGATGCGGGAACGCAAAGCGTCGAAATGAATCATCATGGCACTCCTAGTGTTGAGACTGACTTCAAGCCGGAAACCATAAAGGCCTCTCCTCGGCTCAGCTCGCGGGGTGATCGATCTCGAGCAGCCAGCCTGCCCTATTTCGCATCTGTTTTCGATATCTTACTTTTACTTTCGTTCTCGTGCGTTTGTCAAGCGAGAAATGCCGGTGGCGGGCGCGCCGCCGCGCTATCTCAACTGTGCGGGTTTCTGGTTAGCAGTTATTTCTCAGACGAGTTTCACGGCGATCCCCGCGTCTCGTAGGCCGCGAAGGTCGTTCTTCGGAATTCGGTGGTCGGTGATTACTTCGTGTACCGCGGAAGGCGGCACGATGTGAGACAGGCTGCGCCGGCCGAATTTGCTCGAGTCGCATACCGCCACCGTGCGCTTGGCCATTTCCACCATGATGCGGTTCACTTTCGCTTCCAGCAGGTTCGGCGTGCTCAATCCATAGTGCACGTCAAAACCATCCACTCCCAAGAAAAGAGTGTCGGCGTGCAGGAAACGGAGCATTTCCTCGGCGATGGGTCCCACCAGCGAAAAGGAATTTTTCCTCAGCGTGCCTCCGGTCAGAATGACCTCCACGTCAGTGCCCGCGAGGTCCGCTGCGATGTTCACGGCATTGGTCACAATCGTTAATTTTCGCATGCCTCGCAAGGCTCGCGCGATCGCCGTTGTTGTTGTCCCGGAGTCTAGAATCACCACTTGGCCTTCCTTGACCATCCCTGCGGCGGCAGCGGCGATACGCAGTTTCTCTTTGTGGTGCAGCTTTTCTTTTTCCCGCAGCGTAGGATCTTCGAGCACTCCTTCGCTCAGCAACGCCCCTCCATGCGAGCGATGCGCAAGGCCCTGCGACTGCAGGATATCCAGGTCCTTCCGGATCGTGACCTGCGAGGTCTTGAACTGCCGCGCCAGGGTCGTCACCAGCACGCGGCCTTCTCGGTTCAGAATTTTGACAATCGCTCGTCGCCGTTCTTCATTTAGCATGGAAAAGTCCTCGGCTGCACCCACGGTATGACGCTGAAGTCTCCTTGACAGGGCTTTCGTTCTCTGTTGTGATTCATAACGTTTTGTTTCGTTTTGTCATTGCGAAGTAGCCTCGTGGTCGACCGCCGCTGCAGCTTCTTCGTCCTGGTCGGGTGTGCCGATCGCCCAGGAGGCGCGCGTTCCGCGAAGCAACACTCGCATTTGTATCATTTTTCCGGGGCTCTCACCACCCGCCCCGATGGGAGCCGTCCGATGAAACTTCATCTCTCGCTAGCCACGGCAATACTGTGTTTCCTTTCTGCCGCGATCTCGAAGCAAGCCCTTGCGTCGCGGGAAGCTCCCAACATGGAAGAATTGCAGCGTGGATGGAAGATGTCGACTGCAAAGAACGTTTCCGGAGAGGAGGCTCTCGTCTCCCAGGCGGGCTTTGACGCTTCGAAGTGGTACGACATTCAGCGCATGCCTGCCACGGTCCTGCAGGTTCTCGAGGACCACGGAGTTTACAAGAACCTCTACTACGGGATGAACCTTACCACCCCTGGAGATATCTGGAAGCAAGACTGGTGGCATCGCACCACGTTTACCGCGCTGGCGGGACGCACTGTGTACTCCTTGATTTTTAAGGGTATCAACTATCGCGCGGACATTTGGCTTAACGGTCACAAGGTGGCCAATCGCCAGCAAGCCGTGGGCATATACGACCGCTTCGAATTCGACGTGACGGAATTCACCGTCCCGGGGGGCACGAATATCTTGGCGGTCAAGATCACTTCGGAACAGGCTGTGCTCGGGGAGAACGGCGTCGAGCTCGGCGACAGTTGGCTCGACTGGCTAAACTGGAAATACATCGGCTACCATGACGAGAAGAGGAAGCTCGATGTCACCTTCACGCCGGACCGCAACGCTGGAGTCTGGAAGCGCGTCTATCTCAGTTCCACAGGCGCGGTAGGCATTCGCAATCCATACGTCGCGACCGACCTGCTGCTTCCTGCCACCAGCCCGGCGGCTCTCACCGTCTACTGCGACTTGCGCAATGGAACTCGGCAACCGGTCAACAGAACGCTATACGGCAAGATCACTCGTCAAGGCAAGCCGGCCATCAACTTTCAGCAGAAAGTTTCACTCTACGGCGACACGACTCAGGAAGTCGCGCTGACGCCTGCCAACTTTTCACAGTTTTCTGTGGCTGATCCGGACCTTTGGTGGCCCTACGTGTGGGCAAGCCGAACCTCTATCATCTCGAGCTAAACTTCAAGATCAACGATGAAACTTGCGACCTTCAGGCGATCGATTTCGGTATTCGCAAGATCACTTCGCGCCGGGATACCGACAGCGGTTTCTCTGCAATCGGCACGGGTGGGAACTTCTACCTCCAGATTAATGGCCGGGACTATCTGATTCGTGGCGGAGTCTATTCGCCAGATCTGCTCTTCAAGAACGATCCAGAGCGTGACTTGACTACGATCCGCTATATAAAAGATCTCGGCCTTAACTTGATCCGCTGGGAATCCAAGATCGCGGACGACTCCATGATCGACTTGGCCGACCGCGAAGGCCTCCCAGTCATGCTCGGCTGGATGTGCTGCGCGCAATGGGAGCATTGGGGAGCTTGGAGCGCCGAAGACCAGTGGGTCGCGCGAGCCAGCATACGTGCCCGTATTCGCGAACTCCGCTCCCATCCCTCCGCCGTTCTTTGGGCGAACGGCAGCGATGGCTTGCCTCCGGATGCTTTGCTGAACGACTACAACCACATTATTGAAGAGCTGCACTGGCAGAATCCCGTCGTGGACACCGTTGCAGCAAACAATCGCTTCTGGAGCGGCATCCATATGGTAGGTCCCTACGTTTGGCGGCCACCGTACTACTGGTTCAGCGAAAAATATGGAGCCGCCCGCGGGTCCTCCGCCGAGGAAGGCGACAACGAGACGATTTTGCCGCTCGAAAGTCTGAAGAGATTTATTCCTGCCGATAAACTTTGGCCCATCAACGAATACTGGTATTTCCACGCGGGCGCGAACGAGGGCAACAACACACTGGATAACGTCAAACGAGTGCTGGACAAGCGCTACGGGCCGTCCAGCAGCGCCGAGGAATTCTCTCGCAAAGCGCAGCTCGCGCACTTTGAAGATGTCCGTGCGCAATATGAGACCTACGCCACTCACTGGCAGAATCGCAAGATGACGGTTCATTGGATGATGAACAATCCCTGGCCATCTGTCTTTGGGCATCTCTTCGACTACTACTTCAAACAAGGTGGCGGGTATTTCGGTGCCAAGGACGGACTGCGGCCAATTAACGTCGTCTGGGACTACTACGCCACCGGCGACCGCTCTATTGCCAAAATCTACGTCGTCAACCAGACCGATCAGCCGCAGCAGCACGGGACCGTGTCCGTGGCTTATTACACGCTGGATGGCACCCGCAAGTATTTCAACGAAGTGAAAGACGTCAACATCCCGCCACATTCTTCGGCGGAAGCCATGAGCATCGCCCGCATCAAAGACATTGGTCCCGTTTATTTCGTGAAGTGCGACCTGCGCGACGCCGCCGGAAACGTACTCGTAGAAAATTCGTATTGGAGTTCCAGCGTGGACGACGATCTCGGCGATTCCAAGAAGGACGTGCAGTTCAAGACCGATCTAACGCAATGGGGAGATCTTTCAGCCCTGAACACCATGCCGCGCGCCAGTGTGAAAGCCTCGGCTGTGCTCTCCACCGCGAACGACGAGGGCACCGCTACGATTACTCTGACGAACGGGACTAACCACATCGCCTTTTTCGTGCGTACGGAGATCACCCAAGGTCCGGGCGGCAATGAGATCTTACCCATCACCTACAGCAACAACTATGTGACCTTGTTTCCCCACGAGACGCGCACGATCGTGGCCAACTTCCGGACGGCCCAGCTGGCTGCTCGTGCGCCGGGTTTGTCTATCGAGGGGTACAACGTCGACAAGCAGATTCTGTCACTGAAATAGTGATCGCAATCACTTGACGTGACCAGCGGCTCTGGCGAACAAGATCATGCCGTCGCCCAAGCTGGGACGGTTGTCTTTTCGTCAACGGTCTCGACCGGTTTCAATGCCAAAGTAGTTTCATCTGGCAAACAACCGCTGTGTTGCCTATAGTCATTCGCTTGTCACTGCAAGTGGCCAAGCACCTCCTATGGGCGAAGAGACCCCGTCCAACATAGCTTCTCCTGTCACGCACGCTTCGGCGTCACTCGCTGACGAAGGAACCCGCGCGCATCCTCCCCGCGTCATGGGTTTCGTCGATCTAGTTCTGTTTTACGTCGTGACCGGGATCAGCCTGCGATGGATCGCCACCGCGGGCAGCGCGGGGCCCAGCGCCATCACGATTTGGATTGGCGCCTGGCTCTGCTTCTATATTCCACTCGTACTCTCGGTCATCGAGCTTTCGTCACGGTATCCGCAAGAAGGCGGATTGTATGTTTGGAGCAAGCGCGGCTTCGGTGATTTTGCGGGCTTCATTGCTGCCTGGACGTATTGGACCAGCAATCTTCCCTATTTTCCGGCGATACTCTATTTTGCCGCCAGCAACGCCCTGTATATTCGCAAATCGCAGTGGAGCCATCTCTCCAGCCATGCCAGCTACTACGTCTGGTTTTCCATCGCGGCATTAACCCTGATCACCATCTTGAACCTGGTAGGTCTGGACGTCGCTAAGTGGCTCCACAACATAGGCGCCTTCGGAATGTGGTTGCCGGTCATGATCGTCGTCGCCATGGGATTGATTGGCTGGCATCGCTTCGGTGCCGCTACTCACTTCACCGCCTCCAGTCTCATCCCCGGCACTCACTTAAAGGACATGATCTTCTGGGCCAGCTTAACCTTTGCCCTCGGAGGAAGCGAAGCCGCGTCGTTCATGGGCGACGAGGTGAAGGACGCCCGCCGCGCCATTCCGCGTGCGCTGTTCCTCGCGGGTCTCCTTGTGACCTTCTGCTACATCCTGGGTACGGTGTGTGTGTTGCTGGCCTTGCCCCACAACGAAATCAACGATTTGCAGGGGCTAATGCAGGCGATCACGCAAACCGCAGAGCGCATGGGCTGGCTGGGAGTGATTCCGGTCGCCGCTGCCTTGATCGCTATCAGCAATCTCGGCGCTGCGGGAGCTTTCTTGGCTGCCACGGCGCGCCTGCCTTTTGTCGCGGGGATCGATCGTTTTCTGCCGCCCGCGTTCGGGAGGCTCCATCCGCGGTGGGGCACACCCTACGTAGCTTTGATAGTCCAGGCGCTTTTCGGCGCTTTGTTCGTTTTCCTGGGTCAGGCGGGGACCAGCGTCAAAGGCGCGTACGACGTTCTGGTCAGCATAGGCATCATCACCTACTTCATTCCCTATCTGTTTGTTTTCGCCGCAATGTTCAGGCTCCAGCGGGAAGAAACTGGCCCCGAAGTGATCCGCGTCCCTGGCCGAAAGCCAGTAGCCATCTTGCTGTCGTGCGTGGGATTTGTGACCACCCTGCTCACGATCGCGCTCTCGCTCGTGCCCTCACCAGAGGAACCCAATAAGGTGCTTGCCACCGTCAAGATCGTAGGGCTCACCGCCGTGCTGCTGGCAGCCGGCGCGCTCCTCTACTACGTTGCACACAGGAGAAACAGAGCACGGACGATTGCGCGGCCGTCGCCATAACGAGCAGCCCATTTTGGGGAAAGTTCCTGTTATCTTGCCGTCGACAAATGTGCGACAGATGAATGGGGGTCATATGCTGGTGACGAAAATGCCGCAAACTAATTGGGAGAGGGCTGCAAATTGAACTTGGCCAATCACAACTACGACGCGGTCGTAATCGGCGCAGGCCACAACGGCCTGACCGCCGCGGCCTATCTTGGCGCCGCCGGCCTCTCCACCTTGGTTCTCGAACGCCGCGAAATCATCGGCGGCTGCTGCGTGACCGAGGAAATTGCTCCCGGCTGCCGCGCTTCCACCACTTCGTACATCGCCAGCATGTTGCTCCCACGCGTTATTCGCGATCTGGACCTCGGCGCTCACGGACTGCGCGTGGTCGCGTGCGATCCCTCGGTCCAAGTCGCTTTTCCCAATGGCCACGTCTTTCGCTGGTGGCTGGACGAAGAGAAGACCGCGGCGGAGATCGCGAAGTTTTCCCAGCGGGACGCCACTACCTTCCTTCGCATTCAGGCGCGGCTCAAAAAGCTGGCGCGGTATCTGCAGCCATTTTTTCTCGAACCACCCCCAAGAATCGGAAGCAAAGGCTTGGAAGGTCTCGGGGAATTACTCAAGATTGCCAAACGATTCTGGTCCATCACCAACGACGAAATCAGCGAGTTGGTCTCGTTTCTCACCGGGAGCCTCGGAGAGTTTCTTGACCGCAATTTCGAATTCGACGAAACCAAGACGTTCTTCCTCGCCAACAATGTCTACGGCAAACATGGCGGACCCTATCAACAGGGCACCTCCATCGGTCTTCTATTCCACTTACTCGGCGGAGGCGAGAGCAACCTTCAAGGATTCAACGGCCACGTCATTGGCGGCATGGGCTCCATCACTCGAGCGCTCGCCGAGGCGGCGCGCAAGAGGGGTGTCGAGATCAGGGTCTCTGCCTCCGTGGCTCGCATCCAGGTCAAGAATGGCCGGGCGTGCGGTGTGGTTCTCACGGATGGCACCGAAATCCCATCCAAAGTTGTCCTCTCCAATGCCGACCCCAAGCGAACTCTTCTCGGCATGCTCGAGAATAGCGAACTGCCGGAGGAGTTCCGCAATCGCGTTCGCGGCATCAAGATGGCCGGCCCTTGCGCCAAGGTAAACATGGTTCTCGCCGAGGAGCCGCGCGTCAGCGGGTTTTCAGCGAATGCTTCCCCCGCCGAGCGTGCCTGCTTCACGTGCTTGTCTTCGATGGAATCCGCCGAGCGCTGCTACGACCGCGCCAAGTATGGCGAGCTTGCCGAAGATCTCTGGGTTGATTGCGTGGTCGCCTCCGGTGTGGACCCGACGCTGGCGCCGAAAGGCCGCCACATCATGACCAGCTTTGTGCAGTACGTTCCGTATCACTTACGCGAGGGAACGTGGGATGAAAAGCGCGAGCTGCTCGGCGATCTTGTAATAAAGAAGATTGCCCAATACGCTCCTAACGTGCCCAATGCCATTGTCGCCCGGCAAGTCATCACCCCGCTCGATTTGGAGCGCACTTACGGCCTGACCGAGGGCAACATTTTCCATGGAGATCTATCATTGGAGCAGCTCTTCTTCATGCGGCCCGTCCCCGGCTGGGCGCAATATCGCACTCCCATCGCGGGGCTGTATCTCTGCGGAGCGGGCGCGCACCCGGGAGGGGGCGTGACCGGTGCTCCCGGCCACAATGCCGCCCATCAAGTGCTGCGCGACCTGCGTAAGAAGAGTTCCTCGAAGACTGCCGCGTGACGATCGTGGCGAGCCGAGATATTTCTATGCAGGACGTGAGTGCAAGGAGGAAAAAATGAGCACGGGGTCTGGTCCAACATCGCTGGAGAAATCACTGCCGAGCTCGCACTACTATTCGCCGGAAATCTACGAGCGCGAGAAGGAATCCATATTCTGCCAGGAGTGGCTTTGTGCCGGACGCGAAGAAGATCTACCGTCGAACGGCAGCCTTCTTGTCCTCGATGTCGTGGGCGAAAGTATTCTCGTGGCTAGAACCAAAGAGGGAGAACTCAAGGCCCACTACAACGTCTGTCGCCATCGCGGGTCCCGTCTGTGTGGCAGCGATGAGAAATGGAACGTGAACCTTCGTGGCGGGTTGACGTCGGCGGCAACGATTCGCTGTCCCTATCATCAATGGACGTACGCGTTGGACGGAAGTTTGCTGAGTGCGCCCTTCTTGACTGACGCCGAGGATTTTCAGAAGAAGGAATTTTCCCTATACCCTGTGGGCCTGGAAACTTGGGGCGGCTTCTTTTTCCTGAATCTGTCTCCGAAGCAGGTCGCAGCCAGTGACCGCACGCTTTTCTCAGAATTGGGCGGAGCCCCGGAAAAGTTTAAACGCTATCCTTTGCAAGAGCTGCGCACGGCAAGAAAGATTTCCTACGACGTTGCCACCAACTGGAAGATCGTCATGGAAAACTACAACGAGTGCTACCACTGCGGCCCGGTCCATCCCGAGTTGTGCGATCTTGTCCCGGATTTCAAGCGAGCCGGGGGCTCCAACCTTGACTGGGAGCGCGGCATCCCGCATCGCCCGGGCGCCTATACGTTCACAACCTCCGGGACCACGTCGCGCGCACCCTTTCGTGGCCTGAACGAAGATGAAAAAGTCCGCCACACTGCCGAACTCATCTACCCCAACCTGCTATTGAGTCTGAGTTGCGATCACGTAGCCGCGTTTTTGCTTTGGCCGCAAGGTCCCGATCGCACTCGTGTAGAGTGCCGTTTTCTCTTCCATCCGGAGGAGATGGCTAAAGCGAGTTTCGATCCCTCCGATGCGGTAGATTTCTGGGATCTCATCAATCGCCAGGACTGGACAATTTGCGAACGCGTGCAGGTGGGGCTCAAATCGCGCGTCCACGAATTCGGTTACTACGCCCCCATGGAAGACCTCACCGCGGACATTCGCCGCTACGTGGACAAGCGCCTCGGTCCGCCCCAATCCTAGGCCGGCATTAAACAGACATAGCTACAAGCCATCCCATAAAATAAGCATTGTGGGTCGCGGCCTCAGCCGCGACATCAAGACGGCAAGAACTGGGCTTTAGCCCCTGAAGCGCGGGGTATAGTCTTGAATCCCAATTCGCTGTTGACTTTTTCTTGGTCTGTGATATCCTTCAATTAAGCCAGTTTTCGTTCCAAGCGCCGGTTGTCGGCGCTTTTTTCATTTCCGGCCTTACCGTAAGCCCAGTATTAACAATCGCTTACACGCGATTTGCAGCATCAAACGATCCAGGAAACTAGTAACTATAGTAAAATCAATCGTTTATGACCTCTGGCGGGAAACCGGGGGCGAAGTTCACAACGCGAGGCACGCATTACATGCGTTTAAACATCACTCCCCTGTGCAAATGTGCCCTTTAGAATCAGATACTTACGCATTGCTATTTCCGTAAGTCCTTTCCTTTGATATCGATATGAATTACCCCCGGGGGTGGGGGGTAGCATCTTTCTGTGGCCGGAAAGAAGCAAAGGGTTCAGACTGATCGGCGCTAATTCTCAAAATCCGATACGGCGTTCTGGGTGCTGCCGCTGATGCCGCGAACATTTCTAATCGACACGGATACCGCCTCGGACGACGCCGTGGCCCTCATCATGGCTCTGCGCTCCACCGAGGTTCGCGTCGCGGCAATTACGGTGGTTGCTGGAAATGTTCCGGTTCAGCAGGGAACCAGCAACGCGCTCTACACAGCGGAACTCTGCGGCTCCGACGTGCCTGTATATTCCGGCGCGAAGGCACCGCTCCTGCGTAAGTTGGTGACTGCCGACTGGTTTCACGGCGTGGATGGCTTGGGCGATCACGGCTATGTGTCGGCCAGGCGCCGGGCGGAGCCGCTTCACGCAGTGGACGCCATTATTGAGACGGTGCTGGCCAATCCGGGAATCGAGATTGTTACGCTCGGGCCGCTTACCAATCTGGCCTTGGCCCTTTCGCGAGAGCCTAAGCTCGCCGCGGCTGTGGCCCGGTGCATCGTGATGGGCGGAGCGCCCTGCTGCGAGGGAAACGTCACGCCTGCCGCGGAGTTTAATATCTGGGTGGATCCGGAGGCGGCGCGCGTCGTCTTCGGCGCCGGTCTGCCGATAGAAATGGTGGGATGGCATCTGTGCCGCGGCGAGGCTGCGCTCGACCAGCAGGATGTCGAGGGCATTCTGGCCCTCAAGACCGCTGTGGGGGAATTTGCGATACGCTCGAACAGCACTGCAGCCCAAGCTTATTTTAAGCAGACGGGCGAAAAGGGCATTTCATTGCCGGACCCCGTTGCGATGTCCATCGCATTGAACCCCACTCTTTGTACATCCTCGAGCACGCATTTTGTTGACATTGAAACGTTAAGTGATCTGACGCGCGGTATGACTGTGGTCGATCGTCTCAACGTGGCGGCAGATTCAAGAAATAGAGATGTTTGGGCCGGCGCGCTCGAGCGGCAATGCAAAGCCCGCGTTTGTTGGACTCTTGACGTTCCCGGATGGAAGGCGGCACTATACTCCGCCCTGGCTAGCCTGAGCCCGCATTGACGGGCATTCAGAGTTGATGGAAGGACTAGAAAACTACATGGCTGATCGCGTGCTCGTTACCGGAGGAGCGGGATACATCGGAAGCGTTGTAACCGCGCAACTCCTCAAGCAGGGCTTCGGCGTCGTAGTCTTCGACAATCTGTCGCATGGCCACAAGGCAGCCGTGCCATCAGGCGCCGAGTTGGTGGTCGCGGACACCTCTAATCGCGCCGCTTTGGATGGCGTGTTCCGCAGCCAGCACATCGATGCGGTAGTCCACTTGGCGGCTTCTATCGAAGCCGGCGAATCGATGCAAGTGCCGGAAAAATATTTCCGCAACAACACCGCAAACTCGCTCACCTTGCTCGAAGCGGTGATCGAGCACAAGGTGCCGCGCTTTGTGTTTTCCTCCACTGCCGCGCTGTTCGGCACGCCCGATCGTATTCCGATCGAGGAAGCCGACGTGCTCCGCCCCACGAACACTTACGGTGAATCCAAGTTACTCGTCGAGCAAATGCTCGCCTGGTTTCATCGCATTCACGGATTGCGTTACGCGAGCCTCCGCTATTTCAACGCAGCCGGAGGCGCGGGAGACCAGGGAGAAGATCACCAGCCAGAGTCTCACCTTATTCCGTTGATCCTCCAGGTTGCCCTGGGAAAACGCGATCACGTCGCCATCTACGGGACCGACTACCCCACGCCGGACGGCACCTGCGTGCGTGACTACGTCCACGTGAGTGATCTCGCCAGCGCTCATCTTCTCGTGCTGGACGCATTGCGGCAAAACGACAAGTTGATTTTCAACCTCGGCAATGGCCGAGGCTTCAGCGTGCGCGAAGTGATCGAAGTCGTCCGCCGCGTTACCGGCCACCCCATTCCAGTTCGCGAAGCGGCGCGCCGCCCCGGCGATCCTGCGGTTCTGGTCGCCAGCTCGGACAAGATCAAGCGCGAACTGCGCTGGCAGCCCCAGTTTTCCAGCCTGGAAGCGATCGTGCAGAGCGCTTGGGACTGGCGCCGCGCGCATCCCGAGGGCTACGCCGAAGAACATAGATGAAAATCACCGATGCATGCATCACGTATGTTCGCTGGAGCCGCCGCCGCTTGTTAATATGTAACTCATGAATCCGGTCGAAACACTCGGCCTCGCGCTCGGCGCTGGATTTTCTTCCGGCCTCAATTTGTATGCGACCATTGCGACACTCGGGCTTCTCCAGCGATTTGGCGTGATCCATCTGCCGGCTTCCCTGCAAGTGCTTTCCCATCCGTTGGTCTTGGGAATTGCCGTCGCGCTCTATGCGATCGAATTCCTCGCTGACAAAATTCCATACGTCGATACCGTTTGGGATGCAATTCATACTGTGATCCGCCCGCCTGCCGCCGCGCTTCTCGCTTACAGTGCAGCGGGTTCAGCCCCACCGGAATGGCGTTGGGGCGCAGCTCTTCTCGCGGGTGGCGTGGCTCTTACTTCGCATGGAACAAAAGCCAGTGCGCGCGCGGCCGTGAATACCAGCCCCGAACCGTTCAGCAATTGGACTCTTAGCTTTGGGGAAGACGCGCTCGCCGTCTGGCTGACTTGGATGGCCACGGTCCATCCTGGGGCGACCATTGTTGTCGTCGTGTTACTCGTCGCGCTCTCCAGCTTCTTACTCTTTCATCTTTTCCGTTTCTTACGTGACGCACTGCAGCGATTGCTCGCCGCTTGACTGCGGAAAATACACACGGTGAGCTTGCCCCGCGCGGCGCGGCTTAAAGCCGCGCGTACAGGCGTGCTATTTGAGGTAGGCCGCCAGCCAGTCCAAGAACGTTTTGTACCAAAACTGCGCGTTCTGCGGCTTCAATATCCAATGTCCTTCATCCGGGAAAACCACCAGCTTTGAAGCCACGCCCTGCCGCTGCAGCGTGTTGAAGAATTCCAGCGACTGCGTGTACGGAACGCGGTAGTCGCGCTCACCGGCAATCACCAGTGCCGGCGTTTTGAATTTCCCCAATTCCGCGGCGTACGTCGAAGGCGACCACTTCCGGTAACTTTCAGAGTTTGTCCACGGCATGCCTTGCATATCGTGCTCTTCAAACCACAGCTCTTCCGTTGCATACATCGACGTCTTGTCGTACACGCCCGCGTGGCTGATGATCGCGTTGAAGCGCCCCGTGTGCGTCGCAATCCAATCCGCCATGTAGCCGCCGTACGAGCCCCCCGCCGCGGCCATTCGCGCTCCATCGACGAACTTGTATTTCGCGAGCGTGGCGTCGATTCCTCTCATCACATCCACGTAGGCCTTGCCGCCCCAGTCATTCGTGATCTCGTCCGTGAATTTCTGTCCGTATCCCGTCGAGCCGCGCCGGTTGATCATCAGCGTCACGTAGCCCGCCGCCGAAAAGACCTGCGGGTTCCACCGGTAGCCCCACGCGTTCGACCACATCGTTTGCGGCCCGCCGTGCAGCAGAACCAGCAGCGGGTATTTCTTTGCGGCGTCGAACTTCGCGGGCCGGATCAGCATGGCCTGAACGCGAGTTTCGCCCGCGCCCGCGAACCAGAACGTCTCCGGAACACTCATCTCTACCGTTGCCAGGATTGCGTCGTTGTGATGCGTGAGCTGTCGTACGCCAGAGCCGTCGTTACCCGACGCAAACAATTCGGCAGGCATCGTCAAGCCGGTCCGCTCAAACACCAGCGTCTGCGCGTCCTTGCTGATCGACAGGCCGGTATTGAAGCCATCCACGACAACCTTCTTCGGTTCCGCGCCCGCGCGCGCAGCCATCGCATAAACCGGCTGTAGTGTCTCGTTCTCCGCGGTGAAGAAAATCGTCTTGCTGTCCGCGGACCAAGCCAGCTCATCTGCGCTGCGATCGAATCCTTCCGACAGATTCTCGTTCTTGCCGATCTGCCGGTCGTACAGCATCACTCTCCAGCGGTCCGCCTCGTATCCGGCGGTAAGCTGTGCGTGGTAAGCGATGTACTTGCCGTCAGGCGAGTAAACGGGATTTCCGTCAAACCCGGGATTCGTCGTGATCTTCTTGGGTTCCGCGCCGCCTGCCACCGGCACTAGAAACAAGTCCCCATTCGTGCTGATCGCTTCCACTTTATCGGTCACCGCGGTGAAGCAGATTTCCGCGCCATCCGGAGAAAAATTGATGTCCTCCGGCCCGCTACGCTCGTCTGGAGGCACGTCGTAATTCGCGCCCGCAGTCAAATCACGAGCTGCGGTGCTGCTGTCTGTTTGCCCTGCGTCCTTCGGTGCCGGCACCACGAACAAATGGCTCCGCTTTCCTTCGGACCAATGCGTCCAGTGCCGGTACAAAAGCTGTTCCGCGACGTGCGCCTTCACCTTGCTTTTTTCTTTTTCCTCGTCGCGCGCCTTGTTGCACGCGTCATCCTTGCAATCCGGATACACCGAGGACGTAAACGCGATGGTCTTTCCGTCCGGCGACCATTTCACGATGTCCGCGCCCGTCGAGAGATGGGTCCACCCATGCGCCTCGCCTCCATCCATCGGCAGCACGTACACTTGCGAATTCCCATCGCGCGACGAAACAAACGCCAGCATCTTTCCATCCGGCGACCACACCGGCGAACTGTCGTGCCCGCTTTGCGTAAGTTGTATCGACGCACCACCCGTCGTGGATACGATCCAGATGTTGCTCGCGTTGCGATTTGCGTCCATGTCAGGCGTCGCCACCGCGTAAGCCACCCATTTTCCGTCCGGAGACACCTGCGGCGCTGACACGCGATGCAGCCGGATCATGTCGTCAAAGGCTATGGGATGCTTGGCTGCTTCTTGCGCGTGAACGCCCGCCGCCCCACACAGCAACACCGCCGCCGTCGCGAGGCCACTTCGCAAACCTATCCGCTTCATTCGTTGTCCCTCGTCTTCATAGGTGAGTTGGTTGTGACTCCATCAAACGGTGAATACTGTCACGATTTCGCCTTGATTCCAATAGGACCGCAACAAATCGTCCGCTAGCCTGGTCCCAGAGTACGGTTTGCTATTTCTTGTTTCCCTATTTTTTTGCTTCGATTCCCACCGCCCAGATGTATCCGTCGGGATCCGCCACAATCACATCTCTCCACCCATGCGGAAAATCCGCGGCGCGCTGAATGATCGTCGCGCCCGCCGCTTCAGCGCGCATTTGTAGCGCATCCGGATCGATCCCCATCACCCGCAACTCGGCTCCCGTTCCGCGCTCTCCGGGGGCTTTCAACCGTTCGTACAAAGGATGATGATCGTAAGTGTGATCGGAGTGCAGCATGAACTCGATGCCTTGCAGATTCAAAGCCGCAAAGTCACCATCCGAATAGTGCACCCTTGCCCCAAGCACCTCTTTGTAGAAGGGAAGCGATCGCTTAACGTCCCGCACCAGCAAGTTCACCGAGAACTTTGGCAACGACCGTCCATACTCTTCCGACGGCATCCACGCATCGCCGGTTCGCTTCATGGCCATATCGAGCCTCTTCTGGGTGTCTACGTAACCTTTTAACCTGGCTCTCTGCACTCTGTACTCGCTCTGTCTGCCTGTTTGGTTTTTCGAGCTGGTCACAAAACGGAATGTCACTCCAAATTGGTCTGGCTCACGGGGACTCGTTTCCGCACCACGGCCCAATTCGTGGCCGCCAGTATTGCGGTCACAACCACCACCGAAGAATTGCTCAACGGCGATCTCACCAACAGCACGATGCAGAACAAAATGGCCAGAATGGCGAGCATCTTGCCGGCCGGCAGACGAAACGCATCCGCCTGCGGCCGCCTGTGTCGTAGCACCAACAGGGCAATTGCGATCGAACTGTATGTAAAGAGCCGCGCAATCGCCGAAAGCGTTATATTCCACCGAAAACTTCCTGCCAGCGTGAATACCAGCAGCAAAGCTGTATACAGCAAGATCGAAGCGTGCGGCGTCTTAAACTGTGGATGAATCCGCGCGAAAATCCGCGGGAAATCGCCCCGCTCCGCCAGCGCAAACGTCAGCCGTGGCGTATGCAGCATATTCGCGCTCAAATACCCGTAGATCGATACCAATGCTCCCACGGCAATGGCCGCTGCTGCTCCAGTCCCGAAAATGTGCCTCGCTGATTCCGACAGCGGCCGCTGGGTCGTCGCCGGGTCCACCAGGGTGCCGCTCACCACGACCTGCACCAAGGTATAAACGATCGCTACCACCGCGATGCCAATCAAGAGCGCCACTGGCGCATCGCGTCGCGGATCGCGCATCTCTCCGGTCGCCAGCAGCACCGCTTCAAACCCTCCATACGCATACACCAAAACCAGTACTGCATCGAGCCAGTCCGTCGCCGTGATGACATGTGGTAGCGGTGCAGGTGTAACTGCCCCGTGCATCCGCATCCATCCCAACCCGGCGCCAATGAAAATTACGAGGAGCAGCACCTTCGCGCCGGTAAAGAAGTCGCTCACGACTGTTCCCGACCGTACTCCAATGTAATTTACAAACGCCAGCACGCCGACGAGCAGCAAAAGAATCTCCGCGCGAAACACAGGCAGCGTCGCCTGCGGAATCATTTGCCCCAAATAGGTGGTGAACAGGTTCGCGGTCCCCGCGGCGGCTGCGATTCGCGAAAGCCACGTCATCCAGGCAATCTGGATTCCCCAGAATCGGCCCAGCGTTTCCCTCGCGTACAGATATGGCCCGCCGGTCTCTCGAAACTGCGAAGCCACCTCGCTCAAGCAGCCTGCAATCACTGCTATTCCTGCCCCCGCAATCAAGTAAGCGACGGGCGCCATGCGTCCCAATCGCCCCGACACTACCGAGGGCAGCCCGAAAATTCCGCTCCCGATGATCGAGTTGATCATCAGTGCCGTCAGGCTCCATCGTCCAATCGTCCTCACCAATCCGTACGCTTCTTCCGCCACCTTTACTCCATCACTTGGTCAAAAAAGTCCCGCCAGCGTAGCATAGTTGCCGTGACGCAGCCTGCCCGTGTTGCGACTCTGCTACAATTTCACCCCAGGCATCGCATGCCGACGAAAGCGCCTCTCTTTTCTCGCAATTTCCGCAAGTCCTTCCCTGTGGCAGTCCGTGGCGAAGGCTGCTGGATCTACACAGCCGACGGGCGCCGATTTCTCGATGCCGCGGGCCAGGCCGCAGTCGTCAGCATTGGCCACGGCGTTCCTGAAATCGGCCGCGTCATGGCCGAACAGTCGTCACAGATCGCCTTCGCTCACACTTCGCAGTTTCATTCCGCGCCCGCGGAGAAACTCGCCGCGCGACTCATTGCACTGGCTCCGCCCAATTTCCACAACGGCGGCCGCGTCTACTTTACTTCCGGGGGTTCCGAGGCCACCGAAACAGCGATCAAGCTCGTCCGCCAATACCATCTGGAGAAAGGACAACCCGCCCGCTATCGAGTCGTCTCTCGAAGGCAGAGCTATCATGGCAGCACCCTCGGAGCCATGACCGTCAGCGGCAACGTCGCCCGCCGCACGCCATATCAGCCGCTCATGTCCGAATGGGGCCACATTGCGCCGTGTTTCTGCTATCACTGCCCGTTTGAAAAGAAATTCCCGGATTGCGGCATCGCCTGCGCCGAGGATTTGGATTCCTTTCTCGACAGCAACGACGCCGATTCCGTCGCCGCCTTTATCTTCGAACCTGTTGTCGGCGCCACTCTCGGCGCTGCCGTCCCTCCAGACGGCTACGCCGCGCGCATCGCCGCAATTTGCCGCAAGCGCGGCATCCTGCTGATCGCCGACGAAGTCATGAGCGGCATGGGACGCACGGGCAAGCCATTCGCGGTCCAGCACTGGAACGTGCCGCCCGACATCATTCTGGTGGGGAAGGGCATCGCCAGCGGTTACGCACCCCTCGGTGCTGTTCTGGTCGCACCGCACGTCGCTGAAGCCTTCGAACACGGCTCCGGCGCTTTCCAGCACGGCTTCACTTATCAAGCGCATCCAGTCGCCACCGCCGCCGGCAACGCCGTTCTCGACCACATCGAATCAAACAAACTATTTGACCGGGTCACACCGGCCTCGGAAATTCTTCGTGCGGAGCTGGCTTTACTGCAGTCCCATCAGCACGTAGGTGAGATCCGCGGCCTCGGCCTGCTCGTCGCCATCGAGTTCGTCAAAGACAAGGCCATGCATGGGCCATTTCCGAAAGAAGAAAATATCGCCGAGCGCATTCGCCAGGCGGCGCTCGAAGACAACGTGCTCACGTATCCCACACAGGGGTGCGTGGATGGTTTGCGAGGCGATCACATTTTGCTCGCGCCTCCCTTTATCGTTACGCCGGAAGAATCTGCGATAATTACAAGGTCTCTTAAGTCTGCTCTCGCTCGTGTTTTTGGCACTGGATTGCAGAGAAACTCGTAACAACTTCATCGGCCCGTTTATTTGTGTTTTCGGAGAGAGATAACGATGCGTCCTACTATGCTCAAGCCCATCTTCGTCATCTGCTGCTGGCTTATCACGGTAGCGCGACTCGATGCACAAGACACCGCGCACGCAAAGCCTCGTGCTCGTGACCTTGGCGTACCCTTTGACGGCACACCCGGCCCCCTCAACGCCATCACGGATGTTTCAGGACTCACCGTCGGCGACACCACTCTCATCTCCGGCGAAGGAAAGCTGCAAATTGGCAAAGGCCCTGTCCGCACCGGTGTCACCGCCGTTCTCCCGCGCGGCAAAGATTCCATGAACGATCCTGTTTTCGCCGGCTGGTGGTCTCTCAACGGCAATGGCGAAATGACCGGCACTACCTGGGTCGAAGAATCCGGTTTCCTCGAAGGTCCCGTCATGATTACGAACACGCACAGCGTCGGTGTCGTGCGCGACGCCGTGATTCAGTGGCGTGTCGCGCACGGTCAACCCGATCCTACTGGTTACTGGTGGTCGCTCCCGGTCGTCGCCGAAACCTGGGACGGCTGGCTCAACGACATCAACGGCTTCCATGTCAAACCGGAACACACCTTCCACGCCATCGACTCCGCGCACTCCGGACCTGTCGAAGAAGGCAACGTCGGCGGCGGCACCGGAATGATCTGCAACGAATTCAAGGGCGGCATCGGCACTTCCTCGCGCAGGCTCGACGTCAAAGCTGGCGGCTACACCGTGGGTGTCCTCGTGCAGTGCAACTACGGGGTCCGCCCGAATCTCCGCATCGCTGGCGTGCCAGTCGGCAAAGAAATTCCCGAAGATCCCGCTTATGCCTCCGCGTCTTTCGGCGAAGTTGATCGCGGCTCCATCATTGTTGTGGTTGCCACGGACGCCCCGCTCGTCTCGCATCAGCTCAAGCGGCTAGCTCGCCGCGTTTCCCTCGGGCTCGGCCGCAACGGCAGCATCTCCGGCAACGGCTCCGGCGACATCTTCATTGCTTTCTCCACCGCTAATCCCGGCGCTGCCGCCGCCGACCGCGTCGTTGACCTGAAGATGCTGCCCAACGACAAGATCGAGCCGGTCTTCGCCGCCACCGTCCAGGCCACCGAAGAAGCCGTCATCAACGCCATGGTCGCCGCCGAAACTATGACCGGCATCGAGAATCATCGCGTCATCGCCCTACCGCACGACAAACTCCGCGCGGTCCTTAAGAAATACAATCGGCTCGCACCGTGAGGTTCGCGAAACCAACGAGATTCCCAGCGATCGCGTCCCTGCTCTTCATCGCCGCGAGTACCCTGTTCGGGTCCTGCTCTCACCCCGGCCAATCCACACTGGCCGTCACACACGTCACTCTCATCGACGCCACAGGCTCCGCGCCGCAGTCGGACATGACCGTGCTCATTGCCGATCACCGTATCGCCGCGATCGGTCCATCAAGAGTGACCAGCATTCCGCGCAACGCCGAAATACTCGACGCCACAGGAAAATTCCTCATCCCCGGCCTCGCCGACATGCATGTTCATCTCACCGGCTCCAGCGAACCCGCCGGCAGCCGCGAATTCATCCTTCCCTTATTGCTCGCCAACGGGGTCACCACGGTACGCGACATGGGCGGGTATCTCGAATCCCTGATTCCTCTGCGTCACGACATCGAGCAAGGTAAGCGCCTCGGCCCGCAAATTTTCTTCGCGGGTCCTTATCTTGACGGCAGCCCGCCCTCGTTCCAGCCCTCCTTGGTTGTTACCAACTCCGTTCAAGCTTCCGAAGATGTCCACCAACTCGTCGCGCGCGGCGTCGATTTCATCAAAGTTCAATCCATTCTCAGCCGCGAGGCTTATTTCGCCATCGCCGCGGCTTGCAATCATGAGCGCATCGCCTTCGCAGGCCACGTCCCCGACCGCGTCACCGCCGCAGAAGCTTCCGACGCCGGCCAGAAGAGCATCGAGCACCTCACCGGTGTCCTCCGCGCTTGCGCGAAAGACGAACCCCGCCTCATGCGCGAGCGGCTTCGCAGTGGCGCCAGGAAAGAAACACCAGCACAGTCGCGCGCCCGCGAACTCGCTTGGGAGCGCGAACTTCTGCAAACGTATTCCGGAAAGAAAGCGGCGGAGCTAATCGGAAGATTCGTAGGCAATCGAACTTGGCAGGTCCCCACGCTGATCCTGCTGCGCAATCTGGCTTATGCAACGCCGGAAAACGATCCTTCCGGTGACCCCCGCGCTAAGTACGTCCCTCGCAAGCTTCTGGAGCAATGGCTCGCAGTCCGCCACGAACAGAACGAAGGCGCCACGCCTCAGGAATTCGCGCTGCGCGCAGCCCTGCTGCAAAAGTCCATCCAACTGGTCGGCACGATGCAATCCTCCGGCGTGCAAATCATCGCAGGCACAGACACCGGCGCGCCGTATGTTTTTCCAGGCTCCGCCCTGCACGACGAACTCGCGCTGCTCGTGCAAGCGGGGCTCACGCCAATGCAGGCGCTTCAAGCCGCAACGAAGAATCCCGCAGATTTTCTCGGGAAAACCAAAACACAAGGGACCGTGGAGCAAGGCAAAGTTGCGGATCTGCTTCTCCTCGACGCCAATCCTCTCGACAACATTCGCAATACGGAGAAGATTCGCGCCGTCATCCTCCGCGGCAAACTCGTGGACAGAAACGCCCTCGATGCACTCCTGGCATCGGAAGAAAAGTTCGCAAGTACCAATTGATGTGTCCGTCCTAAATCACCGGCACTGCGGTCTTCCGCGCAGGATTGAAAAACGGCATCGCCACAATTTTCGCTGAAACCGTGTGCCGCACGGCCTCGACAGTCATCTCCACGTTCAACGTGCTCCCCACTGCCGAGGAGTCGCTTTCCACCGACGCCAGTGCAATCATTTTCTTCAGAGTCGGCGACCAAGTCGTCGAAGTCGCCTTCCCGACGTGCTTCCCGCTTCGATACACCGGCACCGCCACCCGCGACGCCATGCTCGGCACTTGCGGAGCCATCCCCATCTTGTCGTACAGCGCCTCCACTTCGTTCCAGTTGATCTCCAGCCCCACCAGCGCCCGTTCCGCGCCCTTCTTTTCCTCCGCCGCCAGCGCCCCGCGTCCCACAAAATTCTCTTTCTTCAAATCCACTAGCTTCCCGAGTCCGATCTCCGCCGGGGAATATTTCTGCGAATCGATCAGCGCCTTCTTGCTCGACGTATAATCCACCTCGATCAGAATCAACCCAGCCTCGACCCGCGCGATATCCAGGGCGACCATTCCAGCCGGGTGAACGTCAAACACTTCTCCCTCGTTCATCAGTTTGTCCCAGACCCGTACCGCATCCTTCCACGGCATCCACACTTCGAAACCAAGGTCGCCCGTATATCCCGTCCGCGAAATGTCCACGGGCACACCCGCGATTTTTCCATGCGTCACGCGAAAATATTTCAGATTCGAAATGTTCGCATCCGCCACGGAATGCAGCAGCTTCCCTGACGTTGGCCCCTGCACCGCCAGCGCCGCCAGCTGCTCCGAAATATCCTCGATCTTCACGTCCAGTCCCAGCGCGTTCTGCTGAAACCACCGCAAGCTGGGGTCCGCCGCTGTCCACCGGTAGTCATTTTCGCCCAGCCGCGTGATCGTTCCGTCGTCGATCACTTTCCCTTCTGGATCGCACCAGCAGCAATAGATCACCTGATCGACCGAAACCTTGTTGATATCCCGCGCAATCACACGGTTCACAAATTTCGTCGCATCCCGCCCGGTAACCCGGTACTTGAATAGCGGCGAAATATCGATCAACGCCGCCGAGTTTCGGATCGCGTTGTACTCGTGCTCGTGGTGCATTTCGTACACACCCACGGTGTAGTAGCCCGACCATTCCCGATAGTTCAGGCTCTCGCACAGCGCAAGTGTTCTTTCATGAAACGCGGTTCCTACGGGCACGTGGGCTCCTCTCCGCTGGGTGTGGCGAGATTATAGAGGTGAAGCGAAGAAGCGGCAAGGCGAGCGGTCAGCAGCAAGGAATAGGACAAGGGAAGCGCACCCGTTCGGGCTCGTTTACACATATTGCTACACTTGTATTTACACATCAACATGTGTAGACTCTTCCGTGCAGACGACCATGCCGACCAACCTCGCCATTGATGACCGCCTCATTGAAGAGGCCCAAAAACTGGGGCGTCACCGGACCAAGAGGGAAGCGGTGACGGCCGCTCTCGATGAATACATCCAGCGGCGCAAGCAGCAGAAGATTCTCTCGCTTTTCGGAACGATCGAATACGACCCAAGCTACCAGTACAAGCGTGAACGCAGTTCCAAACGTACGTGAACACGCTTGTCGATACGTCCGTATGGTCTCTTGCTCTGCGCCGAAAAGCTGAACATCTGAACGCAACGGAGAAGGCCACGGTCGCCGAGTTGACCGAGCTGATCCAAGAGGGTCGCGCCCGCATGATCGGTTTGATCCGGCAGGAATTGCTCTCAGGCATCCGCATTTCATCGCAATACGAGAAACTTCGCACTGCACTTCAGGCTTTTCGAGACGAACCGATCGATACCTCCGACCACGAGGAAGCCGCAAAATCGAGCAACGACTGCAGGGCAAAGGGAGTGGTCGTATCCATCGTGGACGTTTTGATCTGCGCGGTCGCACTACGCCGTGGCTGGACGATTCTCACGACTGATCCCGATTTCAGGAACTACGCAAACATCCTCCCGATCAAGCTGCACATCGCGCGTAAGTAACTGCCCATTTCAGGGAGCCCAGCTGCGCTGTTGAGTTAACACGAATGATTTGAGTTCGCTACCAGCAGCCCTTGCTACATCTATGAACGGCAATGCCCCGGGCAGAGAGTTCCGCCAGCATGATCACGACTCCTGGAGAAGGTTCACGGTCGCCCGGTACGACGACAGCCCATTCCAGGTTTTCTCGAAACTCTTTTGTGCGAATCTCCCATTGTTCGAGAGCGGCCGATTTTTGGTCACCAATCTGAATGACGGACCAGTGTCGTGCCAGCGCCAATGCCCTCGTTTCATCTGGTAGCGGCCCGCCAAGGATGAAGTGGTTGTTTCCGTGTACCAAGATGCCGACCATACGTTCAAACCTGTGACGGAGTTGCTGCCTCTTACGGCGCTTTGGACGCCACGTACGCGGAGATCGCCAGAATGTCGTCGTCCGTCAACTTGTCGACAACGGTTTTCATCATGGTGGACGCCGGCCCGGCGCTCTGCCCGC
This sequence comes from Candidatus Acidiferrum sp., assembly GCA_041478205.1. Classification (GTDB taxonomy): domain Bacteria; phylum Acidobacteriota; class Terriglobia; order Acidiferrales; family UBA7541; genus Acidiferrum. The sequence continues at coordinate 53,096 of JBGOVR010000008.1, forward strand.
TCTGGAAGTTATAGAGTTGCCGTCCGATGTACACCGGTGAAAGTCCCGCGATCCTGGGGACCTGCCCCATGCCTTTCAGTCCTTCACCATGGCAGATCGCGCATCCCAGCGTCTTCCCGGAACCCCCAGTCGTAACCAACGCTTCGCCCTTCGCCAAGCTCCCCACCGGCACATACGCGATGAATCCGGAATGCGGGTCGCGCGCGACCACTCTCGCCGGATCCTCCGGCACTTCAATAATTCGATTCGCGATCGGCTCCGTCCCTCCGCCCGGCAAGGGAAGCCGCTGGCGCCCCTTGTTGACGTAGGTTTTCGGCACGGTGTCGGCCTCCACCACTTTCGTCCAAACTGTCGGTTTGAGAGCGGCAAACCAATCCGCCGCCTGCTTCACGTCATCTTCCGACACGGCTTTCCCAATCGCCGTCATTCGCGCAGGGTCTTTTCTCGCTCCGCTCTTGAAGTCCGCCATCGTCGCCACGATATAGTCCGCGGAAAGCCCCGCAAGATTCGCGGATTCCGGATGCCCGTTTCCCGACAGGAGATGGCACGAGCCGCAAGCAGGCACGTCCTTCCCGCTCCCGTGCGCCACCACCGCCGGAAGCGGCCCGTGCTCCTCCGGAAACCAGTCCGGAGGATTGGAGAGATCGTCGATCTGCGCCTGTGTGTAGGCCTTGGCGGTGCCCGGGATGTGCTTCGGCGTTTTTTCGTCCTCAGCGGGTGGCTGATCCTTGTCCGCTACCGGGAACGCCCACGTCGGGTGGCCCACCGTTGCTTCCTGCTGCGGCCGAGCTCCAATCGCCAGAACGCCACCCAGACCAAGCACCACAACCCAGACCAATTTCCTCATGCAAGCCTCCCAAGGCATTGTTTGCGCTCTAAACGAAATAGGCGCCAGTTTGCGTGCGGGGATGAATGGAGCGAAGTGTCTAAATCATTTCCCAAAAAACCGCGCCAGTATAACCCACAGGGCCCTGCTCGATGTAGCTGCCGGGCAAAGTCCTATCACCAACCAGTAAGACTTCAATCGCCGTTCTTCGACAAAGCCTTCACCAACCTATATAAGAACGCCTGGCCCTCGTAAAAAGATTCCACGCTCATCCGTTCATCCCGTCCATGGAAGCGGATGTCGCCCCGGTCGAAGAAGAACCCCTGAATTCCATAAGTTGGAATGCCCGCCACCCGCAGGTACAGCCCGTCCGTCGCCCCCATCACCATGATCGGCACTGTCGGCACGCCTGGCCACAAGCTATTCGTGACCTCGCTAACCGCTTTCAAAACATCCGGTCGCATCGGGGAAGCCGGCCCTTTGACGGGATTGCCAATCACCTTCACTGATACTTGATCGTCGGCCACAATCTTCTGCAAGGTGCTCTGCACGTATTCCACGGAATCTTCCGGCAGCACGCGGCAATTTACGGTAGCCGCCGCCAGTTGTGGCAACGCGTTCATCGCATGCCCGCCTTCGAGCAGCGTCGCCACGCAAGTCGTTCGTAGCGAGGCGTTCCACGCCGGAGACGCCGCAGCCGCCCGCTCCATCGCCTCCCGCGAACCTTCGCCAATCTTTGCAAGCTCTTCTCTTATCGGACCGCTTTCAATCTTCCCCATTTGCTGGAAATAAGCCGCGGTTACCTCATTCGTTTTCAGCGGAAAACCGAAGTCGGAAAGGCGTTGCAGAGCGCCGGCGAGATGATAGATCGCGTTGTCATGCACCGGTAAAGAACTGTGACCGCCCTTGTTGCGTACCTCGAACCGGAAATTGACCACGTACTTCTCACTCACTTGCAGGTCGTTCGAGATTTTCTTGCCACCTGCCGATTCGCCCCAACCGCCCTCGTTCAGAGCGAACTCCGCATCGACCGTGTTCCGCTTGTTCTTCAGCAGCCAATCTACGCCGTTGTACGGGCCGCCGCCCTCTTCATCCGCGGTCAGCGCCACAATGATGTCGCGGTCCGGCTTGAACCCTTCCTTCTTGTACTGGATCAGATTTGCGATCCACACGGCCGCCTGCGCTTTATCGTCACCTGTGCCGCGCCCGTAAAAGTACTCGTCCTTTTCGATGAACTGAAACGGGTCCATGCTCCAGTCCTCGCGCTTCGCTTCCACCACATCCGTGTGCGCCAGCAGCAAAATCGGCCTGCGCGCCCCAGTGCCGTGATAGCGCACCACCAGATTCGCCTTCTTGGGAACGGCCCCGCCCACAAAAATGTCGGACTCCGGGAATCCCGCCGCCCTCAACCGCGCTGCCGCCGCCTCAACAACGGGAGTAGTAGCGCCGGTTGAAAAACCAGACTGGATTTCGACAAATTCTTTGTAAATGTCGTGAGCGAGTTGTTTTTCCGCCTCTGGCCGCATCGTTTGCGCACTGAGGCTAGCGGCGCAGACAAATAGGACGAGCATCAATCGAAGCATGGGGCTCTTTCCTGGAATGAGCATCGTGGCATTCTTCCACGATGGGCATAGGTGAGACAACTTTCCAATCCGGCGGCCGTCTTCGCGCGCAAGCGATAGCGCGATCCGGCTAGGTTACTCCGGAACAGATCCCGACACCGCGGGAACACTTCCCGCGGAGAATCGCGACGGTTGCAGACGATACCCATCCCGCGTGCGCAGGTGATACTTCTTCAACCGCTCGCTCATCAGCTTTACGTTGATGCTGCGCCAGCCACGGTTCGTATTCCCCTGCGGGTAGTAGCTAAGAGAATAGAGATGCGCTAAGTCATCCCGGATCGAAGCAAACGCTCGCTTCTCGTCTCTCCAGGTCTTGGCAAAATAAGCTTTGCCACCCGTGGCCGCGGTCATGCGTTCAAAAACCGCGGTGGAGATCGGCTCCAATTGGGCCTGCCGGGTACTTATCATGTAGATGGCTGTCCCCGTCGATTGCGCCAGTTCGGCCACGTCCTCCGGCGGCACCATGCTGGCGTTGTCGGGGCCGTTCGAGAAGACCACCACCACTTTTCTTCCCGGGTATTGCGCCGCATCCTTCACGGTTAACAATAGGCAGTTATAGAGCGCGGCATCGTCTCCAGCTACGGTGCTACGCACTCCCCGCAAGACCTGCGACCGGTCCGCGGTAAGCCGCGCCGCTCGCGAAAGGTCTCGGCTGTAGGAGTACACCGCCACCTTATCCGCGCCTTCCAGCGAGCGCACAAAATCAGCGATAGCATCCTGCGCGAAAACAAACCCACGGTACATGTAGTTGCTGGTGTCGAAGAGCACGAAGACGTTAGCGCCAGCGACCAGCGAGCTGAGGTCTCCTGCCGTTACGCGTTGGCCCGCGTCCGGCTCTTGGCCTGCCTCCTGCGCCAGGGGCTTATCACCTGGCGGCGCATTCTCCATCAATCTCCGGGCGGGTTCGTTGCCTTCTCCAAAAGTCGCAATCTTTTGTGGAATCCCATCCTCCATGACGGTGAAGTCTTGAGGATGAAGGCCAGTAATGTAATTCCCCTGATTGTCCGTCACTGCTACGTTCAATTGCACCATATCGACGACGACGTGAATGTGCGGCGCGCCGGGCTCCTGCGGCACCGCCCGGCTTCCGAGGCCGAAGAAGAGAACCACAGAAAAACAGAAAAAGACAACGTATGTTCTTTTCACCATGATGTTTCCTCGCGTGGCTGTCCACCGCATCTTTAGTACGGCTGGGCAAATCAGCGTAACACTCCGTCGGCCCCGGGGACCTAAGGCCGGGAAGTAGCGCTATTCGCCGGTAGCAGGGCAATCTTGCCTTGCCGAAACTCTTCGCCTGTTTCTCGCATGGCACGCAGTATGGCCGGCCAATCTTCGACCTCAGTGGCAAAAATATTCTCCACCATGCGACGCGTCAGCTCGGGGACCAAACGGTTCAGCAGCACTGGCGGATACCCCATTTCGTCCGCCAAGCGCGCCCAATAGAGATTGCTGGAGTCCCAGGACTCGGCCAGCAGCCGGCTGGAATAACCCGAGAACGCCGGAAAGGGTTTCACGTTCAACAGCTCGCGCGCGTAGCTCTGCGCCAAAATGGGATGAGGCACGCCGAAGTCTTGCGACAACCGCTCCCAACTAAGCTCCACGGGATACTGTGCAGAGAGACTTGCCAACTCTTGTCCCCCCGGCCCCCACGAATTGGTCTCTCCAGGAAATTTTCGCCGAAACTCGGCCGCCAGATAGAAGGTATCCGCTGGCGTTATTCGAGGAAGTATCTCGGCTAGCCGCCCTTCACGCACACCCTGCTCCATCCATGCCAACCTTTGCGGGATCATGCGATCGGAAAGGATATCCATTACCTTGCCGCGCAGTTTTTCGTTTCCAGCAGAGGCCGACAGCAGCTCTTCTCCCGCCTGCTGATAAAGCGTGACGCCGTGGAGTTCGTTCTGGCTCACGTCCCACCAGCGCGGCAAGATCGCATTCGTCAAAAGCCCCGGCACCAGCTCCCTCCAAATCAGCGCCTGCACGTTTTCCGGAGCGATGAAATCCTGTTCCACCTCCGACAGCACATACGGCAAATCGGCCAGCGACCCGATCAGATGAGCGCCACCACCCGCAGGCGAGCCCGCTCCGAACAGTTGAGGAGCTTGCCAGAGTCGTTCCACCCCCAGCACCGTATCTCCCGAGAAGTCATGCGAGCGAACAAACAGGGGATTGTTGTGGAGAACTTGCGCCCCCGGCGGTTCGTAGTAGGCATAGTTCAAACCCACCAGGGTATCCCGCAGGAACGGAGCAAGTTGTCCGCGAGACTCCGCCAACTGCTCG
>JBGOVR010000140.1:0-11292 GCA_041478205.1 Candidatus Acidiferrum sp.
CGACTTAAATGCCTTTGAGAAGGATGCACTGGAAGCCAACCAAACCATTAAAATTTCGATTGCACGGTTGGAACAAGCTCGGGCGACCGCGGCGATTCAGGTGGCCACCGTTTTCCCAACGCTGAGTACGGCGCCAAGCGTGGAACGCCAGCGGCTCTCGGGAAATCGGCCAACCAATGGCGTACCCGTCACACTGCGGCCAGCGAGTCAGAACACTTACATCTTGCCCTTCACGGTCAGCTACGAGGTGGATCTGTTTGGCCGGCGGCGCCGCAGCATCGAAGCAGCGGAAGCCTCCTATCAGGCAAGCGCCGCGGACCTGGAAAATGTGCGCTTGCTGGTCACCGCGCAGCTGGCTGGCGACTACTTCAATCTGCGCGAGTTCGATTCCGAGCTGGGAATCCTGAACCGCACCGTGAACGCGCTGCAAAAGGGATTGGACCTGGTCAATTCGCGGCACCAGGGAGGCGTCGCGTCCGGACTCGACGTCGCAGAAGAAGAGACCCTGCTGAATACCACGCGGACCGAAACGATTCTACTGCAACAACAGAGAAAACAGTTTGAAGACGCGATTGCGGTCCTCGTAGGACGTCCCGCCCCAGACTTCCACATCGCGAGCAAGGAACGGAACGCCGAACCTCCCCCGCTCGACCCGGGGCTGCCTTCCGATTTGCTGGAGCGGCGTCCCGATATCGCGCAAGCGGAGCGAGAGATGGCGGTGGCCAACGCACAGATCGGCGTGGCCACCGCCGCGTACTACCCGTCGCTGAATCTGTTCGGGCAAGGCGGCTGGCAAACCTCCGACATCGCAAAGCTCGCGAACGTCTCGAGCACGTTCTGGGCGCTAGGCGCGAACGTGGCCCAGCAGATTTTCACCGGCGGAGCGCGCCGCGCGCAGGTACAGTTTGCGCAGGCCGGATACGACGCCAACGTGGCCGGCTACCGGCAGACAGTCCTGAGCGCCTTCCAGGAAGTAGAGGATGGCGTCACGGGATTGAGCGTGCTAATCCAGGCGCAGCAGTCCCAGCAACAAGCCGTGGACGCCGCTCGCCGCACGCTGGATATTTCCACCAGCCGCTACGCCGGCGGCCTGGTCAGCTATCTCGATGTCGTTACCGCGCAGCAAAATCTTCTCAGCGACCAACGGCAGTTGTCCGAGATCCAGGGCCAGCGCCTGGTGACCAGCGTTCTCCTGGTCAAAGCGCTCGGCGGCGGCTGGGACGCCTCCAGCCTCGCGACCGTGCAGGTCAAGCCCAAAGCACGCGACGCAATCGCACCTTAAAGAAAGCTCGAAAACTCGATTTGCGCCTGCAAAAAACCGCGCGCCGGGCATGCCGCGTGAACTTCCTACAATTTAGCCGTGAAAGCGCCGAATCTCCGCGAGCCGTCGCTAACACAAACCCTCAGAGACTCTCAGTATTTCACTGGATTCTCAACCCCCGCCGGAAGATGTATCATCAGTCTTTCGAGGACTACGGTGAAAGCGGAATGAGGATAGCCCAGGTAGCGCCACTCTATGAAAGCGTTCCCCCGAAACTATATGGAGGCACGGAGCGAGTTGTATCGTACGTCACGGAAGAACTCGTCAAGATCGGGCACGAAGTCACGCTCTTCGCCAGCGGCGACTCCAAAACCTCCGCCCACCTCATTCCCGCTTGCCCCAATTCTCTGCGGTTCGACAAGGGTTGCATTGACCAGCTCGCTCATCACTACGTCATGCTCGAAGACGTGATGGAGCGCGCCGAAGAGTTCGATATCATCCATTTTCACATCGACTATCTGCACTTCCCTATGTCGCGCATCGCCAGGCTTCCTCATGTCACCACGCTCCACGGGCGCCTTGATCTCCCCGATTTGGTCCCTCTGTATCGAAAATACCGGGACATGCCTGTGGCTTCCATCTCGCGAGCGCAGCGGAAACCGCTCCCGTGGGTGAACTGGGTGGGCAATATCTATCACGGCCTGCCTACCGATCGCCTTTTGCCCGGCGACGGAAGTGGAGGGTATTTGGCCTTTCTGGGGCGAATCTGCCCTGAAAAGCGGCCTGATCGCGCCATTCAAATCGCGTTGCAAGCCGGTATGCCGCTGAAAATCGCCGCGAAAATCGATCGCGTGGATCGCGAATACTACGAATGCAAAATAAAGCCGCTGCTGGACAATCCGGACATCGAGTACATCGGAGAAATCAACGAGGGGCAGAAAGCCGAATTTCTTGGCAACGCTTACGCATCTCTCTTTCCGATCGACTGGCCGGAACCCTTCGGTTTGTCCATGATTGAAGCCATGGCGTGCGGCACTCCGAGCATTGCTTTCAATTGCGGCTCCGTTCCGGAGGTGATCGCCCATGGTGTCAGCGGCTTGATCGTGAACAACATGTTGGACGCAGTGGCTGCCGTCTCACAGGTATCCACCCTGAACCGCGCCGCGTGCCGTCGCGAATTTGAAACCCGATTTACCGCGTCTAGGATGGCCCGGGATTACGTTAAGCTATACGAGACGATTTTGAGCGCGGATCCTTTCCTCGCGGCAACGCCCGAAGTCGGCTCCTGTGTCACGCTTTAGGACGGTTCTCCATTGACGGACATTGTCCGGGTCGCAGACGAATATTATGTCCGCGCTTCCTCCGCTCTGGCGGACGACCGCACTCGTGTGCTCAAGTACGGCGATACCTTTGCCGTTTTCAACCGTTACGGAGACATCGAAGCTTTTGGCCCCTCGCAATTCGGCCTCTTCCATGCCGAATCGCGGCACCTCTCGCGTTTCGCCATGCGCATCAATCAGCAGCAGCCGCTGCTTTTGAGCTCAACGATCCGGGACGACAACGCCTTCTTGTCGGTCGATCTTACCAACCTGGACAGTCCGGTGAACGGCGAGGAAAGCCTGCCGCGCGGTACCGTTCATATCTTCCGCTCCCACTTTCTCTGGGAAGCCAGCTGTTACGAGCATGTTCGCCTGTTGAATTACGGCCTCCAGCCGGTTCGGATTTCGCTTCTCCTTCAGTTCGAGGCGGACTTCGCCGATATTTTCGAGGTGCGCGGTACCAAGCGCGCCCGCAGGGGCCAACGCCTCCCGGATCAAGTCGAGGGAGACGCCGTGACCCTCGCGTACAAGGGGCTGGACGGCGTAGTGCGCTGCACGCGCTTGGCGTTTTCACCAGCCCCCGCGTCCCTCACCGTCGGTGAAGCTTGCTTTCACATAACACTGGAGCCGAAAGAAGAGCAGTCGATTTTCAGCACCGTTTCTTGTGAACGGAATGGCAACCGCAAAGCGCTCGTTCCATTTCAAGCCGCGTTCCACGGGCTGCAAAGTGATTTTGACCGCACCGGCATCGACAAGTGCCGCATCACCACTTCCAGCGAGAGCTTCGACGCGTGGCTGACGCGCTCGTCGGCCGATCTCCGCATGCTGATCCAAGGGAATCCCGAAGGTCCGTATCCTTACGCCGGAGTCCCTTGGTTTAACACCGTGTTCGGCCGCGACGGAATCATCACCGCTCTTGAATGTTTGTGGATGGCCCCTCGCATCGCGGAGGGCGTCTTGAACTATCTCGCGGAGACGCAGGCCACCCAAGAAATATCAGAGCAGGACGCGGAGCCCGGAAAAATCCTTCATGAAATGCGCCGCGGCGAGATGGCGATGACGAAAGAAGTTCCTTTCGCCCGGTACTATGGCAGCGTCGATTCCACGCCTCTTTTCGTTGTTCTCGCGGGCGCCTATTTTGCACGGACGGGCAACCTGGCGTTCCTCCAACGAATCTGGCCAAACATCAAGCGAGCATTGCAGTGGATCGACGAGTATGGCGACTCCGATGGCGACGGTTTCGTCGAGTACCAACAGCGCTCGTCCAAAGGCCTGGTGCAGCAAGGTTGGAAGGACTCCTACGATTCCGTCTTTCATGCGGACGGCCGCACGGCCGAGCCGCCCATCGCGTTGTGTGAAGTCCAAGGTTATGTCTATGCAGCCAAGCGTTCCGCGGCGCTAATCGCACGCGCGTTACAGGAACCCGATCTCGCCGGGAACTTTGAGAAACAAGCGGAAACGCTACGCGTCAAATTTGAAGAAGCATTTTGGTGCGAGGATCTGGGCACGTATGCGCTTGCGCTCGATGGCCAAAAACAACAGTGTCGGGTGCGCACCTCCAACGCCGGGCACGCTCTCTTTTGCAAGATCGCGAGCCAAGAGCGGGCCGAGATCCTGGCTGCATCCTTGCTAAACGATCAAATATTTTCCGGCTGGGGCATTCGTACGGTTGGCGCGTCGGAATCTCGTTACAATCCGATGTCCTACCACAATGGTTCCATCTGGCCTCACGACAACGCCCTCATCGGGATGGGTTTCTCGCTCTATGGCTTGCAGGCTCATGCCAGCAAAATTTTGCATGGTCTGTATGAGGCCAGCCGCTACGTCGAATTGCGGCGCCTCCCGGAACTTTTCTGCGGCTTTCACAAAAGAACCGAAGCCAGCGGTCCAACACTCTATCCCGTTGCTTGCGCTCCTCAAGCTTGGGCCGCAGGATCGGTCTACCTGCTCTTGCAAGCCTGCCTGGGGCTCGACGTGCGGGCACGGGAACGCCACCTGTGCTTCGAAAATCCCTCTCTGCCTCCGAGTCTGGACGAAGTTCGCATCGAGAATTTGGCCGTCGGCGACGCCTCCGCCGATTTTCTGGTCCGACGCGACGGCCCGGGGGTCACCGTCGAAGTTCTGCGCAAGCGGGGTGACCTCGAAATTGTTACCTCCGCTTAGGCGTCCTTATATTACCGTCGTTGGAGTCCATCGTCGAAAAGCGCGATAATTAGTCCCATACGCCGGACACGCATCCTGGGCATGCCGTCGCTATCAGGCAACCCTCGGTGCTCGCGTCGCGGTCCAATGATCAGTGGCCGGACGAGACGGTGAGGAGAGCGAAAGCAATGCCGAATGTCATTTTTCAGCGCATCACACAGCTCCGCGGGCGGATCCTGTTCCTGGGTCTTTGTGCCGCCGCGGTTGTGTCTTTGCCCATTGCAGCGCAGCAGGGCCCGCCGACGGTCAACGTCGCGCCCCCGCCGGCGCCAGCCGCTGCTCCAAAGGCCGACTCGAACATTTCCACCAAGCCCCCCGATATCCCCGTGGACCAAATCATCAAGAAGTTCGGAGACCGCGAGTTGGAGTTCAAGAAAGAGCGCGACAACTATACCTACACGCAAACTTTCGTCGTGCAAACCATCGATTTCGACGGCAGGCCGGACGGCGAACACCGCATGACCAGCGATATTCTCTTCACGCCCGACGGCAAGCGCTATGAAAAGGTCATCTCCGCCCCTCCTCCAACCCTCCAGCGCATTTCTCTATCACAGCAAGACCTGGATGACCTCGAGCACGTCCAGCCCTTCGTGCTTACGTCCGACGAGCTGCCGAAGTACGACGTTAACTACGTTGGCCGCGAACCGCTCGACGAACTCGGCACCTACGTGTTCGACGTCAAACCCAAGAAAATCGAGAAAAATCAGCGCTACTTTCAAGGACGCATCTGGGTGGACGACAAGGATCTCAATATCGTGAAGTCCGATGGCAAAGCCGTTCCGGACATCATCAAAAAGGGCAACGAGAATATCTTTCCGCGCTTTGAAACCTTTCGGGAAAACATCGAGGGGCACTATTGGTTTCCGACGTATACCCGCTCCGACGACGAGCTGCGCTTCAGTACCGGCGCAATCCACATGCGCATGACCGTGCGCTACGCGAACTACAAGCGCTTCGGTGCGACGATCAAGATTGGTCCCGCGGTCGAGATCAAGCCGGATCAGCCGGACAAGCCCGCTAAACCGTAAGGGCAAGGGCTGGTGCCGCGCTGGGCTTCACGGCGCCACGCGGTCCGCATTATTCGTAGGTCGTAACGCCGTCGAACCATCGGCTGTCGTTTCGCAGGAAAGCCACTTCGCAAAGCCAGAGCACCCCGTGCTTTGGGCTGCGTTCCAGATCGGTGATATCGATCAACCGGTAGCCCGCAGCCGCCATTCGCTCGATCACTCTGGCTATCGTGTTTTCGTAGCTCGGCTCGCAAATCATTGCTTCCACAAGAAAGATGTCGGTCTTGCCCAACAATTCGGATCCGCCTGCGAGCACCTTCAAATCGAAACCCTCGGCATCGATCTTTACCATGTCCGGCGGGGGAGCGCTACGGCTGGCAACGATTTCATTCAGTGTCGTCACTCTTACCAGCGGTGACTGCGGGCTCGTAGACTGAGTCTGCCGCTGCCCGGGCACGAAACTACTGGAATCGTCGCGGGAAGAAACCGCAAACGGAAGAGTCCCCGATTTCTCGCCCGCCCCCGCGTGGATCCATTGAATCTTGTAACCGCGGTCGATCAGGTCCTGAACGTGTACCTTCAAATGATCTTGCGGCTCCACCAGGGAGTAATGAGCATCCGGAAAAAACTTTATCGCCGCCCGGGTCCAGTTTCCCTTGTTGGCACCCACATCAATTACATGTCTCGGAGCAAAACCACGTCGCTTCATCAAAGCGAAGAAGCAGTCCAATCCATACGCTTGCGGCGCGGTATTCAGCGAACTGAGGCGGTATCCAAATCTCTTTAGGACCGATTGAACGAGTCGTTTCATCGTGTTGGTAAGCGAACGTCAAGCCTTTTGGATTAGCTGGAACTGTAATCCGCTCGACGACAGTCTACATCGACAAGAGTTGCCAGCCCCAAATCGTTCGTTGCCGGGAAAGAATTGAGTGGCACCGTGAGGGAGGACGCCACGAGCGCAGCATACTGACCTTCCGGCCGGTGGCTGATCGGAACGCCACGCGCTGAATCGCTCCAAAAGAGCAGCTTAGTGCGACGAAAATAGAACAGGCACCCATCCACCGAAAACCGGCTGGTTTCCGCCAGCTTGGATGATCGGCCGGGAATGAAATCGAGAGAGAAATCTTATCCACAAGAGAGGCAAGATGAAGAAACTGATTGTAGGTACCGCGCTGATCGCGCTGGCGGGAACGCTGGCTGTGGCCCGCCCCACACAGGACCGCGATGATCGCCGCGACCGGGACGAACGTCATGACAATGGGAAGCACAAAGGCTGGGACAAGCATGGCGAAGGAGATCGCGACGAACACCATGATAATGGCCGCCACGAAGGTCAGTTTAAGAATGCTAGCCGCGATGACTACCGCGATTGGGATCATGAACACGACCGCATCGCGCCGGGCCGCCACTACCCGCATGGCCGCTACGAGCACGTAAGAGAGTCGTACGTTGCCAGGTCGCTTGACTATCGGACACGCCGTGTGGTGCTTTACGACCGCTCGAACTGGATCGTGGCTTCCTACGACCTCGATCGTTGCCACGATTGGCAGTGGGATCGCGACAACGTCTATGTGTACGACGATGACCACCATGCCGGCTGGTATTTGCTCTTTAACGCCAGGCTGGGGCGCTACGTCCACGTGGAGTTCTCTGGCGTAAGGTAAAGCTGAACTCAGTCGAATTCCGCTCTCTCAAGAACTTCTTCGCGGACGGGACGCGTTCCAGCAAGACCACGCTCCGTCTCCTTGTAAGATAGCTCTCATCGCTCAAAGAGCGTCACAGAGGCCCTCGCGTAGCCCAAGATTGGAAACTCACAGGTTATCCAGAAAGAATTGCGTCACCCGCCGCATCAGCACGCGCCGCGCGGGCGGGTCGCTGACGCCGTGGCCACGGCCCGGAAAGGGCAAGACCTCGACGTATTTCCCCGCCTCAATCAGGTCATTAATCAACGAGAGCGTGTTGGCAAAGTGCACGTTGTCGTCGCCCGCCCCGTGGGCGATAAGCAGCTTGCCCTTGAGCTTCGCGGCGTTCTTGATGGGTGAAGATTCCTGGTAGCCCGCCTCACTCTCCGGCAGGAGGCCCATGTACCGCTCCGTGTAAATGGTGTCGTAGAAGTGCCAATCCGTGACCGGGCCGCCGGCGAAACCCGCCTTGAAATCTTCGGAGTCCTCGAACATGGCGTGCAGCGTCATGTGGCCGCCGTAGCTCCAACCCCAAATTCCAATGCGCTTCGCGTCCACGTACGGCAGAGACTTCAGATAGGCGGCGCCATCGCGCTGATCGGAAAGTTCCTGCGCGCCAAGGTGCAAGTGGATCGGCTCTTCGAAAAGATGGCCGCGCCCGGCCGAACCCCGGTTGTCCAGCGAGAAGATGATGTAGCCCTTCTGCGCCATCAACTGGTGCCACAGGAAAGTACTGCCACCCCAGGCATTCAGGACCACCTGAGCGTGCGGTCCGCCGTAGGTAAAAACGATCGCCGGATATTTTCGCGCTGGGTCGAAGTCCGGAGGCTTGATCATCATCGCGTTCAGCGGAATACCGTCATGAGCGCGCACTGCAAGAAATTGAACCGCTGACAAATGAAAATCCGTGAGTTCGCCGGCCTTGTTTTCGTTGATGACCGCGATGCGCGAACCATCGGCCCGGTAAAGGTCCTGACGCGGCGGGTTCATGCTGTTGGAATAGGCGTCTACGAATGCCGAAGCGTCGGGGGCGAGATTGACCCCATGCGTGCCGTCGTCCTTGGTGACACGCGTGAACCCGGAGCCATCAAGAGCAACCCGATAGAGCTGGCGCTCGAGAGGAGATTTTTCCGCCGCGGTGAAGTAAACCAGGCCCCTCGCTTCATCGACGCCCTGCACCGCGAAGACTTCCCATTCACCCTTCGTGAGCTGCGCGAGTTGCTTACCGTCGAGGTCATACAAATAAAGGTGCCGGTAACCCGAACGCTCACTGGACCACAGGAACCGCTTGCCGTCTTTCAAGAAATGAAGATCATCACTGACGTTGATCCAATACTGGTCCTTTTCAGACAGCGCGACGCGGCTCTTACCTGAAGCCGTATCCGCAATCAAAAGGTCCAGAGCGTTCTGCGGACGGTTGAGCCGCTGGATCGCCAGATGCTTCGAACTAACGAGCCAATTCACTCGCGGGATGTAGATGTCAGTTTCCATGCCGGTGTCCATGATGCGGGCTTCGCCTCCGCCAACGGAAGCAACGAGGACACGCACGATCGGATTGGCCCCGCCGGCGGGAGGATACCGCTCTTCCTCGGCTTTGCCCGTGTAGGAAGAAAAGTCCACCAGTGGATATTGCGCGACCTTGCGCTCGTCCATCTCCAGATAAGCGATCGCGGACGAATCGGGCGCCCACCAGTACGCCGTGGTGATTTCCAGCTCTTCCGGATAGACCCAGTCGAGCTCGCCCTTCCGAACACCTTCCGTGCCGCCTTGCGTGAAAGCCCGTCCTTTCCCATCCGCGACGCCTACAAGCCAGAGATTGTGATCGCGCACGAAACTCACGTACCTCCCGTCGGGCGAGAATTTCGGGTCCGCAAGGTCTTCTTTGCCGGAAACCAGCGTGCGTGCCGCCTGCGTCTTCAGGTCGAACCAGGCGAGTGAGGTCGCGCCCTGGAAAAGAAGTGCGGCGCCATCCGGCGCCCATTGGTACTGCGCGGGAGCATGGCGGCCGAGACCCGTGGCCTGAGTGGACTTCCCGGGTTCGCCGGGAAGCACCGATTCAATTTTTTCCGCGGAAACGAGGAGCTGGCTCTTGCCGGAAGCCGCGTCCATGATCCACAATTCGGTCCGAACATCCTTCGAGATCGAGGCGCCCATAACGCCGCCCGGCGTTGTCTCCCTGAAAAAACTGAGCCGCCTTCCATCAGGTGCCCAGGCGAGGCCGGTGGTCAAGTGGCCGCTCAAGCTCGGCTCGCCATAGATACGCTCGACCGTGAGAAGTCTGGAAGACCCCTGAGCCGGGCGAGCTTCCTGCGCGGCCAACGTGGCCGGGCGATCCGCACACAAAACAAGAAAAAACACGCCGAACAGGAACGAAATTACGGCCGAACGCCGCATGGTGCCTCCTCGAAGCAGCCATATCTTAGCCTGACACGAGAGATCGGCAAAACTTGGAAAGGCTAGCGCTACATCGCCTCAAAACAGTCTAAAATATGCCTATGATTCCACCGGGGGCGTCCCACTAAGCGATAGCCTCTTTTGGAAGGAGAGTAATGCCCATCTCACGCAGAAGCCTTCTCCAAAGATTCGGAGCAAGCGCCGTTGCCAGCGCGGCCGTGCAGTCTCTCGGCGGCCTAGCGCTCGCGGAAGCAGCGCAGCCGCTCCCGGCCGCGAGCCAGCCTCCCGGCCCCATCCTCTTGTACCGCAATGAAAACCCCTATGGCCCCTCCGAGAAGGTGCTGGCCGTACTCCGCGATGCCTCATCCCTCAGCCACCGTTACCCGCGCACCGAGTATGAGGCCCTGCTCGCCAAGATCGCGGCCCTTCACCGCGTCCAGCCGGAACAGGTTGCCCTGGGGTGCGGCTCTTCCGAAATCTTACAGCTGGCCGTGGCCGAGTTTCTAGCGCCCGGTATGAAACTCGTGCAAGCTTCGCCGACGTTCCCAGCACTTGGCAAATTTGCGCGGAGCGCCGGTGTGGAGGTCGTCGACGTCCCCCTCAACAAAATGTACGAGCACGACCTGGACGCTATGCTCGCCCGCGTCGGTGATTCCACCGGCCTCGTCTATATCGTCAATCCCAATAATCCCACCGGCTCGCTGACTCCCCGCAAGGACATCGAGGCCTTTATCCACAAACTGCCCGCCAAAACGATGGTGCTCGTGGATGAGGCCTACCACCACTTCGTCAGCCCTAATGTCACCTACGCCTCCTTTTTGGACCAGCACTTCGACGATCCCCGCGTTATGGTTGCCCGTACCTTCTCCAAAATCTATGGGCTAGCGGGCATGCGCGTGGGCTACGTGGTCGCCGCCCCGGACATCGCCCGGCGGTTCTCCGCGGACCGCTTGCAGTTTGCCGTCAGCGTGGTCGCCGCAAAGGCCGCCGCCGCCGCTGTCGACGATTCCGAATATGTCCGCCTCGGCGTCAAGCGCAATGCCGACGACCGCCAAGAGTTCATGAACCAAGTCAACGCCCGCATGCTCCGGGCACTGGACTCGCACGCCAACTTCGTGTTGGTGAATCCCATGCATCCCCCGGATGAGGTCATCGAACACCTGAAGAAGAACAACATCCTCATTGGTCCGCGCATTCCCGCGATGGACAAATACATCCGCGTTTCCCTGGGCACCCCGGCCGACATGCAGGAATTCTGGCGCGTCTGGGACCTGATGCCCGCCACCGGCAAGATGGCCATGTAGTATCGGCAATCGACCCGACTATGTTGTGGTCCGTGGGTCGAATCAGCAAGAAAGCGGGGCGCAGCCAACTGGGCTGCGCCCCGTTCCGCTTTGAGAAGTAGAAGGCGAACGAATCAGGTACCG
>JBGOVR010000071.1:0-22280 GCA_041478205.1 Candidatus Acidiferrum sp.
CTGGAAGCTTGGGCGAAAAAAATGCCCCGGTTTGCACCGGAGCCAGCCTGCCCAAGCGAATTATTGTCGCTCGATTTACTCAGACCATTCGGGCTCGAAAAGGCCGAATGGTTTCGAACGGATTCTGGCACATCGTATCGATTGTCAAAGAGCAAGGCCCCCCTGTCCTGCAGAAAGGCACATCTACAGCCCGACGAGTATGCCAAAGGGGTAATGGAATGTCAACAACCGATTAACGATTTCCACAGTCGTCCACAGGCGGTGTCTGGCCCCTTCCGCCATGCTAGGATGCGCCCTTGCCACGCTTCATTCGGGGTTTGCGGGAGCTTGTGGCGAGCGAATCTATGCGCGCAAGAGCCAAAAAGCCGACGCTCGACCGGAAGCGTCACACCGAACTGGTGCGGCACACTCTGAGCGGCCTGCGGAAATATGAGATGGTGCGGGCGGGCGACCGCGTAGGCGCGGCCGTTTCCGGCGGCGCGGATTCGGTTGCGCAGCTGCTGTTGCTTCTGGAGCTGCGGGAGAAGCTGGGGATCGTGCTTAGCGTCGTGCACTTCAATCACAAATTGCGCGGCGCCGCTTCTGACGCGGACGAAAAATTCGTGGCGAGACTCGCGGCAAAGCATGGCCTGCCACTTCATGTGGAACGTGCGGACGTCGCGGCCAAGGCCAAGCGCGACAAGGCCAACCTGGAGGACACCGCGCGTCGCGCGCGATATGGATTTTTCGCAAAGCTGGTCGAAGACGGACATGTGACTCGTGTAGCCGTTGCGCACACGGCGGACGATCAGGCGGAAACCGTTCTCGCGCACATCCTTCGCGGCACGGGACTTGCCGGTCTGGGCGGAATCCATCCCGTCGCCGAACACGTCGTACGGCCACTGATCGGCCTGCGGCGTGCGGAGTTGCGCGCGTATCTTAAATCGCGCAAGCAAACGTGGCGCGAAGACGCCACCAATCGTGACACCGCGAGGATGCGCGCGCGCATTCGCAAGAAACTCATGCCGCTTCTCGAGAAGCATTTTCAGCCGGCGGCCGTCGAGCATCTGGCGAACCTCGCGGAGCTTGCGCGCGAAGACGAGGCGTTCTTGAGTTTGCTGACAAGGGAGCGAGCCGCGGCGATTTTTGAGAAAGATGCGGACAGCGCGCGCGTTTCCGTCAAGGAGCTGCTGGCATCCAGGCAACGAAAGGAATTGAACGCCGAGGACACAGAGCGCGCAGAGAAGAAAATCGAGGAAACCAGAGCTCTAAGCAAACGTCTCATACGTTGCATCGTCAAAGAATGGAAGCCACGCGCTGGACAGCTCAATGCAGAACATGTTCACGCCGTTCTGGAACTGGCGGAACACGGAGAGAACGGCAAGTCCGTGCCGCTACCCGGCGGCATGGAGGTACGACGCGAACGCGACACACTCGTTTTTCGTACCAGCCTCGGCAGCGGATCCGCAAAAAAGGAACAGCCCAAGGAATATGAGTGCTATGTCGAGATCAATTCCGGCGCGGACCAAGCTGGCCTAGCTACAGTACCCGTGCCGAGCCTGGGGTGCGTCTTCCGCTTCAGAGTGATTGACTGGCTTGCAAAGAGGGGGGAAACTAGTGAGACAGGGCCGGTCTTGGACCGCGATACTCTGCGTTTTCCTCTCGTGCTGCGGAACTGGCGCCCCGGGGACCGGTTACAACTCCCCGGGCATCGCAACGCGCACAAGCTGAAACGCTTGTTGAACGAAAAACACATCAGCCGCTGGGAACGTGACGGCTGGCCGGTCCTGACGAGCGGCGGGGTTCTTGCGTGGGCCCGCGGCTTTCCCGTCGTCGCGGAATTTGCGGCGAGCGAAAGGACCCGGGCAGGAATCGTGATTGCCGAGGAACCGTTGTCATGAGCCGCCGCAAAGCGGCCAACGTGAACGCCGGAAAGGGCTCGGTCTTCTCTGCCGCGCGAATTGCCGCCAGGGTCGCGGCACTCGGTCGGGAAATCACGCGAGCGTACAAGGGGCGCCGCCTGGACGTCGTGGTGACCCTGGATCGAGGGTTTGTATTCGCGGCGGACCTGATACGGCAGATCGACACTCCCGTAGTCTGCCATTTCGTCCGCGAGGATGTGCGCGACGTTGAGCAGAGTGGTCATGCGCGGCGCGAGGTTTTTTTCGGAACGCGCCCGGAACTCAAGGGCCGGGACGTTTTGCTTGTGGATGCAGTGCTCGAAAGCGGCGTGACGCAGGAATTCCTTCTGCGCAGGCTTGGCGAAAGTCAGCCAAGGTCGCTTCGGCTGGCCGTGCTTCTCGATAAGCCGCCGCGGCGACGCGTCGGCCTGGAGCCCGATTACTTTGGCTTCCGGACTGCATCTAAAGAAGTATGGGTGGGATACGGGTTGGCAGGGGCCAACGGTACGGGGCGCAATAGTCGTGGGCTGTCGACACGATCGCCATCTGCGGCAGGACGGCAGAGGGCGAAAAGATAAGCGACCGAAATGGTCCAGCGCTTCGCCGAGGGCTAAACCCTCGGGGCTCGGGACAGGAGTGAGGACAACGTGAATTCCAGCTCGACCGCAAAAACAATTCTCTTCTGGATCTCCATCGTGTTTCTGGGTGTGATGCTCTGGAAGCTGGTGTCCGCCAACGGCCAGGCCGCGCGCGAAGACGAGCCCAGTTACAGCGAGTTCATGGTTAAGATTGACGCAGGCGAGGTGAAGGAAGTCACCATGTACCTCTCGCCCAACAGCTACGAGCTGCAGGGAGAATATGTCCGCCCGGCGAACCGCAAGTTTCACGTGACCATCCCCAAGGAAGTCTCGCCTGAAATAACCAAAGCGCTTCGCGACAAAACCGTCCCATTCAAAACGAAGGAAGTGCGCAGTGGGGATTGGGTTTTGATCCTGCTGAACGCCGCGCCACTGATCCTGCTCGTCGGTTTTTGCCTCTTCCTGATGCGTCAGATGCAGGCCGGCGGTAACAAAGCCCTGAGCTTTGGCAAGTCGCGCGCGCGGCTGCTTTCGGCGCAACAGAAAAAAGCCACCTTCAAGGACGTTGCCGGGACCGATGAAGCCAAGGAAGAGCTCCAGGAAATTATTGAGTTCCTGAAAGATCCGCAAAAATTCCAAAAGCTCGGCGGACGCATTCCCAAGGGCGTACTGCTCGTCGGCCCTCCAGGCACTGGAAAGACTCTTCTGGCGCGCGCGATTGCGGGCGAAGCCAACGTCCCGTTTTTCTCGATCTCCGGCTCGGACTTCGTTGAAATGTTCGTCGGCGTCGGTGCCAGCCGCGTGCGCGACCTCTTCGAGCAAGGCAAGAAGAACGCGCCCTGCATCATCTTCATCGATGAAATTGACGCCGTCGGCCGCCACCGCGGCGCAGGCCTTGGTGGAGGCCACGACGAACGCGAGCAAACTTTGAACGCGCTGCTCGTCGAAATGGATGGCTTTGAATCAAACGAGGGCGTAATCCTGATCGCCGCAACCAACCGCCCGGACGTTCTCGATCCCGCGCTTCTGCGTCCCGGCCGATTTGACCGCCGCGTCGTCGTAGCGCGCCCAGACGTAAAAGGCCGCGAAGAAATTCTCCGCGTACATACCCGCAAGGTGCCTATCTCGGACGACGTCGATCTATCCATCATTGCGCGCGGCACGCCGGGCTTTTCCGGCGCAGACCTCGCCAATCTGGTGAATGAAGCCGCACTGTGGGCGGCCCGCCAAAACCGCAAATTCGTCTTGATGGTCGACTTCGAGATGTCCAAGGACAAGGTCATGATGGGCGTCGAGCGCAAGTCCATGATTTTGTCGGACGAAGAGAAGAAGAACACCGCGTATCACGAAGCCGGCCACGCGCTCGTCGCGGAAATGACCCCAGGCGCCGATCCCGTACACAAAGTTACGATCATTCCCCGCGGCATGGCCCTCGGCCTCACGATGCAGCTCCCCGAAGACGACAAGCACACCTACACGTGCGAATATCTCGAAGCCATGCTTGCCGTACTGATGGGCGGGCGCTCCGCGGAGGAAATTTTCCTCGGTCACATCACCACCGGCGCCGGCAACGATATCGAACGCGCCACGGACATCGCGCGCAACATGGTCTGCGAATGGGGCATGAGCGAGCTGGGCCCGCTGGCTTACGGCAAGAAAGATGAAGCCATCTTCCTCGGCCGCGAAATCGCCCAGCACCGCGATTATTCCGAGGACACCGCGATCCAGATCGACAAGGAAGTGAAGCGCATCGTCAACGGTGGCTACGAGACCGCCAAGAAACTCCTGTCGAACAATCGCGACACGCTCGAGCGCATCGCGCAGGCCTTGTTGGAGCGCGAAGTCATCGATGCCAACGAAGTGAAACTGCTCATAGAAGGTAAGCCGCTGCCGGAGAAACAGCGCACGCCTCCCACACCTCCGCCGCAGGCCGCGCCCAGCGCGGATCCAAAAGTTGTGCGCCCGGAGCTGCGTCCCGCGCCCGGCTTCACTCGCGGAGAAAACCCCGCGAAGGCGTGACCCGTTTAGAATCGGTAGACTCTCGAAGAGGCGCGGCGAGCTGCGCCTCTTCTTTTTCTTAACGTCATTACTTCCTTACTTCATTCCTTCAAAAGTCGTAGAATACGCCCATGGCGAAGAACAGCAATCAACCGCTCCACGTTGCATGCCCGTGCTGCCACGCCAAACTCACCGTGGACGCCACGCTGGGCGTCGTGCTCTCGCATGAAGCGCCCCTGAAGGCCGGACCGAACGTCGACCTAACCGACGCGGCCGGCATATTGAGCGAGCAGCAACGCCATCGCGAAGACAAATTTCGCGATTCCTGGCTCCAGGAAACAAACAAGGAAGACATCCTCGCCAAGAAATTCGAAGAAGCGATGAAAAAAGCCAAGGACGCCCCGGCAGGTAAGCCGATCCGCGACTTTGACCTCGACTAGATTTTTCTCTGCGCCCTCAGCGTCTCCGCGTTATCTTTTTTTCCACCGCCCGCGCTAAACTGCTATCCGCCGATGCCCCGCCGCAAACTTTTCCGTCTCAAGCTTCCCTCGCGAACACTCCTCCTCGGCGAACGCACGCTGGTGATGGGCATCCTCAACGTCACCCCCGACAGTTTCTCCGACGGCGGCAAGTATTGCGACCCGCAGCAAGCCATCGAACACGCTCTAGAAATGGAGAGTGCCGGCGCGGATTTGCTCGACATCGGCGGGGAATCTACGCGGCCAGGCTCCCGCGAGACCTCGACGGAAGAAGAACTCACACGGGTAATGCCGGTGCTGAAAGCACTCCGCGGCGTGCTGCGCGTTCCCATTTCCATCGACACGCGGAAGGCGGATGTCGCCGAAGCAGCCATCGGCGCCGGCGCATCCATCATCAACGACATTTCCGGACTGAAAACTGATCCGCAGATCGCCCAAGTTGCCGCGCGTCACCGCGTCCTGCTGATCCTCATGCACATGCGCGGCGAGCCTCGCACCATGCAAAAAGCCCCATTCGCTCGCAACGTGATGAAAGATGTCATCCAAGGACTTCGAGCATCCATCGGGAAAGCTCGAAAAGCGGGCGTGCCGAAGTCGCGGATCATCATCGATCCGGGCATCGGCTTTGGAAAAAGCTTCCAGCAAAATTACGAATTACTCCAAAAACTGGCGGAACTGGCAAGACTCGGCTACCCGCTGTTGGTCGGCACGTCACGCAAAGGCTTCCTCGGCGCGTCGCTCGCACGCCACGGCAAGCCCGCTCCGCCCGAAGAACGTATCTGGGCCACCGCTGCCACCGTCACCGCGAGCATTCTCGGCGGCGCACACATCGTCCGCGTCCACGACGTCGCTGAAATGGTCCAGGTCGCTCGCGTCGCCGACTATCTCCTGGCTCCCCAAAATTCCCCGCGCAAGTGACACACAACGCGCATCTCGTTTGTTCCTTCGACCGGCCCCTCGGGCGGCGGTTCGCGCGCGTCAAGCACTCCTCACCGCTCAAAGCGCTCACCGAATTGTTTGTGGAATGCACGGCCTTCGCGCCCACCCCCGAAGCCATGGCCAACGGCCTCGCCTATCTTCAAATCGACTTGACCGATCCGGACTTTCACGCCATCACTCTCGCGCAGTTCCGCGCCATCCGCCGCGAAACGCAAAAACTCCTCGACGAAGCAGTGGCCGCGCGCGAGCTTCGAAAATGCGATACCGCAGAACTCGCCCGCCTGGTCCAGGACCTCAACGGTGGCGCCATGCTCTCCTGGGCCGTTTACCGCGAGGGCTCCGTCGCTGCCTGGGTTCGCCGCGACCTCGAAGCCTCTCCTGGTCCCTTACCTAGCGGACCCACGGGGCGTGCCTAGGGCGCGAACCGCCAAAAGAAACCACTAGACATCGAGGCACATACGTGGTACTTTGGTCTTGCGTTTGTTGCTCTTGTATCGCCTTTGGAAGTGTAAAGCGGTCGCAAGGTTCAAACTTGCGGCCTTTTTTTATGCCCCAAGGACGGCCCGTACTCTGTTGAGGGGTTCGGAGACGAGGCATCAGATAGCTTAATTTAAAATGAGTGCGGCCCTAATCCGGCCGGGCTCAAAGTATGATCGCAACGCGGTCAACAGAAAAGAGTACAGAAGTGAGTAAAGAACAAGGAACAGTGAAGTGGTTCAACGCGAGCAAGGGCTTTGGATTCATCCAGCGCCAGAGCGGTGAGGACGTTTTCGTCCATTTCTCCGCGATCGTGGCTGATGGCTACAAGTCGTTGAACGACGGCCAAGCGGTTGAATTCGAAGTGACCAAGGGCCCCAAGGGCCTGCAGGCCTCGAACGTCCAACCCCTCTAAAGCCACTTCACAATAAACGAATTCGGGCGGAACGCTTCGGCGTCCCGCCCGTTTTTGTTTTTGCGGGGCTATTCGAGCCCTCGCGACGCAATGGCTTGCCCTTCACGTTTTGATTCATCCTGTCACATCCACACCTGGTACCCGGACGAAGGGGCGGTATTGCTTGCGTGGCCGGTCAGCCCATCGAACTTGCCGAAAAACGGGAACGGGTGGAGGATTCAAGTAAGGCACGTGAAGCAGCGAGCCCGCAAGGAGCGTGTATGTTGGACGAAGCTGGGTGGTCTCGTCCGGTATCCATGAACCGCAGAGATCTCGATCACCTCGAGCGGCGCGAGCTCCAACTCACGATCATGGCCGCGGCCGTCGTCTTCGTTCTGGCGGGCGCCTTGGCCCTATTCATGTACCCCCTGGTTTTTGTCCATCCCGACGAAAATAACAAGTGGACCTTGCGCGTCGCCTTTGTTGGTTTTTGCGTGCTGACGCTGCTCTTCGTGATCTATTTGTTCGATCGTCAGCGCACCGTGGCTAAGCTAAAACAGCAGGTAATCGAGGAGCTCGAACGCAATATCGAGTTGCGCGTTCAGGCCTGTGCCGACCTGCTGCACACCATGCCGGACGTAAACCACTTTTGGGACCGCCTCGCGATGGAGTACCGCCGGGCGATGACCATGCAGCGAACCCTGACTTTGTTGCTGGTGAAAGTAAAGCCTGGGCCGCGCTCCCTGGACGAAGCCGACAATGCCAAAGCCTGGAGTGAGGCCGCGAAAGGGATGTCGCGCAGGCTGCGGCCCACCGATTCGATTTATCGTCTGGCGCCCAACCTCTTCGGCATCGTTCTGCCGCAAACGGATACCCTCAACGCCAATCGCGTCGCCATGCGCCTACAGGCAGAGTTGCAGGACGTCAGCGTCAGACACGGCTTTTCCTTCGCCACGTCGGTCCACAATTACCCGGAACACGTGAACAGCGCGCACGAACTGGAAGACATCGTGAAATCGCTGCTACCCGAAGCGGCAGAATCTGACGTTCCGGTTTCCACACGCTGAGTCGGCGATTCTCTCAATCGAGCTGGATCAAAAGTTACGCGAGCGCCTGTTTTAGGTCCGCAATAAGGTCTTCGGAATCTTCAATCCCGATCGACACGCGTACGCAACCCGGCGCCACCCCGGCTTGCGCCAACTCGTGCGCGCTCATGTTGTAATGCGAACTGTAAGCCGGCAGAACCACCAGCGATTCCACTCCGCCAAGGCTCGCCGCCAGCAGGAACAAACGCACGCGATCGCAAAAGCGCCGCGCCGCCGGCAGCCCGCCCTTCAAATCGAATGCCATCATCGAGCCAAACCCGCGCATTTGCCGCTTCGCCAGTTTGTGATCCGGATGTGACGCCAGCCCCGGGTAGTGCACCCGCGCGACCTTCGGATGCTTCTCCAAAAATCTCGCCACGGCCAGCGCGTTTTCCCCCTGCCGCTTCACTCGCAACGCCAGCGTCTTGATCCCGCGATTCAGCAGAAACGCGGCCTCCGGGTCCATCGACCCGCCCAGGTAGATCACCATGTGCCGGATGCGCTCCATCCAGTGTTTGCTTCCCGCCGCCACGCCCGCGATCACGTCGGAATGCCCGGCCAGCGCTTTCGTCGCGCTGTGCACCACGATGTCGTAACCCATCGCCAGCGGCTGCTGCAATACCGGCGTGGCAAAAGTATTGTCGATGATGGAAACGAGTTTGTGTTTTTTCGCGAAGTCCACCGCTTTCCGCAGATCCACGAGCCGCACCGTCGGATTTGTCGGCGTCTCTACATACAAAACTTTCGTTCGCGGGTTTGCCAGGCTTTCGATTCCCGCAAGATCCGTCCCCACCTGATGCACCTTGATTCCCATGTCGGGAAACACGTCCCGCATCAACCGGTAACTCCCGCCGTAGACCTGCCCCGTGGAAATCATTTCATCGCCGCACTTCAACGCTCCCAGCAGCGCGCACGAAATTGCCGCCATGCCTGAAGCGGTGCACACCGCCGCCTCCGCTCCCTCCAGCTCCGCAATCTTTCCTTCCGCCACCGCCAGCGTCGGATTGCCGTACCTCGTGTAGATGTACGCCTTGCTCTTGCCTTCCGCCCAGCGTTTCATCTCCGCGGTGGAAGAAAAAGTGAACGTGGAAGTCCGGCAGATCGGCGCGCCCACGGCCACGCCCACGCCGTGGCGAATTCCCTCCCCGGCATGGATGGCCCGCGTCTGCGGCCCGAGTTTGTGCGAAGGCTTGTTCTTCATGATAGGACTCATTTTGGCTGCCCTTTTCTCCGCGGCAAGCACCAAATTGGCGCTGGCCGGCAGACAGGGTCTCGTCTCTGTAGTGCCCATCCCCACGCCGCGCACTACATGCAGGCGCCGGGCTTCCTCCCGGCGAGCTACTCGACAAACGCTGTCAAAGAAATTTCTCCAGCACCGGTTAGACAATTCCGCGGGACTACGGTGTCATAGAAACAGAAAGCGTATCCAGGCGGTGCAACGAATTTGGCCGAACGCAAACTCCGTGCCGACGAAGTTAGGCAGCTCTACGACCAGTATGGTCCGGCGCTGCTCGCCTACGCGTGTTCGTTCGTTGCCAACGCCGCCACGGGAGAAGACGTTGTGCATCAAGTCTTCTTGCGGCTGCTGCAGGGGAATACGGTCGTGCCGGATGTCCCGGTTGCGTATCTCTATCGCGCCGTACGCAACGCCGCGTTGAACGCTCGTCGAAACGTGAAGCGCGAAGTCGCGCACGAGCACGAACTCGATGCTGCCGGCAGTCTGTTCGAGAGTCGCAACGGCAACCGAGAGGCGGCCCTGGCTCTGCAAGCGGCACTCTTGGAGCTCCCCGAGGACCAGCGCGAAGTGGTCGTCCTCCGTGTCTGGAGCGGCATGACTCTCGAAGAAACAGCGGCTTTGACCGGAGTTTCGCTGAACACCGTGGCGTCGCGATATCGCTACGCCCTGGACAAACTACGCGAACGACCGAAGCCATACCAAAGAGAATTATTGCCGGAGCAATGACCATGGATCAGCACGATCGACATTTTGAAAGTTTTCTCCAAGAATTTCAGCCTCGGCGGCCGCGTGCGTTGCCCTTACAGCCGTGCTGGCGATGGCGTTCGGGTGCTCGCTATGGTTTCTCTTTCGCAAGCCTTCTCCGGACGAAACTGCAAGTCCCGCTACGCAAGAGCCTACCGCGCTGGCCGGGCACTCCGGGGAGCATGTGCCCGCCCTCGTGCCGCTGACGCGGCTCGCCTTGGAAGATCCCGTCCGGCTGATTGCACTGGCGGAAGCTTCCCGGAATCTGCTTCCCGATCTGCGGCGAAAAAACAGCACCTTGCGCGTGCTTGCAAAAGAATAGTCATTCAGGAGGACAAACATGCGCGCCCAATTTAGAACCGTTTTCGTCATCTCGCTGTTCTGTTTGCTGGCTACCGCGGCGCACGCGCAGTCTAAGTTTCCACAGACCCATAATGCCGCGCTCCGCTATTGGCTGGCCTTCGCGGATCTGCAGGATCCTCCGTCCGACGAAGCCACCGCCGAACTGCTCGAGAAAACAGCTGCGGGAGAAGTGGTCTGGAATGAAGCTAAGCTCGGCCCCATCCTCGATCAAAACGCAGCGGCCATTCGCGGGATGCAAAGAGCGACAAAACTCCCGGACTGTGACTGGGGAATCGAGTACGAAGCGGGGCCTAGCGCATCCATCGCGTACGTGCCCAAGGCGCGTGTTCTTGCCCGGCTGAATACCCTTTATGGAATGCGGCTTGCCGCAAAGGGTGACACGCAAGAAGCGGTAGATGCATGGCTTGCCGGCATCCGCTTCTCGCAACACGTTGCGATGGGTGGCAGCCTAATTTTCTCGCTCATCGCCAAGATGACGCTCGTTTCCAATTTTCATGCGTTGACCCAGGCGGTGCGGAGTGGCGCGTTGACCGGGGCGGAACGGAAACAGGTCGAGTCTGTGGTGCGCGCGTTGCCCAAGACCGCGTTCAACTGGAGTGAAGCGCTGCGATATGAGGAAGACGGCCTGGACATTGGCGTGCACCAGTTGGCGCAAGCAGCAAACCCTTCCGCCTACTATCAATCGATGATGGGTAAGCCCACACCGGAGAATTTCGTCGTCCCTAAAGACACCGACGTCGCCGCGTTTCACAAGCTGATGGCTGCCGCAGAAGAAACACTGCACCAGCCGGTGGAAGAGGCGCGAGGCAAGCTGAAATCACTCTATGATTCCGTAAAAACGCTGCACCCCTTCTTTCAGGACACGATACCGTCATTCACGAAGATCAACGATGCACGCGCCGAAGTGCAGGCGGCGCGGGAAAAACTTCTGCAAGCGCTCGCATCCAGCTAAACGTGCAGCGTCTTTTGCATTCACCGCAGTCCCAAAAGGAAGCAGCTACGCTTCTTCTTCCACCAAATGCTCGCCGTGGGCCATTTTGTGCGCGGCAATCACTTTGTCGGCCAGTTCGGGGGGCACGTAATCGTAGTGAGAAAACTCCATCGAGTAACTCGCACGCCCCTGCGTCTTGGAAATCAAGTCATTCGCGTAAGTCAGCATTTCTGCGAATGGCACCTGCGCCTTGATGATGACGTTGTGCCCGCGCGCTTCGCTGCCCGCGATGCGCCCGCGGCGCGAGCTGAGATCGCCCATCAAGTCGCCGGAATATTGGTCTGGCGCATAGACCTCCACGTGCATCACCGGCTCCAGCAGCGTCGGCTTGGCCTGCTTCATCGCCTCCTTGAACGCCAGCGAGCCTGCGATCTTGAACGCCATGTCGGAAGAATCGACATCGTGATACTTGCCGTCGTAAAGGATCGCCCGGAAATCGACCACCGGGAATCCCGCCAGATACCCGCGCGCAGCCGCGTCGCGAATTCCCTTCTCCACCGACGGGATCCAATTCTTCGGAATCGCTCCGCCGAACACGTCATCGACGAACTCCACGCCCTTGCCGCGCTCCACCGGCTCCATCTTGATGCGGCACACGCCAAACTGCCCGTGCCCGCCGGACTGTTTCTTGTGCTTGCCCTCCACGTCGGCTTTCCCGCGTATCGTTTCGCGGTATGGCACTTTAGGTGGCTTGAGAGTCAGATCGACGTGATACCTCTTGTGCAGCTTGGCCACTACGACTTCGATGTGCTGCTGGCCCGACCCCGCCAGCAAGAATTCCTTCGTTTGTGGGTCGCGCGAAAAACGCAGCGCGGGATCTTCCTCCAGTATTTTGTGAATCGATACGCCGATCTTGTCCTCATCCGCGCGGGTCTTCGGTTCGATCGCGAACGTGATCGAAGGCTCCGGCAACTGCGCGGGGCTGTAGAAAATAGGCGCGGCTTTGTCGCCCAGCGTCTCGCCCGTAGTGCTCTCTTTAAGCTTCGCGATCGCCCCGATATCGCCCGCGTGGATCTCGGAAACTTCGCTGAGCTGTTTGCCCTGCACCACCTGAATGTGCTGGAAGCGTTCGGGCATGCTGCGGTTGTAGTTGATCAGCGTGGCGTCATTTTTCAACACCCCGCTCTTCACCTTGAAGTAGTTGATGCGCCCAGCGAAAGGATCGGTGAGAGTCTTGAAGACGAAAAGCGACAGCGGCTGGCTGTCATCGTATTTGCGCTCGATGCGCTCGCCTTTCCCGCCCGGTTCTTTAAAGCCCACCTGAGAATGCTCGTCGGGATGCGGAAAAGCGTCGGCGATAAACGTCAGCAGGCTGGCGGTACCCACGTTGCGCAGCGCGGAAACCATTAGCACGGGAAAGATTTTCTCGGCCACGATAGCTTTGCGAACTCCGGGAATTAGATCCTCGATCGGAATCGTGCCTTCTCGGAAAAATTCCTCCATCAGTTCGTCATCGCCCTCCGCGATCATCTCCACAAGCTTTTCGTGCGCTTCCTTGGCCTCATCCGCCAGCGCCGCGGGAATCTCTTCGATGGAAGGTTTGCCATCGCCATCGGGCTTGTACATGTGCGCCTTCATGCCCACCAGATCGATCACGCCGCGAAAACCTTTTTCCGTGCCGATCGGCAGCTGCAGCGCCACCACGTTGCGCCCAAACACTTGTTCGAGCGATTCCATGGAGCGCTCGAAGCTGGCCAGCTCGCGGTCCATCCAGGTCAGCACGAAAGCCCGCGGAATATCGTACTCGGTGCAATAATCCCAAACTTTCTCAGTCGTAACCTGCGCGCCGACGTGCGCGTCGATGGCGATCAGCGCGGCATCCGCCGCGATCAGCGAGGCTTTCGCTTCGGTGATGAAAGTTGAGTAGCCGGGAAGATCCAGAAAATTGACTTTTACATTTGCGCCCGAACACAGCGTGCACGGCCATTCCGCGTGCGCGATACCCGTTTGAATCGAGATTTTTCTTCCGATTTCTTCTTCGTCCCAATCCGTCGTCGTGCTTCCTTCCGCAACTTTCCCCCATCGCGGCGTCATGCCCGCCGTGTAGAGCAACGACGACACCAGTTGCGTCTTCCCGGTGCCGCCGTGGCCGACAATGCCTACGTTTCGAATGTCCTTAGTGAGATAGCTCTTCATGTAGACCTCCAGTTGGCGAGGTCCGCCGTGCGGGATGGAGGCGCGGGCCTGCGCCTGAGCGATGCTGGTGTGGCTGAAAAAGGAGAACGTGGCCTTTACCTGCGTCCCCGCAAGGTGCGAGGGCGAAGGTCTAATGAAACTTTTCCCTGGTCCGTTCTCCAGCCAGCGGATGCTAGCACACGCCTCGGCGGAGGGCAATTGAGCGCACGCACAAACCGAAGCATCGGTGCTCACGCCCCGAAGTACAATAGAAGTATGGCGAGAAAGAGACTACTGCTTGCACGTTCGTCTTACATACAGGTAAGATAGTCCTATGAGAAAGCGCGAACCACTGCAACCGGAAGTCTTTACGACCACCATTAGCTCCAAAGGCCAAATGGTTCTTCCAGCCCCAGTGCGTTCCCGGCTGGGCCTTCGTAAAGGCATGCGCATTAGCATCTCGCTGGTGGACGGCGAGGAAGGACCCATCGTCCTTCGGCCGGTCACTCGAGAATTCATTCGCAAACTCCGGGGTTCCTTCAAGGGCGCTGGTTCCGCGCTGGAATTCTTGCAGAAGGAACGGCAAAAAGAGCGGGAGCGCGGTCGGTGAGGCGCTACGTTCTTGACGCCAACGCCGTTCTAATCTTTCTTGCCGGTAGCCCTGGAGCTCGTCGCGTCGAATCCTTATTCAACGACGCCAACCGCACCCAAAGCCCGTTGTCCATGTCCGCCGTAAACTGGGGCGAAGTAGTCTACTCCCTCTGGAAACAATCCGGGGAGAGCGAGGCGCGGCGTCTGAACAAAGAGGCGTCGCACTTGCCTCTGCTCATTGTGCCGGTTGACCGCGAACGGGCCACGCACGCGGCAGAGATCAAAACCCGTCACGGTTTGGCTTATGCGGATAGCTTTGCCGCCGCGCTCGCGCTCGAGCAGTCCGCAATCCTCGTTACCGCTGATCCCGAATTCACAAAAGTAGGAAAACGCCTCAAACTGCTGTCGCTGCCACGCCACAGAGCTTAACCAGAGTAGAGTCGGTGCGAGCGCTTCGGTGGCCTCAGCGCCGTCCCTAGTACCTGCTCAATCTTCCTTTCTGGGTACGGAGTTCGACTGAGGGCTCAGCGTGACCTGACTGTCCTTAAGCACGTTAAGCTTCCAAATCCAGTCGGCATGACCCTGAGATCTGACAACGACGTCGTGTCGGCCCACGGTGAGCTTTAGAGTAGCCGGGGCACTACCGACGAATGCGTGATCAACCCAGATGCCAGCTCCTTCGGGCTTGGAGAGAACGACGGTGCCGTAAGAGTCCATCGCGAGCGGGGCGGAGATTGATTCCATCGCAGCAATTGGCGCGGAGAGCTTTTCGGCAAACGGCACGGTGCTCGGATAGAAGTGGTGAAGAACCTCAAGCAGCTCCGACGAACTGAGCGCGAATCCGATGCCGGTGATACTTTTCTTGATGACCTTCTGCGTGTTAATCCCAATGACCTCGCCCCTGGAATTTAGCAGTGGACCGCCGCTGTTGCCCGGGTTGATCGGCGTGTCCGTCTGAACCCAGGTTCCCGGCCCGGCGCGAGAGAATTTTCCGACCGCGCTGACAATGCCCCGGGTGACGCTGAACAGCATGGCGTCGCCGGGATTCCCGATAGCGAGAACGCTTTCTCCTTGGCGAATGGTGGAAGCGTCCGCCAGCGTCAGATGTGGGAAATTGCTGCCCTGCACTTTGGCCAGGGCGATATCGAGATCGCCATCGATATACACCACCTTGGCTTCGAGTTGCTGGCCGCTAGAAAGAACGGTAAGCATCGATTCCTCGCCCCGAACGAGATGTGCGTTCGTGGCAATCACTCCGGTTTCAGTCACAAAGAAACCCGTGCCGGACTTCGTCAAGCCTTTGAGATAGACCACGGCAGGCTTCGCACGCGCGACGATCTCTTCGAGGGAAAGCGCGGGTTCGCGATCGGCCGCCGCATTTGCAGAAACCTCAGCGGAGATGTTGCCCGTGAAAGTCTGCGAAATCAGATACAGATCCACTTGAAAGTGATTGCTCTTGAGCAGCCAGTATTCCCCGTGGTTGCGGCCGTTAAGGCCCACCCAGTTCATGGGGCCTTCGGTCAGCGAGATCTCTTTCGTCGCGTAGCCCGCCAGGCTGACGCGCGCCACCATTGGATGCTCCAGCCGCGATCCCAGCGATGTCTTTGTCCGGTGAAAATAGCCGCCCGGCAGTTCCTTTTCGTAAGGCGTCGTGCCGTCCGGGACTCCATCGATTTCCACGGCGGCGCCAGGCGGGTTACTCGTGATTCTCAGCGTGTCGGCTCGCACCGGTACGCCGGAAACGAACAGCAAGAGAGCAGCCCCAAGAACGCGCTCCGAGCAGGACCTCACGCGACCACCTCGCCGGAAGGATGAATGCCGTTAGTATATTACCACAACTATATATAGTCTGTAGATATACAAGAATCACGCCCGGCGTTACGGCGCGTCGATGATCTTGTGGCCCGGGCAGGACAGCACCGGCAGTCGAGGGTATTTGGGAAAGTGCGGATCGCTGAGCGAAAGCTCGCACAAGAAAAAGAGCGAACCACGCGTCGATTCAATGCGCCGCGCATGAACGCAATTCACACAAAGCCCGATGCGCGTCTGGTCCTTCTCCGGTTGATTCGTGCGCCCCATTCGAACAGCATAGCGCACTCGGTTTCGGAGCAGATGGAATGTCACGGCTGACAAAGCGGACACTACCGGGTGACTACCTTGGTTCGCGATGCGCTCGTTGTTAGACTCATCAGCGGCTTATTGAGAAGAGGAAAGCGCTCCTAATGCGTGCGATCAGGTCTGTTTTAGCGGCACTCTCGTATGTGGCATTCTGCGTGCCCCTCGCATGTGGGCACGCCAAAGTGCAGGATCAAGCTCAGGAACAGACGCAAGGACCGAGTCAAAACAAGAACGAAGCGCAAGCGCAAGACCCCGACGAAATCACCGCCGTGCCCAACCGCCCCACATTTGCCACGACTGCCGAAGCCGTGCAGCGCGGCGTCCTAGAAATTGAGTACGGATTCGAAGCCGCAAGCGGCCATCAGAACATGAATGGCCTGCTCAAATTCGGCGTCTTCAAGAATCTCGAGCTGCGGCTGGCGAACAACCCGTTTGAACGCGACGCTGGCATCACCGGACTCACCGATTCCGGTGCCGGCTTCAAATACAAGGTATTTCCCCAGAAGGGCGCGCGGCCGACCTTCTCCATTTTGTATACCGCGTCGCTGCCGACGGCAACCGCCGGGTTGGGCACCGGCGCTGTCGGGCATTCGGTGCAGCTCCTAGTGAGCAAGGATTTCGGCAAACACCATTTCGATGTAAATGAGGGAGTTCAGTTTGTCGGTCGCCCAAGCGCAGCCGGGTTCGACCGCAATTATTTTAGTGCGTTGTCGTATTCGTATCCGATCACGGAGAAGTGGGGATGGACCGGAGAGATCGCCGGATTCAGCCGGACAAACATGGCGACACCGGCGACGCTGATATTGCTGGGAGCGGGGACGTACAATGTTTCATCGCGGCTGGTCTTGGATGGCGGCGCGTACGTCGCGGTGTACGGAAATTTGCCGCGGGTCACATTTTTTGCAGGCGCGACGTATGCGATCGCGGATCTTTACCGCCGGCATTCCACTCGCACTAACAAAAAACACTGAGAAGATCGCTAAGACGGCGCGCGCTCGCTGCTGCGGACGGCGCTGGTGTTGATGGCGGCGCAGCGGGGGCTGCCGGGGTCTCGGGTGTGGCGGGCTTGGCGAATTCGGTGTCACCGATTTGCGGGTTGAGCTCGATCTTGTCGATGATGATCTTTTGCGAGAGGTCGGTCGCCGAGGCGCCGGAAGCAATCTCGAACGCAAACTTCAAGCCGTTGACGTCGCGGTAATCGCGGAAATACGATTCGATGGGCAGTTCCTTACCCTCGAAGTGGCGCTTGCCTTCCCATTTGAGGAGCAGAAAAGAGCTGGTGTCGAAGAGATAGTAGCGGATGTCTCCGTTTTTGGTGGTGAGTTTTACGCGCCAAGCGTCTTTGTCGCCGACCTTGTCTTTTCCAACCAGGGCGATCAGATTTCCTTTTCGCTTGTAGTCCACGAGCGGACCATCAAAGTCGGATTCTTCGGCGATGTTTTTCAGATCCTCGTCGGTCATGGTGTCGGGAATCATTTTTCCGGCGAAGGGATTATTGGCCCAGCCGGTTTTTCCGTCGTAGACGCGAACCATGGTGAGGTTCTGCACGGCCAGGGTCATGTGCATTTTGAGGGGGCGCTTGAGCTCGACGACGAAGGGGCCCGAGGCATCCGTGCCGAAAGAGATGGTTCCGGAAACGCGCTGGGCCTTGAGGGCGCGAATCTTGTCGAGACCTCCGCGGGCGGCAAAAACCTTGGCAACCACCGCGGTGGCGGTTTGCCCGTACGAAGCCGGCGCAAAGCCGCAAAGAAACAAAGAGGCAACGAGGAGAGACCGCAAGCCGCGCACTTTCGTTTTCATGGGTTGACCGTTTGCGCCGCAGCCCCTGGAACGCCACGCGCTGACTTCATCGTAGAGGCAGAAGCGGCGGAGGTCAATTTCGTTGCCCAAGGTGGCTTGTCCGGCAGGCCCGGCGCAACGGGTGTTTCGGGACTCATGGTCATCAGCGGAAGTATGCCTCGACCGTTGGCGGCGGGGAGACTGATAGTACCCTCCCTCCGCCTTTTTTGTAAGAGTTATGATTCGATGGGGCTTTAAGTCCACTGATTTTGTAAGAGCGGATTCTAAAGGACTTACGGGTGCATTTTTCGTAAGAGTGAGCTCTAAAGAACTTAGCAAATTGGCGATTGATTCTAAAGGTGTTATTTGCTGCACGTTGGGGCAATTCAGCGCCCTCCTCGTAAGAGTGAGTTCTAAAGGACTTAGTAAATTGGCGACTGATTCTAGAGGAGTTACTCGGCGGGAATCCGAGGAAGTGGGCGCATCTCTCGTAAGAGTGAGCTCTAAAGGACTTACCGCTCGCGGATCGGGGCAAGGCGCAAAACCGAGCGATTCTTGGTTAGAGATGCTCATACCCCCCCACCCCCGGGGTGGTTCGCATGAGTGTGAAAGGAAAGGGGTTAGAAAGACGTATGTTGGAAGCTGTTGAAAATAAAGGGTCGATTTGCACCATGATTGCACAGGGATGCGCTTTGTCGGAGTGAAGGAGCGGTTCGGCAGGGCGGGACTGTGGCTCAACTTCATGGGGAATATTACCACACATATATCTCCCTTGTCCATTACTTTTTGTAGGTTGTTGAAGGAGAACGGGATAGGCGGCGATGAGGGACGGGCTTGGAGGTAACTGGGAGCAAGGAGAAGAATGTCCTACCCTTTGGAAGACCATATTGAAAAGGGTAAGCCACGCTCACTTCGCCTAGTGCGAGGCCTAGGGTCGGCTGGCGCTGTTCGGTCCTATGTCGCTGCCGATAGGAAAGAGGAAGAGAAAGCCTGGTCCACCCGCCCCCGATCTTGCCCATGCGCGGCGTCCGGCTGCCCGCCATTAAGGAACGCCCACTCACCAGGATGTTTATCTATTCGTGTCATATCCTTGTATTTGATATCTAGCCGGTCCATTCTTAGTCCAGCTCCCACCGTTAACTAGAAAGGTAAAATATGTCGACGAGGCGCCCTGCCTTTATACGTGTCGCCCTTGTTGCGCTACTTTTCCCACTTGCAGCCAGCGCGCAGAAACGCCACAAGGTGAATTTGAGCGAGGACGTGAGCCTACCAACTGATTTCGCGCTGGACTATCGACTCGGATTAGAGGAGCGGGGGAGAATCCGTGGTGCCGCACCGTTGCTAGAGAATACCGAGTTCAATGAAGCGGGTACGGAAGTATTTTCTAAATTCTTGGGAGATCCTTCTGTGGCTTCGCTGAACCTTCCGTATCGCTGGAATTTTACAATCGTCAACGATAGTTCGGTCAACGCGTATTCGTTGCCGGATGGCGAAATCACAGTGGGGTCCGGCTTGGCAAAACTGATCGGTACCAATCGTGGTCTGTGGGCAGCGGTCTTATCGCACGAGACAGAGCA
This sequence comes from Candidatus Acidiferrum sp., assembly GCA_041478205.1. Taxonomy (GTDB): domain Bacteria; phylum Acidobacteriota; class Terriglobia; order Acidiferrales; family UBA7541; genus Acidiferrum. Next base: position 19,346 of record JBGOVR010000071.1, read on the forward strand.
TATCGCACGCCGACACGCGGTGCGAAAGTACGTCTACGATTTATATGTCGCATCGCAGATCCAATACTACCAGGCGCGTGTTAGAGCGGGCGACCAGAATGCGAATTGGTCGCTGGTCGGTATCCGAATCGCGGCCCCAATTGCAAGAGCCAAGTTGTCGCGCAATTTGGAGCATGATGCCGATATTCAGGGAATGATGTTGATGGCGAAAGAGGGATATCACCCAGATTATGTCTTTGAACTGCATCACATAGTTCGGACGGCGACAGGAGAACAGTCTAAATTTGCCGCTTTTTTCTCCACACATCCACGCTGGGAAACGCGTGATCAACGAGATGACCGGGCCTATGTGGAAGCCCTCGCTGAGTACAATCGAATCTGGCCTGATCCTAGTGCCTCCCCTGGCGGTGTGCCGCCCCTCGTCGCATTTGTCGGTAAACCTGTGGCCATAGAAAACAAACAAACCAGGACCGCTGACTTAGTTCTGCCGATATATTGTCGCAATGCAGTTGCTCCTCTCCGGCTTTTCATTAATTTTCGGAAGAACAAGCGCACGCTCATAACGGAAAACAAGGAGTACCAAAATCAACGTGGGGAATTGATGTTTCAGCAAGAGTTTGATTGTTCAGAGAAAACCGAAGCTACGCCCGTCGTCGTCCATTTGCCAGCGACCTTGGTTTCTAAGGATGACCGAAAATCAGAAGCTCTAGTCCTTGTCTACTCGAACACGGGAGATTTTCTGGAAGCGTACAAACCGTTCGAAGTTCACTTTCCTAAGTAGCAGTCAGCCGGCCGCAAGGACCAGGGTGGCGGAAAATACGATTTGGGTGTGCGGAAGCCGATCGATGCGGTCGAGGCATCTCCTTGTACCTATGGGAGATCCGTGTTAAATTACCATAAGTAGTGATTGACGTTCGCTTTTCGTTCGCCTACAATGCCAAGAATGGCGACTCTCCCCATAACATTGCCACGACCGATCTCGCCGTGGCTCGAGATGGGCGCGTATGAGTGTCTGTGGACGAAGGCTCACCAAAGTTTTAAAACCATCGCTGATTTGTTCCGTGTCAAAGAAAGTGCCGTACCGTCAGATTTCGTGGAGCGTACCATCGCGGCGGATTGCGCGAAGGAAGCAACGGAAATCCTTCACCGTGCCAATGTTATGCACTTTGGCATTCGGCTGCACGGGACTGCTGATTACCCGTTGAGGCTCCGCGACGCGCGGAATCCCGTCGAACTTTTCTACTTTCAGGGATGGTGGGATTTGATCGATACCCCGTGTGTCGCCGTTGTCGGCGCTCGAAACCCCAGCCCAGAAGGGAAACTTCAGACCGAAAGGCTTGTTCGCGAGCTCGTAGAAGACCAATACACGATAGTCTCGGGGTTGGCTTCGGGTATTGATTCGTTAGCTCACAAAACAGCTATCAAGAACGGCGGTTTCACAATCGCTGTAATCGGAACGCCTCTTTCTCGGGTTTATCCGCTCGAGAATGCCGAACTGCAGCATCAGATCGCCCGTGACTTCCTATTGATCAGCCAGGTGCCTATCATTCGGTACGGTCGACAAGACTGGCACAGTAACCGTAGTTTTTTTCCGCAGCGTAACGTTACGATGTCTGCGCTAACATGCGCGACCATCATCGTCGAAGCTAGCGATACATCTGGGACGCTGATGCAGGCTAGAGCCGCACTCCAACAGGGCCGCAAGCTCTTCATCCTTGATAATTGCTTCCATGACGCGAATCTGAATTGGCCGCTGCAGTATCAAAAGCAGGGCGCAATTCGGGTGAGGGATTACACGGATATTCGGACGCACCTTGGCAGCCCTTCTACAAAAAATCGATGAGCACACTCGGGGGGACCACTCTTATTTAGATGAGGACGATGAGTGCTACTACGTATTGGAGTACATTCCGCGACAACAAGGCCCTCGCTACAGTTCGACTAACGATCTCATACTTAATCTAAAGAAATCCGTTGAACGCAAAGAAAAGCCGGAATATCGCTACAAGCAACAGGCTATTTTGACGGCCGGAAATCTCTTGCGTTCTGTACTGAATGACGAATGGTTGCCGACTGCTGTCTTGGTGCCCGTCCCCTGTTCAAAATCAAAAGATGATCCGTTGTACGACGACCGAGTCTTACAAGTTCTTACGCAGATGACCCGTGGTTTGCCTTGCGATGTCAGAGAGCTTGTGGTTCAAACTGAGAGCCTTGAGAGTTTTCATGACGGCTATCGTCTCACTCCCGTCGAGCTCAGGGGGTATTACGAAATCGATGAGAATCTCTGCGACTGCGACGAGCCCAGAGAAGTCACACTGTTTGATGATCTACTTACGACCGGATCTCACTTTAAGGCAAGCAAGTCGGTCATCCAGGAGCGATGGCCGGGCGTTCCGGTCTCGGGCATCTTCATCGCCCGCCGATATATCCCGCACGATGAGATGTAACGCGAATTCGCGGCGCTCTCGGCAACTGCGAACCGTACCTCAGAGGCTAAAGCCGTAGTGCAAGGGCCTGGCTCTCGCGACGGTCCGCGGCCGCTACATAACCCTTCCACACAAGGCAAGATGGCAAGGGGACGAGAAGGCGCGGCGGAAACTAGAAAGCAGAGTCAAAATCCCCACCCTTCCAAGCCAAGGGTTGGGGAACCCAGCTCAAAAAAGTCACACGGGGGGAGGAAGCAGATCCCTCCACTGCGCGGCCGGCGCTCACAAATCGAGCGGGGGAAAAAACCGGCCGCTCCGGTCGGGATGACAGGCGGGGACGGGGAGCAAAAAAGCAAGATGGCAACCTGAAGTTGCCGCTACAAAGGCGGGCGACGGGGAGTTTCACGAAAAGTGAAGGCGACGCAGGGGAGAGGCAGAGTCAAAATCCCCAGCCTTCAAAGGCAAGGGTTGGGGCGCCCAGCTCAAAAAAGCCACACGCGGGGGATGAA
>JBGOVR010000178.1:0-8705 GCA_041478205.1 Candidatus Acidiferrum sp.
TGGTGTTGCCGGGTGGACCGCTGGGAGTCACGCCGTTCCACATGCCCTTTGAAGGCACCATCACGCTCACGCCGGACACTTACATGCGCGTGGTCGTAGAAACCTGCGCCTCCATGGCCCAGCACGGCGCCAAATATCTTCTCATTCTCAATTGGCACGAACTCAACATCCCGCCACTCGGCGTCGCCGCGGACACTTTGCATCGCCAATACGGCATGACCGTCCTTACCGTGCAAGCCTGCTTCGTCGCGGAAGAAATGTTCGGCAAGGAATGCGGCGGACTCACGCACGGTGGCGAGATCGAAGCGCTGGCGGTGCTCGCTTACCGCCCCGACCTCGTGCATCTGGATCGCATCGACTATTCCTCGGACCACGCCCACGGTCGCAAGATCGACAGTCTGCGCCGCACCCGTAGCTACCAACCCGTTCTGACCGACGTGCGTTCCATCGCTCCAACCGGCTGGTACGGCAGCCCGCAGCATGCCACGGTCAAGAAAGGCCAGCGCATGCTGGATGCTGTCGCCGGCTCGATCGCTAAGGAGTCCGCGGAAATCTTCAAACAACTGGACAAGATCCAAGGCGGCGTCGCGGAGATCAAGCGTTTGAGCCCGGTAACCTGATGGCACGTATTTTCACGCAAGCAGACGCAAAGCGGCTCGGACTCCCCGGAAGGAAAGCGCTGGAGATCGTCTCGGGCGAGAAAGGTGCGCGCGGTGTGACCCTGAGGCTCGCCGAAATTCCGGTCCTCGCACCCGGCGAAGCTCCCCGCGGCTCCCACCATCATTCCGAATTTGAAGAGTGCATTTATGTATTGTCCGGGCAGGGCACTACGTTTGCCGACACCGGCGAGTATCCGCTAAAGCCCGGAGACACCATCCTCATTCCTCCAGGCGAGAAACACGTCACACGCAACACCGGCAGCGAGCCGCTATTGCTCTTGTGTTTCTTCCCGGTGGCCGACATCACCAAAGGCACCGAAGAACCTGCTCCTTCCAAATCGTTGCCGAAGCTATGACCATCGATGTCCTGTGCTTGCGCCCCGAAGTCGATTTCCGACGCGCCGCAGCGTTGCCGCCAGCGTCCCTGAAGCTTGTCTATCGTGCTGCCGATGACCCCGATGTTCCGTCGCTCATGAAGCAAGCGCGCGCCTTGGTGATTCCTGCGGTAGGACCGAAGCTTCCGTTGGCTCTGTTCGAGGGCACCACTGTAAAGTTTGTCCAAGTCACCGGTGCAGGCCTTGACCGACTCGACCTGCCGGCGCTGCGGCAACTCGGTATCCGCGTGGCCAACGTCCCAGGCGGTAGCAACACCGCGGTTGCGGAATACGTGGTCACCACCGCTTCGGTTCTCCTACGTCGCTTCGCCTGGGCCGATGCGGAGATTCGCGCCGCCAACTACAATGCATTTCGCGCGCGGATGATTGCTGACAGCCTGCCAGGGCTGGACGGACTTCAAGTCGGCATCGTAGGTCTCGGCGTCATCGGCCTGGCCGTCGCTCAGGCGTTTCACCAGCGAGGCTGCCAAATCTGCTACTACGATCCCACCCCGCGCGATCTTCCAGCCGCTCAGTCGCTTGCTGCAAAGTCACTATCCCTCGATGAATTGCTGAAAACCTCGGATGTGGTCACACTGCACGTACCGCTTCTGCCGGCGACGCACGGACTTATCGGCGCGCGTGAGCTTTCCGCGATGAAAGCGGGCGCCGTGCTGATTCAAGCATCGCGCGGTGGCATTGTGGATGAAGCCGTGCTCGCCGATTGTCTCAAGTCCGGCCACCTCGCCGGCGCCGCCATCGACGTTTACTCCACAGAACCGCCGGCCGCCAATAATCCGCTCCTGGCGCTCGAAGGCGAAGCGGCGCGCAAGCTCTTGTTCACGCCGCACATTGCCGGCGTCACCCGGCAGTCCGCGGCGTTCTTGTTTCATTCCGCGTGGCGCAATGTCGAGCGAGTCCTCGTTGCCGGCGAGTCTCCAGAAGCCTGCGTAAGTTGACCAGCGGAGTAAGAGCCACCGTTTTCTAGGGGAATACATGGCGCGACGCCGAGCATGGTACACCGTCCTTTACGTACAGGTCCTGCTGGCGATCGTCATTGGTATTACCGTCGGCCACTTCTTCCCGCACGCAGGCATCAAGCTCAAACCGTTGGGAGATGCTTTCGTTGCGCTCATCCGCATGATGATCGCTCCGGTGATTTTCTGCATCGTCGTGCAGGGCATCGCCTCCGTTACCGACATGAAGAAAGTCGGCCGCGTCGGCGTAAAGATGCTGGTCTATTTTGAAGTGGTCTCCACGTTCGCGCTTATCCTCGGCATTCTGGTAGCCATCACCTTTCGCCCCGGCTTGGGTCTTAATATCGATCCCGCGACGCTCGATCCCAAATCCGTGGCCACCTTTGTCGGTCGTGCCAAGGACGTGGGGATCGTGCCGTTCCTGCTGAACATCATTCCGCACACTGTCGTCGAAGCCTTCACCGGTGGCGATGTACTCCAGGTCTTGCTGATTTCCATTCTTACGGGATTCGCGCTTTCGCGCCTCGGAGAAATCGGCCAACGCGCCACTCGTGCGATCGGCCTGGTCACCAAAGCCGTTTTCGGCATGATCCGCATCATCGTGAGAGCGGCCCCGATTGGCGCTTTCGGCGCCATGGCTTTCACCGTCGCCAGCCTGGGCGTCGCTTCACTGTCCAACCTCGCCCAGCTGATTGGCAGCTTTTATCTCACCAGCCTGATCTTCGTGATCCTCATCCTCGGTACCGTGGCCCACTGGGCCGGTTTTTCCATTTTTCGTTTCATTGCCTACATTAAGGATGAGCTTTTGATCGTCCTGGGCACCAGCTCCTCTGAGACGGTGCTCCCGGACATGATGCGCAAGCTCGAGCGCCTCGGTGCGTCGCGCTCCATCGTCGGCCTGGTTTTTCCCACCGGCTATAGTTTCAACACCGACGGCACCAACATTTATCTCACTCTGTCCGCACTCTTCCTGGCCCAAGCTACCAACACCCATTTATCTCTGGGCCAGGAAGTCGCCATCTTGCTCGTCGCCATGATCGCCTCGAAGGGCGCCTCGGGCGTCACCGGCACGGGCTTCGTCACGCTCGCGGCCATTCTCACCGCCGTTCCCGCCATTCCCATTCAGTCGTTAGCCATCTTGGTGGGAATCGACAAATTCATGAGCGAATGCCGCGCCTTAACCAACGTCATCGGCAACGGTGTCGCCACCATCGTCGTCAGCCGCTGGGAAGGCGAGCTAGACACCGCCAAGATGAATGAGATCATGGCCCACCCCATCGAAAGCGGCGAACTCAAGCCCGATTGATCGACCGAATCAACGCTCGGTGTTTGCGACACCAAATGTACGCGCAACTCTAGATTCTCTCTTCGATGTCAAGCAGCCGCCGACCGTCGCGGGCGCTTGTGCGCAGCGTTGCGGAACCTTGTAGGGGTGGGGCTCGCTCCACCCGGCCGATCAAGGTGCAACAAGATTCGCACGGGCACCAAGCCAAGCCGGGCCGCGACCTCTTGACTTTGCGCCGAGATGGAATGAAACGCACGAAACCCCGGTTGCGTTTAAAAGGATAGGCGTTCTCGACCCCACCTCACTAAAGCGTGGGTGAAATTAGCCGAAAAAGCGTCTTGTTCGGCCGCATGAAGGCGTTACAATCAAGGCCCATCAACGCACGGCTCGTGATCTGCAAGCCGAGAGGGAATTCAAGAGACCCCATCCAGCGCTACATTTGGGTCGCTTCAGATGAATCGGTCGGCGTGGAACGAATCTGTTAAGCAGGAGGGAGACCTCGGTGAAACCCCAACTCAAACTCATGGATCGTCGCGCCTTTCTTCGCGTCTCCGCAATTAGCGGCGGCGGCATGCTCTTGGCTTATTATGTTGAGCCGGTTACAAAAGCCTTCGCGCAAGCACCACCTCCAACGCCGCCTTTCACGGTCTCGCCCAAGGCGTTCATCCGCGTCACCCCCGATGGCTTGGTCACCATCATGGCCAAGAATCCCGAAGTCGGGCAGGGCGTGAAGACCCATCTGCCGATGATCATTGCCGACGAGCTCGACGTTGATTGGAAGGACGTTCGAATCGAGCAGGCCGACCTCGATGAATCGAAATACGGCGTGCAACGCGCCGGAGGCAGCACCGCCACGCCGATCAATTGGAATCCGCTGCGCCAGGCGGGTGCCGCGGGCCGCCAAATGTTTGTGACCGCAGCCGCGCAAATCTGGGGAGTGCCCGAATCGGAGTGCCAGACCTCGTCGGGCGTTGTGACTCACGCGCCCACGAAACGCACCCTCGGCTACGGCCCGCTCGCCGACAAGGCCGCCACTCTGACTCCGCCCGATCTCAAGACCGTCAAGTTGAAGGACCCGAAAGACTACAAGATCATCGGCCGCCCGATCCATAGCGTCGACAATCCACTGATCGTCACGGGGAAGAATCTCTACAGCATCGATTTCAAAGTTCCCGGAATGTTGTGGGCCGTGTTTGAAAAGTGCCCGGTATTCGCCGGCAAACTGGCCACCTCCAACCTTGACGAGGTCAAATCCATGCCCGGCGTGCGCCACGCCTTTGTCATCGAGGGAACCATGGACCTCCTCGGTTTGCACTGCGGCGTCGCCGTGGTCGCCGACAGTTGGTGGCAAGCGAACACCGCGCGCAAAAAGTTGAAGCTCACCTGGAACGAAGGCACGACCGCGGAGCAGAGCAGCGAAGGCTTCGCCAAACGCGCCAGCGAATTGTCGAAGCAAGCTCCGGCGATTACTCTGCGCCATGACGGAGACACCAACGCCGCGTTTCAATCCGCCGCCAAAACCATCGAAGCCGCATACGACTATCCGTTCCTCGCGCACGCCCCGATGGAGCCGGAAAACTGTTTGGCGCATTACCACGATGGCAAGCTAGAGTTTTGGTCTCCGAGCCAGACGCCCGAGTCGGGCCGCCAGCAAGTCGCAAAATTGATGGGCATCGATCCCAAAGACATCATCGTGCACATGAAACGCGCTGGCGGAGGATTTGGCCGCCGCCTGACGAACGACTATATGTGCGAGGTCGCGGTCATCGCCAAGGAAGTGGGCGTGCCCATCAAGCTGCTGTGGACGCGCGAAGATGATTTCCACCACGACCACTACCGCCCGGCGGGATTTCATTTCCTCAAGGGCGGCCTAGATTCGTCCGGAAAACTCGTAGCTTGGCAAAATCATTTCGTCAGCTTCGGCGAAGGCGAGAAGTTTGCTCCCTCGGCGAACATTCCTCCCAACGAGTTTCCGGGAACTTTTTTGCCGAACTTCTCCTTTGGAGCCTCGCTGATGCCGCTCGGTGTGCCCACTTTTGCAATGCGCGCTCCTCGAAGCAATGCTTTCGCCTGGGTGTTTCAGTCATTCACGGACGAACTGGCGCACGCCGCGGGAAAAGATCCCGTCCATTTCCGCCTGGAACTGCTGAAGCTCCCGCGCGTGCCCAGTTCCGGCCCGCCTCCCACGAACCCCGCGGAAGCGGACTTCGACGCGGCTCGCATGCAAGGCGTCCTCGAACTCGTCGCCGAGAAGTCCGGCTGGGGCTCGCGCAAACTGCCGAAAGATACGGCCATGGGCGTGGCCTTCCAATACGCGCACCGCGGCTACTTTGCGGAGGTCGTCGAGTTGCACGTCGACGCGAAAAGCAAAATCAAAGTAAACAAGGTCTGGGTGGCGGGCGACATCGGCAGCCAAGTCATCAATCCAAGCAACGCGGAAAACCAGGTTCGCGGCTCGGTCATCGAAGGGCTAAGCCACGTCATGTCCTACGAAATCACCATCGATCGCGGGCGCGCCGTCCAAAGCAATTTCCACGAGTATCAGCCGGTCCGCATGAACCAGGTGCCCCCGGAAATCGATGTGCATTTTATCCGAAGCGACAATTCTCCCACGGGGCTTGGCGAGCCAGCGTTGCCGCCGGTTCTTCCAGCAGTGTGCAACGCGATCTTTGCCGTCACCGGCAAGCGCATCCGCTCCCTGCCACTCTTGAAACACGGCTTCGCCTGGGCCTAGGCTCGATTATGTCTTTGCAGCGGGCGGACTTTGTTCGCCCGTTCCTTTTTTCCGCTCTTCGCATCTGCATGCGCTTTACTGCGTGGAAATCAAGGGCAGCAGAAACTGCTGAAGTCTTTGGCTTTCTGCAAGAGCCAGGCTGCCGATATGAATTCCCATTTGGTTCGGACCGATAAGGCGCACGATGCAACCCGCGCCGACGACCGGCTTCATTTCTTTGGACAAATACAAGCTGACATTTACGGATGACCCGATCGGAAGGGTTTTGGCAGCCCTGACAAGAATACCTTCCATGCTTACGTCGATGGTCTCGCCTTCTATTTCCTGCCTGCCGATTCCTAGCTGCACCTTGGATCTCAGAGGGACGCGGCGGGTCCTGCGCCGCTCTTGTCCCATGGATCCTTGTGTGGTACCGATGAGCCGCAACAAACGTTCTTTGTCAATCGGCTTGTACAAGAAAAAGCTGGCTCCGGCTTCAAATCCCTGCGACATCGCGTGAGGGTTCTGATCGTCGCTCATCAGGACGATTGGGGTCATGCGGTTGAAGCCGGAATTGCGCATCTGCCGCGTCAGTTCGGCCCCATCGGGGAAAGCCATCCGGAACCCCAGAAAGACCACGGCGAACTCGCCCTCCTGCAGAATACCGACGGCCTCGGTGCTTTTTGTCATGACCAAGGATTCGATACCGACCGAGCTCAAGACTTTCTCGATCAGCTGGCAAGTTGCCGCTTCATCGTCGACGATCAGTGCTCGTCTTTGCATGTTGGCGTTCGCCATATGATCCATCACGATCCGAAGTCGCCGGACAGTTGCTCGAGCAAGGTCAGCGGGCCACTCTGCTGTCTACCGGGATCAGCAGGCGAGGTCGCGGGAGTGGGCTGAGGAGCGTTTGGGAGACTCCGCCTTTCGGAACGGGCAGACGTTGAAGATCTGTTTCTCTTTTGTGGACCGCCTCGGGTGAGAGGATGTTGGCCGCTTCCAACATCAGGTCCACGCGGCCGCGGACGTCAAACTTTTCGAGTAAAACGGAGACGTGGAACTTGATTGTTCGTACGGAGATATTCAGCATCGACGCGATCTCCTTGTTGGTTTGATTCTGCACGATGCCGTTGAGCACTTCACGTTGACGCCGGCTCAGAAAAACGGGCGTTCTGCCAACCGCACATGTCCGCATGAGTCTTACGGCGCCTCCCACCAAGCCGTCGACGAGGTCCTTACGGATTCCTATCATGACGCCAAAGTCTCTGGGCATCTGCTGCCGCGCTACGCAGTGGATGGCCAGCAGACTGACGGCCTGGTCTATAGGCATGCTGCCGTCTTCGCCGGCCGCCACTTCAAAACGCCGGGTTCCGGTCTTCTTGTCGAAAAAAATGAACAGCTTTGGATGGACCAAAAATCCATTGCCTAACGCATGGTCAGACTCGAACTTCTTCGCGCGGTGCATGAGGCCCCTCTTCCATCAAGCCGTCGGATTTTATCTGACACATCACCGGCCCGCGCAGCCCGACGCTCATGGACCATTGCGGCCTCTTGGCCCGCGACACTTCGTAGAAGTCGAACTGCACGCCTACTCCGTGCGGGCGTTCGGGTAAATCGGTGGGCACGACGCGGACGACGTGGCCGCTGCAGAGCCACTGCGCCGCAGGCACTCCAGTGACTGCTTCGGGCATCTCCACCAGAAGATCGAGCGCGGCGCCTTCGCTGAGCGGTATATCTGTAGCAAAGAAGACTCCGCGCTGCGAGAGATTCTGCGATTCGACTCGACTCTCTTCGGCGTCAGACCTTGGCACGCGAACACGAAGATCCGTTTTCAACTTGTAGCGCTGGGCCAAACGGCGATCTAGCGCCAACTCATCTACAAAAAAATCCATGACAAACCTCCAGGCCTGATGCACCCAGACGTACCCTTGTGCGCCCGTTCACTAGGCATACAGATTGATTTGGTTGCCGGAATCGCCGTTGCCGGCGTGAATCTCCGATGCACTCAACTTGGCTTGCGCGAGAGCGGTCTAGAGCACGTTGACGCTGGCAGTAGCCGCGGATGCCGCAGCACCCGGCCCAGCGATTGGCGGTATGGGTTCAATAAGTCCGCTCCATTCGCCTGGGTAATTGTATCGACCGACGTGACTTCTCCTTCGTACCCTTCGGCGAGGCCTACCGCGATTCTCCATATGGATATCGGCCCAGTCGTGGAATAGTTTAGTTCCCGCGCCTGACCACATGTCCCTGTTGCAGCGCGCCCTCCTTCGTCGGATGTCTGGTTAAACCTTCACCCCCCTCCCTCCCCTTTTCTCGCAAGAGTGTGAATCGAAAGGACTTTAGGTCCAATGATTTTGTAAGAGTGAGAGCTAAAGGAGTTAGCGGCGGGTCGGCGCAAAAAACAGCCGGGTAAACGAGTGGCGAGCGGGTCCGAAAATTCGCCTGGAGTTTGCTTTTTGGGGGTATGCCATCAGGGACGATGGTGTCGGCGTAGCCTGAGAGGTGGAGAACCTTGACGCGGGGGCTTGGCGCAGAGTGGGAACCGGTTCTCAGTGAAGGAGAACGTCGACGCCAGAGACCTGCAGGTCTTGCTCGGGTAGCGCTGCAAATTGCTGGGCCATTTTTCGCCGCGGTGTCGGCAGCGCTTTCCAGCGCGTAACATGCAGAATCTCCGGCTCGAAGCCAGCCGACCGAACA
>JBGOVR010000165.1:0-9275 GCA_041478205.1 Candidatus Acidiferrum sp.
CCATGGACCCGCGCGTCTACCGCGCTCTGGCCACGCCCCTCGTCGGCCACGTGGACCCCTGGTTCCGCGGCTGCATGGACGACACGCAAGTCCTCCTGCGGCAAATCTTCCAGACGGAAAACCGCCTCACTATGCCGCTCTCGGCTTCCGGCTCGGGCGGCATCGAAGCCTCCGTGGTGAATAGCTTGGAAGAGGGCGATGAAGCCATCGTCTGCGTAAACGGCTTGTTCTCCGACCGCATGGCGGTAATCGCCGGCCACACCCCGGCAAAGGTCACGAAAGTGGAAGCGCCCTACGGCAAAGCGGTGGATCCCGAAGACGTGCGCCGCGCGGGCAAGGGCAAAAAAATCAAGATGGTGGGTCTTGCCCAGGGAGAAACTTCTTCCGGCGTGTTGACCCAGATCGAAGGTTTCCGCAAGGTCGCCGACGAACTAGGCGCTTTGCTGGTTGTGGATGCCGTGGCTTCGCTGGCCGCCGTGCCCTTGCACATTGACAAGGAGCGTATCGACATTTGCTTCAGCGGGACGCAAAAGGCCATCAGCGCGCCGCCCGGCATGTCTCCCATCACCGTGAGCCCGCGCGCGGAAGAAGCCTTCCGCAATCGCAAGACGAAAGTGCAGAGCTGGTACTTCGACCTGACCACCGCAATGAATTACTGGGGCAAGGACCGCCTGTATCATCACACTCCGCCGGTTTCGCTGATCTTCGCCCTGCGCGAAGCGATGCGCATGGTGATGGAAGAGGGCCTGGAGGCGCGCTGGGAGCGCCACCGCATGAATCAGCTGGCGCTGATCGCGGGCGTCGAAGCCATGGGTTTGCAGCTGCTGGTGAAGAATCCAAAGGACCGCCTGCCTACGGTGACGGCGGTGATGATTCCGGACGGCGTCGATGACGCAAAAGTAAGAAACCAGTTGCTCGATGAGTTCAACATCGAAATCGCCGGCGGCCTCGGGCCGCTGAAGGCCAAGATCTGGCGCGTCGGGCTGATGGGCCATTGCAGCCAGAAGCAATATGTTTTACTGTTCCTCGCGGCGCTCGAGAAGGTGCTGCTGGATCAGGGCTTCCGCGTGCCTTCCGGCGCGGGAGTCGGTGCCGCCGTCGGGAGCTACACACATGTGGATACCGCAGCCGCGGTCAGCCGCTAAAGCAGGGAGCTCGGCGCCAGCGGCGTCCAGCCAGAAAGCCAGCGAGGTCAAAAGGGTGCCAACGGAAACCAACGAGAAGCAGAAGGAAACCGTATCGCAGCCGTTGCTCGCGAATGCTGGCGCGATGAGCACGTTTGTAGGCGTTTTTGATGTGACCTCGAAACTTACCGGCCAGACCCATCAGTGCCGCTTCTCGCACATGTGGAACGGCATTGCCACGCGGCACAGCGACACCATCGACACGAAGTTCTTTGTCGATGGCATCGCCATCGTGCTCGGCCTGGCCCACACGGCGTTCGTCAAATTTCGCGACCGCACCGGACGCGACCTGACCGACCGCGAAGCCAGTTTCATCGCCGCCGAGTACCTGAGCGAGCGCCTTGAGGAAGAAGACGAACGCCCGCTCTACGATGTTTCTGAAGCGGATGTCTTGCGCCTGATCGAGCAAATCGGCATTCGCTAGTGTTTGCCGTCCAGTAGCGTTCCGTCACTCTCACGAAACGACGATGGCGAGATGAATCGTGCAATCAGCGTTGGGTCAGCCGCCGATCTCAGCGTGGAAGGCTTCCAGATCGGAATGGCGGAAGGCATCGGGGCGGATGCACCGGGAAGCGGTCAGCTCTCGTCCGATCCTGTGTAATTATATACCGCGCATGAAACCCGCTACTTCTTCCAAGGCAACCACGAGTGACCGGTTGACCACCGTATTGTCGTACGGTGCGCTCTTGCTCCTGGGATACCTGGTGTTCCGGATTGCGGAGCCGTTTCTGGTGCCGCTCGCGTGGTCGGCGGTGCTGGCGATCTTTTTTTATCCGCTGCACGAGCGCATCGAGCAGCGATTGCGGCCGACGCCTGCGGCACTTGTAAGCACGCTGGGCGTCACGCTGCTTCTCGTGGTGCCGGGAATCGTCGTGCTGGTGTATACCACGCGCGAGGCTCTCGTCGCTACCGCCGCGATACAGAGCGCGCTGCGCGATCCGGACAAAGCCTTGTCCGTGCATGCGATCGTTTGGGCCCGCAGTCATCTTCTTCCCAGCGAGTGGGGATCGGCCGATTTCTCCGAGCCGCTGCGCCAGGGGGCTGAAAAAATCGCATCCTTTCTGGCCGGCAGCTTTACCGGGCTGGTGAAAAATCTGTTCGCGTTTTTCGTGGATTTGTTTATCCTGATTTTTTCGCTGTTTTTCATGTTTCGCGACGGCGAGGACGTGGTGCGCGGCGTGCGCCACCTGATGCCCTTTGACGAATCAATCCAGACGGACATGCTCAGCGAATCCAAGGACCTGATTTTCGCCAGCGTGGCGGTCGCGCTGGTCATTGCGTGCCTGCAAGGACTCCTGGGAGGCCTGGCCTTTGCGATCGGCGGCATTACCACGCCGATTTTTTGGGGCGTGTTGATCGCGTTTTTTTCCATCGTGCCGGTGGTAGGCTCCGCGCTGATCTGGGCTCCCGCAGCATTGTGGCTGGGATTCAGCGGGCACTGGGGCAAGGGCCTTGCGGTGGTGGTGATTTGCGGCGGGGTGGCCACGGTCGCGGACAACATCGTGCGGCCGCTGCTCCTGCGAAACCGTACGCATCTGAACGAACTGCTGCTCTTTATCAGCGTGCTCGGCGGCCTGCAGGTGTTCGGATTGCTGGGATTGGTGGCCGGGCCGACGATTGTTGCCGCGGCGATGGGCGTGTTCCGGGTGTACATGGACCGCCGCGACGAGCAGGCCGTGCCCGCTGGGTAACATTCCTGCGAAATATCGTCCAAACGGACGCTGAAATCCTGCTTGTTGTACCGTCAGTCAGGAGCAACCTCAGGACGACGATGACGAAGCCTATCAGGGTCCTCTTCCCACAACCGGACTTGTGGGCAGTCAGCGAGATTTCACTTGTCCGGCAGCGTTTACCAGGCACTGCAACGCTTATGGCCGAGCGGTCCTTGGTGACTAACTGCATGGGATGACCTCGAATGATTAAGGGCCAGCGCCAGAGTGACCGAGCCAAATTTCTAACAAGATCAGCGACCTTGTAACACAGCAACTATTCCGGCACGACGGCAATGGCTTCCACTTCAAGCAACCACTCTTCGCGGACCAGGCGGCGCACTTCCACCGCGGTGCTCACGGGAGGATGGCTTACGTTGATGTACTCATCGCGGACCTCACGATAGACGGGCACTTGCTTGATGTCGACGAAATAGCTGTTCAGCTTGACGACGTTGTCGAAGCTCGCCCCACTTGCCGCGAGTGCAGTCTTCAAATTTTCGAAGGTCTGCTCCGCCTGAGCGCGGAAATCTCCCGGCCCTACGAGTTTGCCGGAGCGGTCCATGGCGACTTGTCCGGCAACGTAGACCAGGCGCCCACTGCTAACAGTCGCCGCCTGCGAGTAGCCGGGCGACGGCGGCAACGTCTCCGATTTGATGAATTTCACTGGTGTTTCCGTACGGTTCATCTTTTGATTCTCCTTTTGCTGATCGAATTTCAATGCCACGGGCACTACTCCAACCAACGCCAAACACACTACGGCCGACAAGGTTTTCACCTGGAACCTCCTTGTACTATTCTGCGTTGTACGAACGCCGCCAAGCGGGCTGCACACCTGAGCTTGACTAGAATGCCTTCTGCTGCGCGCTCCGTGCCACGCCACGCAATCGGGTAACAGGGAATTGAATTTCAGTTAGCGAGCCGATTTCGCCTTTATTTTTCGGCGCCGGCCAGTAAATCTCTCGTTTTGCCCCGGAAAGTTGATAGCCCTGAGCCGCAATCCAACCGGTCATCGATTGGTAGGTTGTGCGGATGGAATCTTCAGAGCCGTAGTGGTAGGTAAAAGCGACGTGAGCGCACCGAGACTCATACAGCTTCAAACCTCGAATCGCGGCAATGGGATGTTTGAGGAATCGAACCGCTTCGCAATCGATCTCGCCGTCTCCTTCTAGGCAGCGGTGAAAGATGGCTGCACGTTGATCGTAAAGCACTCGCGGATCCACGCGCCGTTCGAGTGTTTTGAATAGATCATCCGCCTGATCGTAGTTTTGTAATTTTTCACGAAGCGAAACCACCGATTGCACCGGCGTCCTCCGCAACATGATGGTCGGGTGTGATTGTGGACCGCCAGCGGCGATGCTATTCAACCGAGCCTCAATTCTTTCGAGTCGGCCGGCGTCGTCGCGCACGCGCTTTCTGAGAACTTCGCGGCGGGCCTCCAAGACTGCGCGTAACTCTTGAGGGGCGAGACGCCGTTGCAGAAGTTCACGAATCTCCTGAAGCGAAAAGCCCATGTCCTTGAAAGCCTGAATCTGATTCAACTGGGCGAATTGTGCCGGAGAATACCGCCGGTAACCGTTCTCCGGAACAACGTGAGCAGGGGACAGCAACCCAAGCTCATCATAGAATCGAAGTGCCCGGACAGTGACATTTCCCGCTCGCGCAAACTCGCTGATTGGAAGCATCGCGCCCTCCTAACTTGCTGGTGAGATCCAGGGTAAAGTCTGACGTTACGTGAGAGTCAAGCGCTAAATACAGAAGTTTTGCGGATTCGTGATGAGATAGTTGTTGGCCAAGAACTAGGACCAGACCACTTGTCCGATTAGCGCTAATCAGGCAGTAGTCCTGAGCGGAGTTCTCGCTTGCGGCTACGAAGCCGGCTTGCAGGCGCGTGCAATTTCCTCAATGTGACGATGGTCCGTTCCGCAGCAGCCTCCCAGCACATTGATGTGTGGATGCCGTCGAAGCAGATCGCCGTACTGGGCGCCAAGTTCGCGAGGATTGCCGTCGTCGAGGTCGGGAGCCTCATTGAGCTCTGCATGGCTGAGCTTGGAGGCGTTGGCGCGGATGCCCCGTAGACGCGTCACCCACGGCTCGCTCGTTGCGATCGCTGTATCGAAATGCGTGGGATGCGCACAATTGATCATGTAATAGGCAGTCACTTTGTCAGTCGCGGCGTCGACGGCGTCGATCGCCTCTTCCAGGCTCTGTCCTGTCGGCAGACAACCATCCGTCTCCAGGGTGAATGAGATGGCGACGGGCAGCCCTGAGGCGCGAGCTGCGCGAACAATCCCGATGGCCTCCGGTGTATTTGTGATCGTGATAGCTGTGACGAGGTCAACTTCGGTCTCTCGAAAGACGCCAATTTGCTGGCTGTGATAGGCCTCCGCCTCGGTCTCGCTCATGACTTGGCCGGGGTCATATCCGTCACCGCGTGGACCCACGCAGCCGCTGATAACCATTGGTGACTGCGGCGTCTGGAATTCTTCACACAGCTGTCGCATCATGGCGACAGCCGAGTGGTTGGCGTCGGCAAGTGCCGCGTCCGAATACCCGAGCTTTTCACTCCAGTCAGGATTGGCGCGCCAAGTCGGACTTTCGAGAACAAATCCAAATCCATTCGTGCAAGCGATTGAGGCGTAGCTGCAGTAATATTTGCGCAAAGCCTCTGATCCGGCCCCATCCTTCAGCAGGTGAAAGGCCGCGAAATAGGGCAGCTCGAGCTTGTCATGGAAGATGAGCGTGGTCTCAAGCCCACCGTCAGTCAGAAAAAGTCCACCATCAAGCTGCGGTAGATGATCCCTGTAATTCGGCATGGTTTACGCTCCCCTTCGACAGCAAAAATATCAGCTATTGAATATTGTTGATGCCGTCACCTTAAGTTCACACGTTTATATCACGTCGGGTGCTAACTCCTGATAAGTCGTGTTAATCAGGCACTTATCGCTGCCCGCTCTCACGCTCACTGATTTTCATCCTTGTTGTTGGACTTTGGACACCTGCACAAAACGGGTATCGACGGCGAATGTTGGCGGGCTTAGAATTTGCGCAGAATCGGCCAAGACAATGACTCCAGAAAAACCTGCCACGGTACAAATCGGGCTTTCGACCATCGTCCCATTTATCATGGGGCTCTGCGCCACTTGGGTCACGATGGTCATTGGTGAGAAATACGGGTGGGATACGATGCCCTTCGTCTTGGTGGGATGGTGCGTGGCTCTGGGCATCTCTGCCACTTGGCTCAATCGGGTCGTCTTCCGCCGCACAAGAACGCTTGTTCCTTTTCTGGTTGCCATAGTAGTTATTCTTTTGGTCTGGTTGTGGCAAAGGCACGCTTTCACAATGTTCGTTCCACGTTCGGGCCTCACGTATGGATATTTTCTGAAGCCAGATGGAGCGAAAGCGAGATTTTGGATTCTGACTTGTCCCTTGAGAGTAGGGCTGACCTGTCTGTCTATTTGCTTCATCGCAGCACTGGTTTCAGCTTGGCGTGCTGGCTTCCGCTTTTTGTCGGCGTGCATTATTCCGTGGTGGCTCACCGCGTTTCTAATCTTCTCGTTGCCTCCGATGTACCTCGATGCGCAAGGAAATGCGTCGATATTTATCTAGTGGGCGTCAACTCCTGATTAGTCGGATTACCGGACAAGTGCCAATTGCGGGCTAGAAACGCGCGTTATGGGAAGCGTGCGGCTGATTGTCGCGGCCTAGCCGCCGCGAGACGCATCGCTGTGGCTCGCGCGGCGTTGTGCTTTCGCGCAGGCTCGGGCGCGATTCAGCAGCAGTTCGCGCTCGCGTGTGTTGCGCGTGAGCGCTGCCGCGCGATCGAACTCCGCGCGAGCCTCACCGGTGCGGCCGAGCTTGGCAAGGAGGTCGCCGCGCACGCTCGGCAACAGGTGATACGCCTGGAGCGACGGCTCGGAGGTCAGCGCGTCAACGAGCTCGAGCCCCGCTGCCGGACCAAAGGCCATGGCGACGGCCACCGCCCGATTCAGTTCCACAACTGGTGACGGCGTGAGTTGGGCGAGCGCCTCGTAAAGTGCTGCAATGCGCGGCCAGTCCGTCCCCTCCGGCGTACTGGCGGTCGCGTGGCACGCGGCCATTGCTGCCTGGAGGGTGTACGGTCCGCGTGCGCCGCCGAGTTTTTCGGCGCGCCCGAGCGCCGCCAGACCACGACGGATGAGGAGTTGATCCCAGCGCGAGCGGTCTTGATCCAGTAACAGGATCGGCTCTCCCGACGGGCCCACGCGCGCTTTTGAGCGCGACGCTTGAATCTCCATGAGCGCAACCAGCCCGTGGACCTCCGGCTCCTCCGGAACCAGCTCCGCCAGGATACGCCCGAGCCGCAGCGCATCCTCGCATAGCCCAGGCCGCAACCAGTCGTCACCGGCGGTCGCCGAGTACCCTTCGTTGAAGATGAGGTAGATGACCTCGAGCACCGACGACAGACGGGCGGCAAGTTCGGCCCTGCGGGGGACTTCGAAGGGGACGCGCTTTTCGGCGAGGGTCCGCTTGGCCCGTACGACGCGCTGGGCGACGGTGGGTTCCGGGACGAGGAACGCGCGTGCGATCTCCTCGGTTGTCAGACCGCCGAGTAGGCGAAGGGTGAGCGCAACGCGCGCTTCGGTTGAGAGAATGGGGTGACAGGATATGAACACCAGGCGCAGAAGGTCGTCGCCGATGTCATCGTCAAGCGCGGTGTCGAAATCCGCCACGGCGGCCTCCTGCCGGGCATCGAGCTCACGGCCGAGCTCCTCGTGCTTGCGCTCGAGGAGCTGGTTTCGGCGAAAGAGGTCGATGGCGCGATGCTTGGCGGCGGCCATGAGCCAGGCACCCGGGTTCTCCGGGATGCCCGACTCCTGCCACTGCTGGAGCGCGGCGACGAGGGCATCCTGGGCGAGATCCTCGGCAAGACTTACATCGCGCACGATCCGCGCGAGACCGCCGATGAGCCTGGGCGACTCGATTCTCCAGACGGCGTCAATCGCGCGATGTATGTCGGTGGCCATCACAGCCACCGATCAAAGCATCTTTAATTCGCCGGTGCAACACCGAAGCAGCCGCGACTACTGGCTTGCGGCGATCGGCGCTGGCGCTGCTATGCCTGGCAAGAGAAATCCTCTGGCTCGAACATCTGGCGAACCTCGGTCTCGCCCTCCCAGCCCGGCCAGTGTTGCTTGTGAAGTTCCATGAAACGCACCGCCGCCTTGACCGCCTCTTCCTTCGATTTCAACTCAAACTGCGCGTACCCGCCGACAACCTCCTTGGCTTCGGTGAAGGGCCCGTCGATCACGGTGACCTGCCCACCGGAAAGCCGGACGCGGGCTCCCAGCGCGGTTGGGCCGAGTCCACCGCTGCCGAGCATCGTGCCGGCTTTGTTCGCGTCTTCGCTGAGCTTCCCGATGGCGTCCATCAACTCCTTTGGTGGAAAGCCCGATTTCTCAGCGGACTTGACAATCATCATGAATCGCATGGTCATATCTCCTTTTAGATTCGAGTTGAGAGCCGATTTTCCGGTCGGTATCCGCCGGCTGAACCTGGGCTCTACTTACGCGTCGAACGAGGGGCAGTGAAATCGACACCCACAACACCATTTTTTCGATCGCGCGCTGCGCCCGCGCAAGGCGAGGCGCGCCGCGACCAAGGTATCACGCTCCCTTGCGCTGCTTGGGCTGCGCCTGCAACTCGGGAAACTTGGCCGCGGCCTCCTGGACATCCGCTGGGAAGTCCGAAAACTCCTGCACTTGGCGAATCTCGACCATCTCGTTGTCTGAACCAGGGCAGCGTTTTGCCCACTCGATCGCTTCTTCTTTCGACTTCACCTGAATCATCCAGTAACCGCCGATTACCTCCTTCGCTTCGGTGAAGGGTCCGTCGGTCACCGTGGGCTTCCCTCCCGCGAACGAGACGCGCGCGCCCATCGAGGGCGGGTGCAGGCCATCCAGTGCGAGCAGGACGCCAGCCTTCTGCAGGGATTCGTTGTACTTCATCATCGCCGCGACGGCCTTGGCGTCCGGCAAGGTGCCTGGCTTCGCCGTCTCGTAGCCCTTCGGGATCATCAGCATCATGAATCGCATGGTCGTAGCTCCTTGTGGTTTTGGGTTGCGAGCTGTGCTTCCGCACGGTCTTGAACCGGCCGAATCCAGCTTCCATCTACACGTCGAATGAGAACCACCGAAATCGACAGGGTACCGTACCGTCTTTTGGGAGTGCTTGTTAAGTGTAAGAAAAATTTGATTTTATCTCCTTGAAGCTACGTGCAACTAGACCGCCCCGGCCATGTCGAAGAGCAGCGGCAAGAAGGATAGCAACATCTGGAGGAGACACTCCGAAAGCCGGTGATGATCAAAGGCATAATCCTGCAGTGCTCCCCAAGCCCCCGGGA
>JBGOVR010000111.1:0-16337 GCA_041478205.1 Candidatus Acidiferrum sp.
GGCCACGCTGGGCGGTCCCATCATCAAAGACAAGCTCTGGTTCTTCTCCTCGTTTGAATACGTCCATGAAAACGCCAGCATCGCCTACAGCTCGAATAGCCAGACGCAATTGAACGCGCTCTCCCAACTGGCAGCGGCAGGTTTGGTAAATGTCGCCGGCACGACGGTCCCTTCGATTCCGGTTCCCAGCAGCGTCTCCGTTCCTTTTCGTGACTATTTGGGAATGGCGCGCCTAGACTGGGCGCAATCCTCGCGTTCTCAATGGTTTCTGCGCGCCGCCGCCGATAACTATTTGACGCGCAATGCCCTCGTGCAACAAGCCACGCTTCCCTCCACGGGCGCGACCTCGCACAACAACTACCTGAATTTGGTGATCGGCCAGCAGTATGTGTTCAGCCCCACTTGGCTAGGCTCCTTCGTCTTCGATGCCAGCGGCCTGCACCTCACCGAATCGCGCAACGCAAATCTCGGTTTCGCGCTCGCGTTCCCCTTTAGCGCCACCTCCAGCACCGTCTCCGGCTTGGAAACCTTCGGCGACAACCAGTTCGCGACGGCGATCACTGCTTTCCCCGTAGTGCGCAACCAGGAAAAATACCAATTCCGCTACGACGTCACCCACACCTCCGGCAGTCACGCGCCGCGCTTCGGCGTGAACTTCATCCATGAGCCGGTCTTAAGCGGCGCACTCGCCGCCACTGCGGAGACCCTGGTCAGCCTCCCCGAAGATCCCGCGTTTTACCTGGCCAACCCTTCGCAGTTCACCGCCGACATCGCCGCCGGAAGCAGCTTCACGCCCGCCGGCGACGGCAGCTTTTTGCAGAATGTCCAGCGCCTCGGCTTGTACGTCCAGGATTCCTGGCGCGTGACCCAGCGGCTCACCATAAACTACGGCCTGCGCTACGACACCACCTTTGGCCTCTTCACTGCCTCCGGCCACAGCCAATCCCAAAATCCGTTCTTGCTCTCTTTGGACCCCGCGCAGTCCCCGTTCATCAACCGCGCCCCGCATGACTATCGCAAAGCTTTCGCTCCGCGTTTGGGCGCCGTCTACGCCCTCGGTGAATCCGGAAAGACCGTCCTCCGCGGAGGCTTCGGTCTGTACTACAACGACCTCGCGCAAAACGGCTGGGCCACTGCGTTCCAGGCCGTCAACAACACCAACGTGGCTACCGGCGGCGGCATCGCCCCACCTTCCATCATTGACCCGAACTACAGCACGCCGTACGCAATTCACGCCACCGCCGGCGTTCAGCACGCTTTCAACGCCAATTGGACCCTGAGCGCCGACTGGACCCTCGAAACCGGTATGCACGCCTACCGCCGCTACGATTTCCCCAATGTCTCCGTGTTTCGCACTGACAATCGTTCCAGCTACAAAGCGCTCCTTGTCCATCTCCAGGGCAACGTCGCGCGTCGCTTCAATCTCGTCGCCAATTACACCCTCTCCTCTGCAAAAACCTGGGGCTGCCAAATCGGAGAACTCTTCGACTACGTCAACGGCGTCTGCGATCCCTTCAACGCCTTCGCCCCCGGAGACTATGGCCCATCCGGAGAAGACGTCCGCCATCGCGCCGTTCTGGCCGGCACGTTCCATGCCCCGGGCGGCTTCGACGTGACCTTCTTGTCCCAGGCCGAAAGCGCCCGCCCCATCACCCTGACCACCCCAGTCGGCGATCGCGCCGTAATAAACGGCGTGAAAACCACGCTTGATCAATTCCGCGGCACGCCGTACCTGCAAACCGACCTGCGCGTCACCCGCCCCTTCCGATTCCGCGAGCGCTGGACCGCCGCCCCCTTCATCGAATTCTTCAACCTCTTTAACCGCAACAACCCTGGAAACAATTACATACCAGATATCTCCGCTCTACCCACCCCGGTCAACAACCTCGTCAACGTCACCGCCTTCTGCCTCGATCCAACTTGCACCCAAACCCGGCCCGTCACGAGTGGCAAACAATTGCTCGTCCCCTCCGGCGCCCTCGGCGACTTTTTCGGCCCCGGCACCACGGTCGGCATCCCCTTCGCCGCCCAAATCGGCCTCAGACTCACGTTCTAAGCAATATCTCGAGTCCTAGCACCTTAGTACCACTGGTCCATTTTCACCTTCACTTCGGCATAGTAACGTTTCATCTACAGCCAACACCCAGAACTGGCGAGCCTTGCCCGGAGTTATGCAGCTTCGGTTATGCTGAAGAACGAGATCAACTTGCGATTGCGTACCAAGTTTCTGCTGTCGCTTGTCTTGATTACCGCCGCTCTGACGTGCGCCACACTATTGGTCGTGCGCCGCAGCGCTCAGATGCGCGTGCAGCGGGAAATCCAAGGGGAAGCGCTCAACGCCGTTCTGACGTTCCAAGTTGTGCAGCACGAGCATCAGGTCGCGCTCAGCCGCAAAGCAGACCTGCTGGCCTCGTTGGCGTTCATGAGAAACGGGGACGCCACAACCATTCAAGATATCAGCGAGGACCCGTGGCGATCAGACTATTGCGACCTGTTTGTGCTCGCAGACCCCGCCGGCAAAATTGTCGCCCTGCACGCCACCATTCCCGAGTTCCCCGTTGCTATCGCGCAAGACATGCTCGGCCGGTCCCTCAAAGAGGGCGATACCGCAGGATGGTGGTATAGCGGCAAGCGCCTGTATCAGGTGGTGCTGCAACCCTTTTACGACGGCCCACCTTCGAAGAGCACCCTGTTGGGCACGGTGATCGTGGGTCGTGGGATTGACTCCGCCGCCAACGACTTGAGCCGGGTTTCCTCCAGTCAAGTGGCCTTCCGCTATGGACCCGACATCGTGATCAGCACGCTCTCGGCTTCCAAAGAGCGCGATCTCGCCCGTCAGCTACAGGCTGGCGCTTCGCAGCAACAGGTAAAGATTGACGGCGAGCGTTTTTTTGCAAGTTCTGTCGGGCTGACTTCCGGTGCACATCCGGTCGCAAGCATAATCGTTCTGAAATCCTACACGGAGGCACTCGCCTTCCTGGAGAACCTGAACCATCTCCTTAGCGCCCTGGGTCTGGTCGCCGTCCTCGCGGGAGGCATACTCGTATTTGCGATTTCGGAAAAGTTCACGCGCCCGCTCGCGTCCCTTGTGGAAGGAGTTCGCGCGCTCGAACAGGGCGATTTCGCCTACCCGCTGGAGGCGCAAGGCGGCGATGAAGTGGCGCAGGTGACGCGCGCCTTCGATCGTATGCGTGGCACTCTGAAAAAGAACGAGTTGCAGAAGCAGCAACTTGAAGATCAGTTGCGCCAAGCCCAGAAGATGGAAGCCATGGGACGCCTCGCAGGCGGAGTGGCTCACGACTTTAACAATCTGCTGACGGTCATCAAGGGCCACAGCGGTTTGCTGCTGGACCGCTTGCAACCCACCGATCCCTTCCATGGCAGCGCTTGCCAGATTGAGAAGGCCGCCGGACGCGCCGCTGGGCTCACCCGTCAGTTGCTGGCTTTCTGCCGGATGCAGGTGCTGCAACCAAAAGTGCTGGACTTAAATGCCCTCGTGTCGGAGATGTCCAGCTTGCTGAAGCGCCTCATCCGCGAAGATATCGCGTTCAGCTTCCAGGCGGGTGAGTCGCTAGGACGCGTCAAAGCGGACCCAGGGCAGATCGAACAGGTCATCATGAATTTGACGGTCAATGCCGGCGACGCCATGCCCGAGGGCGGCAAGTTGACCATTGAAACCCGCAACGTGCTGGTGAATGAGAAATTCGCGCGACAGCGGCCTCCGATGCTCCCCGGCCGCTACGTTCTGCTCGGCGTCGCGGATACCGGTCAGGGAATGGACGCCAACACCAAAGCTCGCATTTTCGAACCGTTCTTCACCACCAAGGAACAAGGCAAGGGCACCGGTTTGGGCCTCGCAACCGTTTATGGCGTCGTCAAGCAGAGCGGTGGCTGCATCTGGGTCGATTCGGCGCCGGGCCAAGGAGCCCGCTTCGAAGTCTACCTCCCGGTAGTCGATGAGCTCGAGGAAGGTGCTCGCCCTCAAGAAATTGCCGTCGCACCCGCTCACCCTTCCGAGGCCGTCCTAATCGTCGAGGACGAAGCCGAAGTCAGAGAACTGGCCTCGGAGTTCATGAAGTCCGCCGGCTACACCGTGCTGACCGCCAAGGACGGCGAAGAAGCGCTCGCGCTTGTGGCGCGTTCCGACAAGCAGATTCAAGTCCTGGTAACCGATGTGGTTATGCCCAGAATGCGCGGCCCCGAACTCGCCAAGCGGCTAAGAGCTCTCCACCCCGACCTCAAGATCGTCTACATGTCCGGCTACCTCGACTACAACACCGGCAGCGGCGAGTTCTTGGACGAAGGCTGCTTCCTCCAAAAGCCTTTTTCCCGCCACACCTTGGTCCGCAAGGTCGCCGAAGCCCTAAGCAACGAGCGAGTCGCAGCCAATTCCCGACTCTGACCCGCAGGAAAACTGCGAACCAAAAGGTCAGAAAATCGAATCGCTTGCGTGGCGCCCGACGTGTTTTTTGACGAAAAAATGGCATCGATTTACAAAGCAAAACGGCCCGGAGCCACATCGGCTCCGGGCCGTTCGTAATACTCAACCGCCACTTACGCGGCAATTTGCTTGGTCAACGGCGCCGTCCGGATTTCAATCTTACGCGGCAGCGCAGCTACCGCGACCGGGGCCGCGATCTCCAACACGCCGTTCACATACTCGGCGTTCAGTTTCTCGGCCAGCACGCCCTCGGGCAGCGTGAAGGTCCTCTCGAACGAACCGTACACAACCTCGCCTTCCAGAAGCTCGACCTCTTTCGTGCTGTGCGTGAGCTTCCTCTCCCCGCGGATCGTCAACATATTCCCTTGTGCCTGGATGTGGACGTCCTTGGGTTCAACACCCGGCAGAGAGACGCGGCAAACGTACTTCTTGGCTTCTCTGTCTACATACGTCTCCACTGCGGGAGCAAAGTTAAACGTCTTCCTGAACGCGGGCAGTTCCCGCCCCCAGGGCTTGCTGATCGCAACTCGATTGAACATCTCATCGAGATCGCGACGAAAACCAAACAGCTCCTCAAAGAACCGGTCATTGGCATACAGGTTGGTCATAAAGCCCCTCCGTGCTGAACGTGTGCCGCCTCACCAGAAGCGGCAGACCCCATTTGGAGGCAGCGGCGGGCGCCGAAGCATTTTCCGGCCTGAAGGGCCGGTGCGTCGTAGCTTCGGGCGCTTCACTTGGACTTCGGGCCTGGCCGCTGCCCTCGAAACAAAGGACCAAAAGCCCTGCCATGGTCAAACCCCTTCGGCTTATCTCCTACGCCTCGTGGGAAGAGTCGCGGGCCCGGCCATTCTTTCGTTCCGGCAGCCTCGGCAACTCATTTCCGCTGGCAGTCCGTGTCCTTATGTCTCATGGTCTAAACCTATTGGCGGCAGAAGTCAGTGACTCGAGTCACGCCTCGACGTGACCCTCGGCACAGCCCTCTCACCAAAATGATTGCAGCATAACCGCGGTTTCCACTGAGTCGTCGTTACGATTTTGCGGATGGGCTCAAAGAAGATCGCTGGACAGCATGGTTAAGGAGGTTGCGATGATCAACACACATGAAGCCGCGGAGAGCGTCCACACGCTGCTCCCCACAAACAAGGAATCGTTCTTCAAAAACATCCTGTTCGCAACGGATTTCTCGCCAGCCTCGGACCAAGCGCTGGAATATGCGGCATCTCTCGCCAGGCGCTTCGGCTCGCGAATCTATCTGACGCATGTCATCACACTCGACCCCTTTCCGATGATGGCGCCGGAAATTGCGGTACGAGCGCTCAAGGAACTGCGAGTTGCCGCGGAGAAAAGCATGAGCGAAGTGCTGGAATCCGGACGCTTGAATGCCGTACCGAATCAAGTGGTGATTCAAGAAGGAAACCTCTGGCCGGCGATCGAAGAATCGATCAAGCACTACGAAATCGATCTCCTCGTCATTGGGACGCACGGGGCGGGTGCCCTGCGGAAGATCCTGATCGGCTCGGCAGCGGAAGAAATCTTCCGGAAAGCGCAGGTACCCGTGCTGACCGTGGGCCCGTCGACGAAGAAGGAGCCCTTCTATGAGCTGGAGTTCAAGAATATCCTGTTCGCCACGGACTTCGGAAGAAGCGCGGAGCGCGAAGCAGAGTACGCCTTCTCGCTGGCCCAGGAACACCGCTCCAGGCTGAGGTTCCTGCATGTGTTCCCGCACCCGGAAGCCTATAGCGGGGACATCCTGGTTCTGGAGAAGGAGAGATACAAGGCCCAACTGCATGAGCTGGTGCCGCGCGCAACGGAGCTGCACTGCAAGCTCGATTTCGAGGCCGCCATTGGCGAGCCCGTCGAGCAGATTCTCCGAATTGCCCAGGAGACCAATGCGGATCTCATCGTGATGGGCGCCAAGGCGCGTGCAAGCCTCGCGGGTAACGTTCCGCACACCAAGGCCTACCGAGTGGTCTGCGGCGCGCACTGCCCGGTACTGACAGTCAAGTCATAAGCGGGACCCTGCGGCGTGAACCAGAAGATCCGGAGTCACGAAGCCGATTCTAGCGCGCTCGCTGGGGTTTGACGTTCGCACGCATCAAAGCGGCGAACTCGATTTCATCGAGGGTTCCTGCGGCCAGGCCGAGCACCGCTGTTGCCGCGGCTTCCTCGGTGGCGGTGAAACGATAGCCGTTCATTTCGAGGAACAGCACACCGGCCAGGAAGCCGGTACGTTTATTCCCATCGGCAAAGGGGTGGTTGCAGACGATCCCGGTCGTGTAGGCGGTCGCCATGTCTAGGACGTCGGGCCGATCGCCATACGCGTAGAGTTGTCGCGGCCGGGCAAGGGCAGACTCCAGCAGGCTTGCATTGCGCACGCCCACAGTACCGCCGTCGAGGGCGAGGAGACGGTCGTGGAGTGCCAGGGCGTCGCGCTCGTCTATCCAAACGGGTTCGCTCACTTGGCGAGCGTGCGCAGCGTGTTGCGGTAGCGGCCAATGATATCCCCGGCCTGCTCCATTTTCTTCTGAAAGGCGGGATCGTAAGGTGTGAGTTGATAAGTGCCGTCTGGTCCTTCGATCAGGAAGAGGCGGTCGCCCTCACTTGCGCGCAGGCGGTTGACGGCCTCCTTGGGGAGAACGACGCCGAGGGAATTGCCGATTTTACGGACCTTGAGTTCCAGCATGCGTGCTCCTCTCAGCGTTATAACAATTGTAGCAACATTTCGAGCCGGGCGCAATATCTCCTTTCCGGCTCCCAACTACGGCGTGTGAGGCTTTTGACTTTTCATCGACGCCTTAGCATCGCTACGCGTACGCCGCTCCGCATCGCCGAGGCCCTTCGATTTTTGAAGGGCAAGATAGTTCGCCTATCGGTTCACGGCTGAATGAAATAAACCAACGCGCTGGGGGTGTATACTCCCCTCGCCCGAGGAGGGCGCACGACATGCGTATGATGCTCAAAGTCTCCATCCCCGTCGAAGCGGGCAATGCAGCGGCTCGCACTGGCAGTCTAGGGTCCACGATCAAAGGCATCCTCGATGACCTCAAACCGGAAGCGGCCTACTTCGCCGAAGATAATGGTGAACGAACCGGATACATTTTCTTCGACATGAAGGAATCGTCGCAGTTGCCCGCCATTGCGGAACCCTGGTTTCTGGCCTTCAACGCCAGACTTTCCGTCCGCCCAGCCATGAACTCCCAGGATCTCGCCGATGCCGGTTCGGGAATCGAGCGCGCCGTAAAAGGCTACGGCAAAGCCGCGACGGCCTAATACAACGATCGAAGCTTTGCGAGTTCCCAGCGTTCCGAGGGCACGGGTGTCGCTCCGTGTCCTCGTCTCCGAATCCCGCAGCTATAATGGGGGCCATTTCTAAACGGAGAGGACTTCCATGAACTATCGCCGCTTTGGCCGCACCGGATGGAACGTCAGCGAAATTGGTTACGGGATGTGGGGCATGGCCGGCTGGACCGGCTCGGAGGATGCCGAATCGCTCGACTCGCTGCAGCGCTCGGTCGATCTGGGCTGCAATTTCTTCGACACCGCGTGGGCTTATGGCGAGGGCCACAGCGAAGAGCTTCTCGGAAAGATCGTTCGTGCTAATCCAGGCAAAACTCTGTACACCGCCACGAAGATTCCGCCAAAGAACCGCAAGTGGCCCGGCCGGCCGGAATATTCGCTCGACGATTCTTACCCGCCGGAGTACATCGAAGAATACGTCGGCAAGAGCTTGCAAAATATCGGCGTCGAAACACTCGACCTGATCCAGCTTCATACCTGGGAGGACGCCTGGCTGGATGACGGCCGTTTGCCCGGCGCGATCGACAAACTTCGCAGCAGCGGCAAGGTCCGCGCCTTTGGACTCAGCCTGAACCGGTGGCAGCCTTGGAACGGCGTGCGCGCCGTACGCGCCGGCCTCATCGACGCCGTGCAGGTCATCTACAACATCTTCGATCAAAATCCCGAAGACGAATTGTTTCCCGCCTGCCGCGAGAAAGACGTCGCGGTGATCGCTCGCGTACCGCTCGATGAAGGCTCGCTGAGCGGCACACTCACGGTCGACAGCAAGTGGCCCCAGGGCGACTGGCGCAACACCTATTTCGTCGCTGAAAATCTCAAGTCCAGTGTCGCCCACGCCGATGTGCTGAAACCGTTGCTCCGCGACGGCCTCACCCTGCCCGATATGGCCCTGCGCTTCATCCTCAACAACAAGGACGTCGGCACCATCATCCCCGGCATGCGCAAACGCCGCCACGTCGAAGCAAATCTAGCGGCAAGCGACCGCGGACCGCTCCCCGCCCAGCTCCACGCCGAGCTACGCAAGCACCGCTGGGACCGCACCCCGACGAAGTGGAGCCAATGAGCCGCTTACGCTAACCCGCGCGACGTCATTCTGAGCGAAGCGAGAAATCCTTTTTTGTTTCGAGGAGAAGATAAATCAACTGTAACTTTTACAAGATGGATTGTTCGGACAGAAGAAGCGCTGCTTACGCGGTTTGCTTGAGGGCGCGCTCGACGAGTGTCAGGCAGCGCTCGGCTTGTTCGCGTAGCAATTCGTTGTGTTCGCCGCGGCCCTTCTGGGCGGTGTGCAGTTCGTCCTGAATGCCGTTCCATTCGTCGGCAATTGCCAGCGCCGCAAGGACTGCGACCTTCTGCGTGTCGATGGTGTGCGTCGCGTCGGCAATCGCGTGCATCTTTTCGTCCACGAACGTGGCCAGCTTCTGTACGTACGCCGGGTCCAAATCTCCCGCGATGGAGTACGTCTGGCCAAAGATTTGTACTTTAACCGGCCCGCTCACGGCGCACCTCTGGTGTGCTCATCGGCACAATACCACAACGGACAAAGCCGCGCTTGTTCCCGAAGCCTCTCGGACTGCACCCGTGCTATTCGTTTCCTTATTGCAGGCGATGGAGGGCAGGTCATGGCTATTTTTGGGAAATGCGCCAACTGCGCCGGAACGTTGCTGGGCGGCGGGAAAGAAGGAGAGGCGCGCTTTTGTTCCAACCAGTGCCGCCAATTTGCCGCGCACCCTGGTTTTTGCGAGCAATGCGCCGCCGAAACCACGCAAGAAGGCGCTGGCGGTACGTTCACTGTCAATTTCGTCTTGGGTACGCGCTTGATGGCTTGGGGAGCGCAGCCTTGCTCGCGCTGCAATTCCAAAGTGATGCGCAAATGGCTTTGGGTGGTTATTCCCGTGCTGCCCGTCAGCCCAAAATATCGCGTACTCTACCAGACCCCCAAGCGATATTTGAGCAGGAAAATGAAGGTAGCCTGATTCAACTCGCGCGGAGCTGGGCGCCGAGCTGCTTTTCGAATGCCGCAACGATGCGAGCGGAGAAGTCCGTGATTTGCACGTCCGTGAGCGTTGCTTCGCGGCTTTGGAAGGTTACGCGCACGAGCAGCGAATATTTTCCGGCGGGCACGTTCTTGCCGCGGAAAAGATCCGTGGCTTCGATCGATACGATTTCACCAATGTTCAGCGAGCGAATTGCATGGCCAACGTCCGAGAAGTGCGTGCCATCGGCCAGCAATAACGAAAAGTCTCTCTCGACCGCGGGGAAACGCGGCAGCGCCTGATATCGGCGGGAGTCCTTCAGGGCGCGAATGGCGGCGTACACCGGCTCGAGCCGCAACTCGGCGAGAAACACTTCTTGCCGCAACTTGAGCCGCTCCGCCACGCGCCGCGCAAGCTGCCCGGCCTCGCCGATTACTTCGCTTCCGAGGAGAACGCGGCCGCGCCGTGCCGCGTGCAGCCAGTCTGCTCCGCCGTCTTGCCAAGAGAAGTGGCCGGCAAGGAGGCCAACCGCATCGATGTCGCCTTTTAAATCGGCGAAAGAATAATCGCGCGCCGCGTCGTAAAGATCTTTTTCGCGGGCTTCGCCGGTCGCGCCGATGGTCAGCATGCGGGTTTCTACCGACGCGGTTCCCTTCAGGCGATAGTGGCTGCCGATCTCGAATAGGCGTACGTTGCGCTGGCCGTGGTTGAGGTTCCACTCCAGCGCGGCAGCCATGGTAACGATGCCGGTCGAGCGCAGCACGCTGGCTTCTTCGGAGAGAGGATTCGCCAGCCGCGCGGTTTGCGCATCCGCCGGCCGGAACAACGCGTCGCGTTCCTCGGCTACGTGTGGAATCGTGAGAATCTCGCGGTAGCCAAGGCCGATGAGCCGCTCGCGGACGCGCGTTTCGGCTTCGTAGTGCGGCAGGCGTGCCGCACCCTGGCGTGCCGCGGGCAGTCGCGGCGGAAATTTATCCAGGCCATAAATGCGCGCCACTTCTTCGATCAGATCGATTTCGCGCTCGACTTCCGCGCGCCACGAGGGTTGGCTGCATTCCCACGCGGCCAGCAGCGATTCCGCCGCGCCACGGTTTTGGTCCACGCGCACGGGAGAAAAGCCGAGGGCGCTGAGGCTCGCTTCAACCTCTCTATCGGGAACGTCGGCGCCCATGACGCGAAGAATTTCCGCACGGGTCAGACGAATTTTCTTTGGCGTGCGCTTTCCCGGATAGACGTCGACCACGCCGGCGAGCAACTCGCCGCCTGCAACCTGCAGGATCAGCTCGGCGCAGCGACGCGAGGCCAGCTCCGCCATTTCGGGGTCGGCGCCGCGGCCAAAGCGCGTGGAAGCTTCGGTGTGCAATTTCAGAAGGCGCGTGGCGCGGCGAATGGCAATGGGATCGAACCAGGCGCACTCGATCAGCACGTTTTTCGTGGAAAACGAAATTTCCGTTTCCGCGCCGCCCATGATGCCGCCGATGCCGACGGCGCGGGAACCGTCGCCATCGGAGATCATGCAGATGCCGGGATCGAGAATGCGCTCGATGCCGTCGAGCGTTTTTATCTTTTCTGGTGCGTTCTTACCGGACGGGTCCGCTGGTTTAGCTTTCCGCACGACGATGCGACGATCGCGCACGGTGTCGTAGTCAAACGCGTGAAGAGCGTGGCCGAGCTCGAGCATCACGTAGTTCGAGACGTCGACAACGTTGTTGATGCTGGCGACGCCGGAGGCTTCCAGGCGCTCCCGCAGCCATGTAGGCGAGGGCTGGATCTTTACGCCGCGAATGACGCGCGCCGTGAAACGTCCGCAAAGTTCCGGCGCTTGAATTTCAACCTTGATGGCGTCGCTGGCTTTCACGGCGCCCTCGGCGGGCTTCGGCACGGCATGCCTTAGCGGGAGTTTGTAAATGGCGCTGACCTCGCGAGCAATGCCGTAGTGCCCGAGGCAATCCGGACGATTCGAGGAGACCTCGGCGTCGATCACCGCGCCGTGCGGTCCTTTTTCGATGCCGCCGATGTTCGTTCCGGACAGCGCGAGGCGCGAGGCGAGCTCGTCCGGCGGCGCGGTGACGTCGACGAAATCCTTCAGCCAGTTGCAGACGACCTTCATGCGTTATTCCTGTTTTGCCAAACGGCCGAAATAAAAATGCGTGGCGTATTCCATTCGCACGTGG
This sequence comes from Candidatus Acidiferrum sp., assembly GCA_041478205.1. Lineage (GTDB taxonomy): Bacteria > Acidobacteriota > Terriglobia > Acidiferrales > UBA7541 > Acidiferrum. Next base: position 11,889 of record JBGOVR010000111.1, read on the forward strand.
CGATTCGCCTGATTGTCGCGAAACAATTCTTCGAGCTGCGCCATCATCGGGGCGTAGTTCGCGTGGCCCTCTTGCGGGGCGTAGGAACTGCTGCGCAGGCGGCCGGCGAGACCGTCCCAGTCAAGAATCTGCGCGTTCGGCAGGCTGCGCTGCGTGAAGCTTCCGGCGCCAAAGAAATCGCGAATCACGTGGGTCTCTGGGTAGGCTTCGCGCACGCGGGTGTAATCCGTGCCGTACTTCACGAGGAGCTCTTCGTAGGCGCTGGCGAAAGGTGTATCCATTTGGCGGTCGTTCCAGAGCACGACGATCCAGCCGTTGGGTTTCAGGATGCGCCGGAATTCGCGGCGGGCGGCGTCTGGTTCGAACCAGTGGAAAGCTTGTCCCGCGGTGACGAAATCGACGCTGGCATCGTCGAGCGTGGTGGCTTCCGCTGATCCGTTCACGCTGACGAAGCTATCGTACGAGGCGAGATATTCTTCGCCGGCCTGGCGCATGGCCTCGTTGGGCTCGATGCCGTAGACGCGATTGCCGCTCTTCAGAAAGATCTCGCTCAAGAAGCCTGTGCCGGAACCGATGTCAGCGATCACGTGTCCCGGGCGCAGACCGCATTCGCTGCGCAGGAGAGTGAGCACCTCCGCAGGGTATCCGGGGCGATAGCGCACGTAATCGGCTACGCGATTGGAGAAGCGTTGTTTGGCGTCAGTGAAGGTCATTGTGGCTCGGGCGAAGCTCCGTCGTTGCAGCAAAGACTCGCTGACCCCTGCGCAGAAGAAGATTTAACACAGAGGGCACAGAGAGAAGAGCAGAGAGGGCACGGAGAAATCGCGGCGTATCCCGATGACCTCGGTGCGTTGAACATCAAGCCTCGGTCTCGCGGCTTCGCTCGGGATGACGGATTTAGGAGAGTGGCGCTCATGAGAATTGGCGCAAGAAGCGAACGTCGTTTTGAAAAAAAACTTGGATGTCGTCGATGCCGTATTTGAGCATGGCGAGACGGTCGATGCCCATGCCGAAGGCGAAGCCGCTGACTTTTTTCGGGTCGTATTTCACGAAGCCGTAGACCGCGGGATCGACCATGCCGGCGCCAAACAGCTCGATCCAGCCCGCGCCCTTGCACTTGGAGCAAGTGCCGCCGGCGGCCGAGGTGCCGCTGCCGCCGCAAAAGATGCAAGAGACGTCGAATTCGACGGATGGCTCGGTGAAGGGGAAATAGCTGGGACGAAAGCGAGTCTTCACGCCGGGGCCAAAGAACTGTTTGACGAAATACTCGATCGTTCCGGTGAAATCGCAAAAGGTGATGTCGGTATCGACGGCGAGGCCTTCGACTTGATGGAAGATGAAGGAGTGCGTGGCGTCGGGATTGTCGCGGCGATAGACCTTGCCGGGGACGATGACGCGGACGGGAGGCTGGCGCTTTTCCATGGTGCGAATTTGCATGGGCGAAGTGTGGGTGCGCAGGAGGAGCGGAGTCGTGGCGGTCTTTCCGTCGGACGAGGGGGGCAGATCGAGATAAAAGGTGTCCATGTCGTCGCGGACGGGATGGAATTCGGGAATGTTGAGGGCTTCGAAATTGTAGTAGGGCGTTTCGATTTCGGGGCCTTCGACGACGGAGAAGCCGATGGAGACGAAGATGTCTTCGATTTGCTGAAAGACCTGGCGGATGAGGTGATGAGAGCCGATGGGGCGGATTGCGCCCGGGAGAGAGAGGTCTATGCGCTCGCGGGTCAGGGCGGCTTCGTCTGTGCCGGCTTCGATCGCGGCGCGGCGGGCTTCGATCTTTGCTTCTACGTGGGCGCGTAGTTCGTTTAGCGCGGCACCCACGGCACGCTTGAGTTCAGGAGGCGACGGCTTCAGCCAGTTGTCTGTGACTTGGGTTAGAACGCCGGATTTGCGGCCTAGCCAGGCGTCGCGGAATTGTTTCCAGGAAAACTCATCGTGCGCTGCGGAGGCGTCGGCGTCAAAGCGCGCGCGGATCTCGGCGAAGAGCGGCGGGATCTCGTGCGGCTGCGTTACGCCGAGATCGGCGAGTTTGTGGGCCGGTTTGTTTTCAGAGGAGCTCATGTAGCTGACTCGGTGCCGAGATGGGGCGCAGCGGTGCTGCGCCCCTACAAGAAAAGTATCACGGCTCAGTCGAAGCCAAGACGCAGTGTGGGGCGGAGCAAGCCCCGCCCCTACAAAGAGATTGTCTCGCGCCCAATCGAAAAGGCCGCAGGGCTGCGCAGACTCCGCCCTGCGCTACAAGCGTTCGCGGTGCACAGGTAAGAATACAGCCGCTACGCCTTTTTCTTTTGCTGCGGCGGAGCGGCGGCCTTGGCTGTGGCGGCTAGGCTCGTGAAGGCTGCGGCGTCTTTTACCGCGATATCGGCCAGGACCTTGCGATCGAGGGAGACGCCGGCGGCCTTGAGGCCGTGAATGAGTTGGCCGTAGGTGAGGCCGTTCAGGCGGGCGGCGGCGCCGACGCGCTGAATCCACAGGCGGCGATATTGGCGCTTCTTTACGCGGCGGTCGCGCTTGGCGTAGCGATCGGCGCGATTGGCGGCTTCCTGGGCGGATTGGTAGAGCTTGCTTTTTGTTAGAAAGAAGCCTTTGGTGCGCTTGAGGTACTTCTTACGCCGGGCTCGGCGTTTTGTGCCGCGTTTTACGCGTGCCATGGGTTTCTCCTTTGTTTGGGTGACGGTACGGCGTCACCTTTCGTGCGGGTCTTCACCGGAAAAGCCGCAGGGCTGCGAAGACTCCGCCCTGCGCTACAGGTGTGCTCGCACTATTTTCGGGAGACAAACAGGGTGCGGCGACGCGTAGGTGATGCGGGCGCGTCGCGCAACGGGTTTGTCTCCGGGGTGATGCGATGTAGCGCCTGCGGTGCGACCGCGTTACGGTTGCACCTGAGAGGTTGTCCGCTAAACGCGGACTCGCCGGGCTAAAGCCCGGCGCCTACGTTTGCCGCGGATCGTTTGCGACGACACAAAAAATCCAGTGCGGCTGATCGGCCGGCAGGCACCCGTGAAGCGCTGCCTGGCACGATTTCGCGGGGCTTGCGCCCCGCGGTGTTACAAATCAACTTCGGTGCGGCTGAAGTTGAAAATCTAAAAAGCAAAACCTTTGGCAATTCGACAGTATGCGCCAAATGGGGCGCAGCATGCCGCGCTCCTACGCGTAGGGAAGCATCAGCTTCACGTTTCGCGCGTCGGTCTTGTTCACCAGGGTCAGCTTTTTCAGCTTGCGCATGCGGCCGGGCTTTTTGGTGCCGAGCAGGTGCCGCTTGCCGGAATGCATGCGGAGAATTTTGCCGGTCGCGGTGACCTTAAAGCGCTTGGCGGCGCCGCGGTGCGTTTTCAGTTTCATCTTGGGCTTTGATCTGTTTCTTGGCATTGCTTAAATCCTCTCCACGCGGGCCAGGGCCCGTTGCTACAGAAATATTTGCGCCTGGGTTGTTGCCCCAACGCCGGCAGACGAAAGTCTGCCGCCACAAAAACTTATTGCGCTTGTTGAGCCGCCGGTTGCGAAACGGGCTTTGCGACCGGAGCGCCCTTCTTCGGGGCCAGCAGAGCCACCAAGACGTTGCCTTCCATGCGGGGCATCGTCTCGATTTGTCCGTGTTCGCCGATTTCGCCGAGCAGGCGCGTCATTTTCGCGCGGCCAACTTCCTGGTGCGCCATTTCGCGGCCGCGATGGAAAATCATGGCGCGCACTTTGTGGCCTTCGCCGAGGAAACGGATGATCTGGTTCTTGCGAACCTGATAATCGTGCTCCGCGGTGTTGGGCCGGAACTTTACTTCCTTGAGCTGCGAGCCGCGGCTGCTCTTGCGCTGCTCGTGGGCTTTCTTGTTCTGCTGGTAAAGAAATTTACCGTAATCGGTGATCTTGCAAACCGGCGGATCTGCCGTCGGCGAGATTTCCACCAGGTCGAGTCCCCGTTCGCGCGCCATCTTGACCGCTTCAAACGGCTGCATGACGCCAAGCTGGCCGCCTTCTTCATCAATCACCCGGACTTCGCGCGCCCGGATCCGCTCATTGACGCGGGTGCGGTCGCTCTGCCGGAAGTTACGTTCTGCGATAATTCCCCCTAATTGATGAAAGGTGCCTGGTAACCCCGGTTCGCCGAGGACGGCCCCGAATCTACAAATTGCGCTTCACCCCGAAACGCTCAAGACCCCAGTCCGCATGGCTCAAAAGCAACTCTGGACGGGCTTCGCAGTATAGCACGCGGCCGCAGTCCTTCTACAAGGGTTTGATGTGCGGAGCCAGGCGCGCGGAGGCAGGGCGCTTGCGGCGGTCAAGAGGTCACCTCGAATTGGCCTTTTGGGCCGACGATGTGGGCGCGCAGCTGCGCTTTGTCGCTGCGCTCGACGGGTGTGTCCAGTTCGAGAAGGCGGAGTGCATTGACGAGTTCTTGCGGGTCCGGCGTGAGGATGCCGAAGCTGACGAGACGGCAGCCCTGCGGAGCGTCGA
>JBGOVR010000039.1:0-31772 GCA_041478205.1 Candidatus Acidiferrum sp.
AACAGCTTTCGATGCGCATGGCGTACCGCGCGCGCCGCGGCCGAAACGCGATAGCCCTGTCTTCGAGCGGGCCGTTGCTCAGGCGCTTTCTGGGCAAGCTGCCGTTCCGCCTGACCCGCGCGCAGAGCCGCGCCATGGCGGAAATCCTGCGTGACCTCGCGCAGCCGCACCCGATGCAGCGTCTGCTGCAGGGCGACGTCGGCAGCGGCAAGACCATCGTCGCCGCGATCGCCTGCCTCGCCGCGCTGGACGCGGGTTGCCAGGCGGCGGTCATGGCGCCCACCGAAATTCTCGCCGTGCAGCACTTCCTCTCCGCGCGCCGGATTCTGGAGCCTGGAGGATATCGCGTCGAGCTGCTCATCAGCGGCCTCAAGTCGGCGGAAAAGGCTGCCGCGCTCGAGCGCATTCGCTCCGGCGAAGCACAACTCGCCGTCGGCACGCACGCGCTCATTGAAGACAACGTGCAATTCGCGCGGCTGGGCTTCGTGGCTATTGATGAACAACACCGCTTTGGCGTGCTCCAGCGCAAGCGCCTGATGGACAAAGCTGCGTCGCACGGGCATGCCCCGCACGTTCTGGTGCTTACAGCTACGCCGATTCCGCGCACGCTTTCGCTCACCCTCTACGGCGATCTGGACGTTTCGATTCTCGATGAGCTGCCTCCCGGCCGCACGCCGATCGAAACCCATCTGACGAGCGAGCCGCATCTGAACGGCGTTTGGGGAGGTGTCCGCCGCGAAGTCGAAGCCGGACATCAGGCGTTCATCGTGTATCCGGTGATCGAGGAGTCCAAGCTGGAGCTCAAAGCCGCGATGGAAGAGTACGAGCGGCTGTCGAGGGAAGTTTTTCCCAAGCTACGGCTCGGCCTGCTGCACGGGCGTCTTTCCAGCGAAGAAAAAGAAGAGGTCATGCAGCGCTTCCGCAAAAATGAAGCACAGATTCTCGTCGCCACCACGGTCGTCGAAGTCGGCGTGGACGTCCCCAACGCCACCGTAATGGTCATCGAGCACGCCGAGCGCTTCGGTCTCTCGCAGCTTCACCAGCTTCGCGGACGCATCGGTCGCGGCGCCGCGAAGTCCCACTGCATCTTGGTCGGGCCCGTGCGCATGACCGACGAAGCGCGTGCCCGTCTCGAAACCATGGTGCGCACCTGCAACGGTTTCGAAATCGCGGAAACCGACTTGCTCCTTCGCGGCCCCGGCGAATTTTTCGGCACGCGCCAGTCCGGCGAAATGGGCTTTCATGTTGCCAACCCGCTCCGCGACCGCGAATTCCTGGAGCTAGCGCGCCGTGAAGCCTTCGCTCTCGCCGACGATTCCGCGCAGTCTCCCGCGCTGCAGCGCCTGCTTCGCGGGCTGCCCGGCGAATGGCAACGCCGCTATCATCTCGCCCGCGTAGGCTGAGCGGTCTAGTCCGTTGCTTAGTTTTGTCGCCGCAGGCCGGCCCGCTTTTGTAGCGGCGAGTTTAGCTCGCCATCTTGGGTTTGAAGGATTGCGATCCTATGCGCGTCATCGCCGGAATCTACCGAAGCCGTATCCTGAAGAGCCTCAAAGGCCTCGCGCTTCGCCCCACGAGCGATCGCCTGCGCGAAACGCTCTTCAATGTCCTTGGCCCCGCCGTAGCCGGCTCACGCTTCCTCGACCTCTTCGCCGGCACCGGCGCCGTCGGCATCGAAGCGCTAAGCCGCGACGCCATCGAAGTCGTCTTCATCGAAAATCACGCGCCCGCCGCCGCTCTCATCCGCCGTAATCTCGAATCGCTCGGCGTCCGCACCGGCACGCTAGTACTCCCCGTAGACGCCCTACGCGGCCTGGAGAAACTCGTGGCCAAGCGCAAACCCGGCGACCCACCCTTTGATTTTGTCTTTATCGATCCGCCCTACGCCGCGGAGGAAGACTACGCACGCGTACTTCGGTTCTTAGGCGCGGTGCCGCTTCTCGCACCGGCCTCCATCGTAATCGCCGAGCATCGCCGCACCTTCCAGTTACCCGAGGACATCGGCAATCTCCATCGAACCCGGGTCTTGAAGCAAGGCGACGCCGCCCTCACCTTTTTCCGCAACCAACCGCTGTCCTCTGCTTGATCGAATATTTGCCGCTAGCCGGCTTTTCCTCACCCAAGCCACAAACCGGCGGGCTCTTCGCTTCCAGGGTTGACCTAACGACCTCAATCCAGCACCCTAGGATCGTACCGGGAATTGTTGGCTAGATGGCATCGGATCATTTTCAAGGCGCTCTCAACCTGCTTGGCCAAACCACGGCACCCTCGGTGTCCCTAGAAAACCTGCCCGGCCATCCTGCGGGACCTCAGCTCGAAGTGTCCTGGGGAGCCTTCCACCAAGGCTTTGGCAGCAGCGTGCGCGCCCTCTTCACCCGCGGCGCCGCCAAGGATTTCGCCAGCGGCAATTTCTTCAAGGATTGCTGGGTCGAGGGCCGCATCCCGCGCCGCGCCGTGCTGGCCGCCGCGCTGTGGCACATCGTGTTTGTCGCCATGCCTTTTCCAAACGTTTTTCTGACCCCGCGCAGGAATGCGGCACCCCAAGATGTCGAGCTCACCTGGTCTGGGCCGATCAACGACCTTCCGCTGGTGAACATTCCACGTCAAAAGGCCAAGCCCAGTCTGCGCGGCGAGCCGAACAAGCCCCTGCCGCCACAGGGCGCGGACGCGTTTCACCCGCGGCAGCGCATCTTTACCGACCCGGTGCACCCGACGCATCCGCGGCAAACGCTGATCAATCCGGCAGCGCCGTTCGAGCCTCCGAAACTCCTTCCGAACTTGCCGAACATCGTGCAGTTTCAGCAGGCAGCTGCTCCGGCGCGGCCGCGCTTGCTGATCAGCGAGGAAACACTGAAAAAGCTCCGCCCGCGCGCGCGCCGCATCAAGGCTGTGGTTTCTACTCCCCTGCCGGACGTCCAGAATGCGGAGCAAAGGGCGGCAGACATTAGCCTGCTGACGACTCTGAGCATGCCGGAGCGGCCGAGGCTGCAAATCAACGCTGGTGCGGCCCCGCGGGTAGCCCCGCGCGCGCAAAACGGAGATGCCGCGCCCGCGCCGGAGGTCGGCTCAACGCAACTGACCGCCGCCAACGGCAGCGCGAACGCGCTTATCGCGCTGTCCGCGACACCTGGTCCTTTGGCTCCGGTGCAGCCCCCGCAAGGCAATCTCGCGGCACGAGTCTCCATCTCGCCAGAAGGAAAGCAGCCCGGCGCACCGCGCAGCGCCGGTACTGCGACCAGCAGCGGTGGATCGGGAACGCCTGGCGGCGAGGGAAAGAGCTCGATCGGCATAAGCATCAGCGGCGGCAACCCGCCCGCTGGAAATGGTGTTTCTGGACTGGGCGGCGCCGCAAAGATGAGCGCGCCCCCACCACGTAAGCTGATCTTGCGGCCGGACCCGCGTGTGACCAGTGACGACGTTCCCGAAAGGACCGGCCCGCCGAATTTTGCCGCGCTTCCGCCGGGCGCGAAGGCGGAGCAGATCTTTGCCACCAAGCGCGTCTACACCATGAACGTCAACATGCCCAATCTCAACAGTTCGACGGGCAGTTGGATCTTGAATTTCTCGGAGCTGCGCTCGAATCCCGACGGACCGCATGTTACATCATCCGACTTGACCGGGCCCGCAACCATGAAGAAGGTCGATCCCAAATATCCGCAGTCTCTGATCGGCGAGCGGGTGGAAGGCGAAGTCGTGCTCTACGCGATAATTCGAGTCGATGGTTCCGTGGATGGTATTCAGTTGGTGCACGGAATCGACGAACAGCTCGATGCCAATGCCATGGAAGCACTAAGCCAGTGGAAATTCCGCCCCGCCGCGAAGCAGGGCACGCCGGTTGAGCTTGAGGCCATCGTACACATTCCGTTTCGTGTGCCCGTGGCGCAGTAAATTACGAGCGGCCTTCGGCGAGCTTTACCAGCGCGTAGAGCGCGTGATTGACCGGCGTGGGCACGCCGAGCTCGGCCCCGCGGCGCGAAATGTAGCCGTTCAGCGAGTCGATCTCGGTGCGTTTGCCCCGCAGCATGTCTTGACCCGTGGAAGACAGCGCATCCGCCATTTGCGTGGCGATCTTGAACGCCCCGGCCAAGGCGGCTTTCGGATCTTCGAGGCCCGGCGGCTGAATTTTCGCAGCACGCGCCACGGCAAGCACCTCGTACACCACGGTCTCGACTACCTTCCGGGCGTCGTCGCTCGCGGCGATGAGCCCGTATTTCGCGCGGCCGAGCGCCGAAATGGCGTTTAGCGCGCAGTTCCAGGTCAGCTTCGTCCACAGTTCGCCTTCGATGTTGTCCGATATCCGGCAAGGCACCTTCGCGCGTTCAAAAAGAGCCGCGAAACGTTCGCTGCGAACATTACGAGGACCGACGACGAGATCTCCGCGGCCGACATGTTTTACATTGCCAGGCTGCGGCACGGAGGCCGCCACGTACACGACCGCGCCGAGCGCGTCGATGCTCGACGCGGCGCGAATTTGCTCCACGTTGTCGACACCGTTTTGCAGGCTCGCGACGATCGCGTTTTCAGAAAGCAAAGGCGCGAGCGCACGCGCGGTCGATGCCGTATCGGTCGTCTTCACGCAAAAAAGAACAACTTCAGCGCCTCGCGCCGCGTCCAGTTCCGTTGCGGCTTCGACTCGCACGCTTTCCTTGAACTGCAGGGTGTCCAGCAGCAGCCCGTCTTTCTTCACGGCTTCGACAAACGCCGGTCTGCCGATCATCACCACCGGCGCGCCCGCACGCGCCAGCATCCCGCCAAAATATCCGCCGACGGCGCCGGCACCCACGACTGCAATTCGGGGCCACGCGTCTTGCTGCGTCACGCTGTAACCACGGAGATCAAGCGGTCGATGTCTCGCTCGGTGTTGTAGAGGTGCGGCGAAACCCGGATGTTTCCTTCGCGCAAGCTCACCACGATATTTTCTTTGCGGAGCCGTTCATACAGCGCAGCGGTTTTTTCCGGCGTGCGCGCCGCGAAGCAGCCGTACGGCCCGCGCTGCGCTGCGTCCAGCGGGCTGGCCGGAATGCAGCGGTCCTTCGGCAGCCGCTCGTACATAAAGTCGATCAGTTTGTGGTTGTGCGTCAGCACGGTTTCGGGTCCCGCGCGCAAAACGAATTCGATCGACGCATCCAGCGCCGCGAGGTTGAAGTAGTTGGCGGTTTCCGCCACGTCCCAGCGCCGCGCAGCCCGCGACGGCTTGGGATCGGCGAAGTTGAGCGCCGAGAAGTTCTCCACGCCTTCGGCAGCCATCCAGTAGAACGGCCCGGGACGCATGTTCGCGATGTGCTCACTCTTCGCCCAGAAAAAACCGGTTCCAAACGGACCGAGCAGCCACTTATATCCCGCGCAGATGAGAAAGTCCGCGCCCAGCGTGGTCACGTCCATTGGCAGCCCACCGCAGCACTGGCTCACGTCCAGCAACAGCAGCGTTCCTTGCGCGCGGCACGCCGCGGCAAGACGCGCCGCATCCAGCAGAACGCCGTTATCGAACCGCACCATGCTCACCGACACGAGCCGCGTCTTCGGCGTCAGCGCCGCGATGAAATCATCCGCGGCAATAAATCGTTCGCGCGGCGAAACCACCTTCATCTTCACGCCTTCGCGCGCTTCCAGCGGCTTCCACGTTGTGTATTGCAGCGGAAATTCGCCGCTCGCCGTAATGATTTCGTCGCCCGGCTTCCAGTTCAATCCGTACGCCACGGCGGAGATTCCCGTGCTCGCACCAGTCGTCAGCGCGATTTCCTCCGGCTTGCCGTTAATCAGCTTCGCGATCGACGCACGAACCCGGTTGGGCACGTCGAAGAACGCGGAATCCGGTATGCGCTGCGGAAATTTTTTCCACTCCAGCGAGGCTTGCAGCGCCCGGAAAGACACCTTGGGCATGGGGCTTTGCCCCGCCATGTTCAGGTAGGTGGCCTCTTCGTTCTCGAACCATTCCTGCCGCCAGTCGGTTGTTGGGGAAGTCGTCGCGGTAGCCATGGGATTCTCCTGCGTGAACTAGAAGCCCACATTTTTAGCGCGCGCCCGCGCGGGTACAACGTCCAATTTGGAAAGGTCTGATCTCTCTAGAAGTGGCCGCGGAGCTCGCGAAACGCCGGCAAGATCACCAGTTTCCCTGAGCCCGCGACCACCGGCTCGTGTTCGAGCTGCCAGGTGTGCTGGTGCGGGATGTACACCGCGTTCAGGCCGATCTTCATCGCCGGGTTGATATCGCTACGCGGGCTGTTGCCGATCATCCAGCCGTGTGTCTTCACGATCTTGTGCTTGTGTACCAAAGCGCCGTAGGTTTCCGGATCTTTCTCGTTAACAATTTCGATGAATTCGAAGAAGCCCTGCAAACCGGAGCGCTCGACCTTGGCTGCCTGCTCCGCCGGCTCGCCCTTGGTAAAAAGAATCAGGCGGTGCCGCTCCGTGAGATACGCCAGCGTCTCCGGCACGCCATCCAGAATCTTCGGCGGCGTGCGCTCCAACTCGACCACGCGGTCATGAATCTGCGCCAAGATCTCGCGCCGCACCATCTGCTCCGCCAGCTTGAGATAGGTCTCTTCCAGCGAGCGGCCAAAGCTGCGCACGCCGTAGCCGTATTGCCGGATATTTTTGCGCTCGGTTTCGTTGAGGATGTGCCGCACGTAAGCGCGCGTATAGCCGCAAGACTCCACCAGACTGATGAAATCGTCAATCAGCTTCTCGAAAAAGACGTTGTTCTCCCAGAGGGTGTCGTCGGCGTCGATCATGAGCGTGTGGCGTCGCATTGAAATCCGTAGGCCCGCAAGCCTGTGCGGGCTCCGTCAGTCTACCAGCGTCAGTGCATCTTCGGCGATGGTTGCTGCGGCGGCGGGCCGGGCCATGGCGCGCGCTGCCTCTTGCATCCGTCGGAGCCGCGCCGGATCGTCCAGCAGCGTCGCGATCTTCCACGCCGCAGCGGGGAGGTTGTTGCAGCGAATCGCGGCCCCTGCTTCGAGCAAATGATCGGCGTTGCGTTCTTCCTGCCCGGGGATGGGTTCGACGAGCGCGATCGGGAGGGCCCGCGCGAGCGCTTCCGAGGTGGTCAATCCGCCGGCTTTGCCGACCAGCAAATCCGCGGCAGCCATGTACTGATCCATTTCGGTGGTGAAGCCCACGGCGCAGAGCCGCGGCGCGCCACCGGGAAGCTTTCCAGCTTGCCGCGATAGTTCTTCCAAGCGGCGCCGCGTCTTCTCCGACTTTCCCGCGATGGCCACGATTTGCCACGGCCTCTGCATGGCCAGCAGATTCCGCACCAACTGCTCGATGGGTCCGACACCTTCACCGCCCGCGGACACGAGCACGGTGGTCGCATCAGGGTCGAGTCCGAAGCGTTTGCGCACGGCAATGCGATCCACAGGGCTGGCAAAAAGTGGATCGACGGGAATGCCGGTCACGCGCAGCTTGTCGCGCGGCACGCCGATGCTGGCCATATACTCGGCGGATTCTTCGAGCGCGACGTAGTAGCGGTCCACGTTGCGGCAGAGCCACAATGCGTGCACGTCGTAGTCCGTCACGACGATGGCGTTGCGCGCACGCAGCTTCTTCTTGGCGATCAACCACGCGATGATCTCGGCGGGAAGAAAATGCGTCGCCACGCACAGGTCCGGCTGCATGCGTTTCAGCATGCGGATCATCGGTTGCGTGTTCAGCCGGTCCATCGCCAGGCGGCCCCGCGGATGCTTCCAGGGTTGATCGGTGCGGTCATAGAGCGCGCCCATCAGCTCCGGCGCCCGCCGCACCATCGCGATGTAAGCCTTGTCGTAGACGCGCTGGAAGAGTTTGCTGACGTAGTTGATCGCATCGATATGCTCGACGACGCAATCTCCGCGCGCGGAAAATGCTTTTTCGAGGGCTTGCGCCGCGCGAACGTGTCCCGCGCCGGAGGAGGCGGACAGCAACAGCACACGGGGTTGTGACTTCATGCGCGGAGTGCGTCCTTGCGGGCGGAGATGCTCATGAAGACTTGGGATGTCCGGCGGCGAGCTTCTCGAGGATGCCCCGCGCGACGCGCTGCATCTCGCCGAAGCGCGTCAGATAATCCTGGAATTCCTGATTCATGGACTGGGCCTCTTTTGGCCCCAGTTGTATCCGCAGGATCATGTCTCGGAGCTTCACGGGATGCGGCAAGAGCGCCTCTTCCTGCAATTCTTCCAGCGCAGTTTTGGCGTCGTAGTGGTACATGGGTTCTCCCCGGCGGAAACGATTCTCAAAGGCATCATACTCGCCCGCAGGACGGCGAGCCAATGCTCATCGATGGAAGAAAAGTAGAAGGATCTCAGGCGGCTGACGCCGCGGCGGGCAGGAACTCGTAGCGTTCTATTTTTGCCGCGACGCCCATTCGCCCGTTTGAGGTGGCTTCCACGCGGACGATCTGGCCCCGGCAGCGGATGTCGACGTCGCCGGTCTGCGAGACTTGTTGCGGCAAGGTAAGGACAAACTCAATCTCGCTGCCAACTTCGAAGTTTGCTTCGGCGAGGAAGTACAGGCCCTGGTAACTGACGTCCCTGGTCTGCGTACGGAATTCAGAGCTAAGCGGCTCGCTCGGAAGCACGCGCAACGGAAGGCTCATCGTGAATCGCCGGGCTATTCGGCGTTCCGAACCGTCAGCCATCGAACCCCCTGCTCTATTAGAAATTAATGGAAAGCTAACATTGCCCCGGCCAAGTTGCAATGCGAAAAATCAGCATTTTTGTCCTAGTACGGGGCCTTATCAGTTTGCGCAACCAGGCTGCAGGGGCGGAATTATTCTGCCGTAACACGGACGTAATGTTGTGGGTTATGGACAGACGCGAGCATCATCGCGCCCGGCTCCGGCTGCCCGCTCGTCTTCGCTGGACGGGTCCCTTCGGCCAGAAAACCGAGCTTTGCGAAACGTTGAACGTTTCTCGTGGCGGGATGCTTGTTCCGTGCGAGGAGTTCCACGCCACGGGCGTGTCCCTGTGGGTCACGTTTCCTTACGATGCGTCGCTCCGGGATGGCCAGCCGGAGGTTCTTGCGAGAGTCGTTCGATCCAAACGCGCGGGAGAATTCGCACCCGGCCATGCGGTGCGGAATGCCGATGTATGCCCACAACCGGCGGCTGCTCTGCACTTTGAAGTGGCGCCACACGCGGCCGCGAATGGCAACGGGCACTTGCCGCACCCTGAGCGTCGTGCCAGCCCACGGCGCGGGCTGGCTCTGCCGATTCATGTGCGCCCAGAAGACGTCCCGTGGTTTGAAGAGGCGATGACCGTGGACGTTTCCGCGGAAGGCCTGCTGTTTCTCAGCAGCCGTGAGTACCAGCCCGGCGAGTATTTGCTGGTCTCTTTCGAAGCTTCCGCTTTTTCTCCGTGGCCTTCTGCCGGCGAATCTCATTGCGTCGTCGTCCGCGTCGAGCCGGTGTCGGGGAGTTCCGCTCTAGCCGTAAGCATCCGTCGCGTCCAGTAACGTTGCGGGCTCTCGAAGCGCGATTCGGACTTTCTTCCGCGTTGCGATACACTTTGCTGCTTTTGGCGCAGGGCTATGACCATCGCTCACGAGTCTCGCAATGTGTTCCTCGAAGGTCCCGCGGGGCGTCTTGAGGCCATTTTGTGGAAGCCAACTTCGAGCGCGCCACCACCGTTGGCCGCGCTCGTCTGCCATCCACACCCGCTCTTTGGTGGCACGATGCACAACAAAGTCGTCTACCAAACGGCGAAATCGTTGGATGGGCTGGGCCTGGGGGTTCTGCGTTTCAATTTTCGCGGTGCGGGATCGAGCGCAGGCACGCACGATCGCGGCGACGGTGAACAAGAAGACGTCCGCGCGGCGCTCGATTTCCTTGCCGGGGAGTTTCCGGGCGTGCCGTTGCTGCTGGCGGGCTTCAGTTTCGGTTGTTGGGTGGGCTTGCAAGTCGGCTGCACGGATGAGCGGGTTGCGGAGCTGATCGGGCTCGGCGCGCCGGTGAATAACGTAGACTTTTCTTATTTAAAGAGCTGCGCGAAGCCGAAGTTATTCGTGCATGGCTCGAATGACCAATTCGGTGCCGCGGAGAAGGTCGAGACGTTGGTGGCGTCACTCGCTGGAGAAAAGCGCCTTGTCGTGGTGCCGGACGCCGACCATTTCTTCGCCGGCAAACTCGACCAACTCGATCGCGCCATCACAACGTGGCTAACCGAGCGTTACCCGCAGTTGGACATGTAGGCGCAGGTTTTCAGGCCGGCGTTTCTCCTGCCGCGTCCAAACAAAAAACGTCAGCGCCGCGCCGGCGCTACAACTCAAGCGCCTTCGCCGCGCGTGAAGAGCTTGCTGAACTGGTCCGCCGTAGCCGGGGCCAAGCCCACGAGCCGCGCGTTCGCTTGCACGTGCTCGACGTGAGACATGCCCACGAGCGCCGTCGTAATTCCCGGCGATGAGCGTACAAATTGCAGCGCGCGCTCCGCGTCATTCTGGAGGCCCAGCGCTTCGCCCACAAACGGCGGTAAATTGCGCGCCACTTGTCCCTGCAGCAGCGACGCACTGGCGATGAGCGTCACTTCCAGCTCGCTCGCCGCTTCCATGACCGTTTTGTCGCGCCCGCCGACGGACTGACTGCCGAGGGTCAGCGCCTCCGTCATCGCCAGATTGAAAGGAAGCTGCACGAAGTGGAAGTGATGCTTCTCGCCGGCAATGTCTTGTGCCAGTTGCACCAATTCGCCGAGCTGCATCGCGTCACGCGCTTTCGCTTCCGTGCGAAAACCGTTCCAGGTAGCCATGCCGTAGAACTGAATCTTTCCAGCGGCGGCGGCAGACTCGAGATAGATGAAGGCGTCGCGCACGCGTTCAAGGAAATCTGGCCGCGACACCTCGCCAAGCTGCGTCTCTGGGTTATGCAAGTAATAGACATCGATGCAGTCAACACCGAGATTTCGCAGGCTGCGCCCCAACTGATTTTCAAGAAACCGCGGGGTCATGCAGTGACTCCCGGCGACGAGTTCCTTCGGGTCGAACACACCCGCCTGAATATATTCGTGCAAGAAGTATTCGTTGGTATCGGATGGCATCGCGCCGTCCGGCGTCAGATAGCCGCCCTTGGTGCAGAGAATGAATTCTTCCCGCGCAAAGCCTCTTTCGGCGAGCTGTTTGATGGCGGCGCCGATGTTGCGCTCGCTTCTTTGAAAGCGGTAGTTGATCGCCGCGTCGATTACGTTGATGCCGCTTTCGACCGCCGCGACGACCGCCGCGGTGTAGCCTTCGTCGGTCTTGTCGTCCGGCTGCCCAAGATACGTGCCGATTCCCATCGACGACAGCACCAGCCCATGGGCTTCGCGAAAGTGGCCATCCGCGGCGCGCCCGCTGAATTTTTTCGCGTAGCGGGACGTTCCCTCTTTTGTGGCGGATGTGCTCATGATGCTCCTTTATCTGATTTCGCGGGTCCCGCGCTTCCGGCGGAATCCGTCTCGCTGCCTTTCGGGGCCAGCAGCCGCGAACACGCGCGGAGGATTTTCCGGTACGGCCAGTCTTTCTCGCGGAAGAAGATTTCGCCCTCCCGCGGATTACTGTAATACCATCGGGCCACGAGCCACAAATGTTCGCTGAGGTCGGCGGCGCCTGGTTTCGTCTCCATCGGTTGCTCGAGATATTCGCGAAAGATGTGCTCCGCCGAGCGCGGCTGGCCGGCGATTTCCGCGAAGCGTACGAAGGAAGGCTCGGCCAGCCTGCCGCCGCGGACCGCGTATACCGCGATGGTCTGGTCTTCGGCGGCGCGCTGCAAGATCACCGCGTCAAGGTCCTGGATGTGCCGCGGCAGCTCTGGTTTGCCTCGCAGCACGTCGTCGAGTTTCTCGACGCGCTTGTGCACCGCCGCCGCGCGCTCGAAATCCAGCGCCTCGCTGGCGCTCTCTCGTTCCCGTTCGATCGCCGCGCGTAGCGAGCTGCCGCTCGTCTCCAGAAACTGTACCAGCCGCTGTACTTCGGCGTCGTACTCTTCCTTGGTGCAGCCCGCGAAGCACGGCGCCAGGCACATTTTCATCTCGGAGTAGATGCAGCCCGGAAAAGACGGATCGCGCCGGATCTTGATCTGGCAGCGCCGCACCTTGAAGAAATCCAGCGCGTGCTCGGCGAAGGCTTCCGCGGACCGGCGTGATGCAAACGGTCCGTAATACGCCCCCGCCGCCGAAACGCCCGTTTCATCCACGGGAATCCGCCGCGTCACGAAGCACCGCGGATAGGCGTTGCGCAGGCTCACCTTCAACACCGCTGGGGGCCGGAGTCTCATCATCTGGGGGTAGCGCTTCGGAAAATTCTGCTTAGCGTGCTGATAGTACGTGAAGGTCTGTTCCAACGCCGAGCCGGTCAGCCGATAGCGCACCCCTCGCGCGAACTCGCGCAAATTTAGCCGCTTGCTCGCCGGGTCGAGCGGACCCAGCAGCCGCTGCAACCGCCGTCGCAAATCCTGGGTGCGGATGAGAAACGGTTCGGCCTTTTCCTCGCGCGGCTCGATCAAGCAAACGGCCGGACGTGGCGGCAGTAGCGAAAAAAACTCTTCAGCCCGCGCAGCATCAAATTCGAGTCTGCAGTCGAGTTCCAGCACAGCGTCAGAATACTACGGGGAAGGAAGTCACGAGTTGATGAGGAGCTTATTTCTATGACTTAAGGACCCACGAGGAAATGACCAGGCGCTGAATTTCGCTGGTGCCTTCGTAAATCTCCGTGATGCGGGCGTCGCGGTAGGCGCGCTCGACGGGATACTCGCGGCTGTAGCCGTAGCCGCCGTGCACCTGAATGGCTTTGTGGGTGACGCGCGTGGCCATCTCGCTGGCAAAAAGTTTCGCGATGGCCGCGTCCATGCTAAATCGCGCGCCGCTGTCTTGCTTCCACGCCGCTTTGCGCACCAGCAGCCGCGCCGCATCGATTTCGGTCGCCATGTCCGCCAGCATGAACTGGATCGCCTGAAATTGCGAAATGGGGTGGCCAAACGCCACGCGTTGCTTCGACCACGCGAGCGCTTCCTCGAATGCGCCCTGGGCGATCCCCGTGGCTTGCGCCGCGATGCCGATACGCCCGCCATCCAGCGTGGACAGCGCCACTTTGTAGCCTTCGCCTTCGTTGCCGATGCGATTCGTCAGCGGCACCTCGCAATCGGTAAACACTAATTCGCAGCATGCCGTCGCATGGATGCCCAACTTCTTTTCTTCTTTGCCGACCTTGAAACCCGGCGTGCCTTTTTCCACCACCAGCGCGGTTATGCCTTTTTCCCCTTTTGCAGGGTCGGTGTTCACGTAAACGATCGCCGCGTCCGCCGCGCCGCCATTCGTGATCCAGGCTTTCGTGCCGTTGACGACGTACGCGTCACCCTTCTTTACTGCTTTGGTCTGTAGTGCCGCGGCGTTAGAGCCCGCTTGCGGCTCCGTCAATGCGTAGCAGCCGATCTTTTCTCCGCGCGCAAACGGCAGCAGGAACCGCTTTTTCTGCTCGCCTGTGCCGAAGCGGTGAATCGGGTCGCAATAAAGCGAGTTTTGCACCGAGAGAATCACGCCGGTCGAGGCGCAGCAGCGGGAAATTTCTTCGATGACGATGCTGTAGGCGATGTGGTCGAAGCCCGCACCGCCTGCGTCTTCGGGCAATGCCACGCCGGTCAGGCCAAGCTCCGCCGCTTTCTGGAACGTTTCGCGCGGGAAGTGCCCGGTCTCATCCAGCTCGCGCGCCAGAGGCTTCACTTCCGACTCGGCAAACTCCCGCACGCTCTTCTGGAGCAGCTTCTGTTCTTCCGTCAGCTCGAGATTCACCGCCGCTCCCCAGACCCATTCAGTACAAAGCCTTTTCGAAGCCGTTCGTAAGTGGTCTTCAAATCTTCCGGGTGCACCCGCGTCTCTCCCGCGACGGTCATGAAGTTAGAGTCGCCGAACCACCGCGGCAGCACGTGCAAGTGCAGGTGCCCTACAACGCCTGCGCCCGCGGCACGGCCCAGGTTCATGCCCAGGTTCATTCCGTCCGGTTTGTAGTTCGCGCGAAACATCGCTTCGACGCGCTGCGCGAGCTGCATCATTTCGCTGAGGGTGTCCGCGTCGCAAGAATTTAGTTCCGCAACATGCGCGTACGGGACAATCATGACGTGGCCTGACGTGTAGGGATAGCGATTGAGAATGACAAACGTTTGGGCGCCCCGATAAACGATCAGCGTCTCGGCGTCGTCCTTGCGCCCCTCCGCATCACAGAAGATACACTCCGGCTGCTTGCCGCTCTCTACGTCCTTCATGTACTGATAGCGCCAGGGAGTCCAGATGTAGTCCATCGCGTAGCGCGCCTTTCCCCACAAAGGTGCTAGAGCAACCTCGCGCACAGCATAACGTAAAATGGCAAGCCGGATGGCGCAGGCTTCCGCTGGTGTTCTTCAGCGTTTTCTTTTAGAAGCACGCACGGCCCTGCGGCAGGCTCAGGGTGAACAGGAGCGGCCGTGCACCTCAGTACTGGGAATGCAGCGCGTCCTCCCGAGGACTACGCCGAAGCCCGCGAATGGCTGCTGGGGTTATCGCCATCCGAGGTGTTCACGAAATCCTTCAACTCTTTGCTCGGCTTGAAGAAGGGAATCTTCTTCGGAGGCACTTCGACCTTGGCGCCGGTCTTGGGGTTGCGCCCGACGCGCCCGCGGCGCTGGCGCGTGCGGAAGCTTCCGAAGCCGCGAATTTCGATTTTGTCGCCCTTCTGCAGCGCTTCAATGATGCTTTCGAAAATGGTCTCGACGATCGTTTCCGACTCCTTTCGCGGGAGCTCCGTCACTCGGAGCACCTCCTCGATCAGGTCAGCCTTCGTCAATGTGGGTTGCTTGGTCATCGTCCCCTTGCCTTCTTGCAAAGTTAGAGAATGGACCGCCGCAGCTATGTGATGCGAAACGGTTTAGAGGGGCAGCATCGCCCGGTTGCTCCCCTTCCTATCACTAAATTGACCCGTAGGTAAAGAAATTATACCGCTGGCCCCGGTCGCCCCTGTTGGTTGTGGAAAACCCTACCGCGCCGACAACTTGGACTGGATGGCGTCGCCGATCGTTGCCGTCGACGAGGACTTGGTCGTCGAGCGGTACTGCTCGATCTCGCGGCGCTCGATCTGCTTCACCGCCGCCCGATAGCTCAGGCCAATGCGCCGCGTTTCCGGGCTGATCTTTATGATCTTGAAATCGTATTCCTTGCCCGGCTCGAGCGGTCCAGCGCTCTTGAGCGGCCCGGTCGAGGTACGATGCATCGGCGCAGGACCCTCATCGCGCCGCTTCCGCTCTTCGATCTCCATGTTGTGGCAGAGCGCTTCGATGTTTTCCCCCAGCTCCACGAACGCGCCGAACGTGGCGATTCGCGAAACCTTGCCCTTCACGATTTGTCCGACCTTGTGCTGCTTGAACCAATCCCCCCAGATGTCGTTCACCTGCTTGATGCCCAGCGATACCCGCCGGTTCTCCGGGTCGATCTTCAGCACTTTGGCGGTTACCGGCTCGCCCTTCTTGAAGACCTCGTGGGGGTTCTTCACGCGCCCGGTCCAGCTCACATCGCCCACGTGCACCAGCCCGTCGAAGCCGTCCTCGATTTCGATGAACGCGCCGAACTCCGCGATATTGCGCACCTTCCCGGTCACCACCGTGCCCACCGGATACTTATCCGCGAGTTCCAGCCATGGATCGGGCAACGCCTGCTTGATCCCCAGCGAAACGCGGCGGTCGCTGGGCTTGATGTCCAGCACCACCACGTCGACTTCCTCGCCCACCTTGGCGATCTTGGACGGGTGCGTCACCTTCTTGTTCCAGCTCATCTCCGAAACGTGTACGAGACCTTCGACGCCCTGCTCCAGCTCCACGAACACGCCGTAGTCCACCACGCCGACGATCTTCCCCCTGACCTTCCCGCCTGCGGGGTATTTCTGGTCCGCATTCACCCACGGGTCGGGCATCAACTGCTTCAATCCCAGCGATACGCGCTGCTTTTCCTTGTCGAACTTCAGAATGATGACGTCGAGTTCCTGCTCCGGCTTCACGATGTCCGAAGGATGCTTCACGCGGCCCCAGCTCAGGTCCGTCAGGTGCAGCAAGCCGTCGATCCCGCCCAAATCGACGAAGGCGCCGTAATCCGTCACGTTCTTCACGTACCCGTGCACGGTTTGTCCTTCGGTCAGCGTTTCCATCAACGTGGCGCGCTTGGCGTGCAGTTCTTCCTCGAGCAGCGCCCGCCGGCTCACCACCACGTTTCCGCGGCGCCGGTTGAGCTTGGTGATGCGCACCTGCAATTCCTGGCCCAGCAGATTGTCCAGGTTTTGCGTCGGCCGCAGGTCATATTGCGATCCCGGCAAGAACGCACGCACGCCGACATCCACCACCAGACCGCCCTTGATGCGGTCCACTACCTTGCCCGTAACCGTTTCCTTGGCCTTGTACGCCGCGTCGATCTTTTCCCACATGCGGCGGCGCAGCACCTTCTGGTACGACAAAATGATGTAGCCGTCTTTGTGCTCGCCGGTGCGCTGCACTTCGATCGTGGCGTTCGGTTCCGGGCGCGGAATATCGGTCTCCGAGAATTCCACCGCCGGGATCAGCCCCTCGGACTTTTGTCCGAGGTCCACGACAACGCCGTGCTCCGTGTAGGCCACGACCTTTACTTCAATAATTTCGTTCTGCGCCGCCCCTTCCTGAGGCTCGCTGTACTGCTCGATCAGCTTGCTCATCTCTTCGGAGCCGGCCGCCTCTTCCGCGGCTGCAGCAGCCTCGGCGTCAACCGGATGAGTTTCGCCCGGCGTTTCCTTGGCATGAGCTTCCGCAGGCGCGCCTGGCGCGGATGCAACCTCCGGACGCGGATCGCCGTCCGCCTGCTGCACCGGAGCGGCATTGGCCTGTTCCGTTGCAGCATTCACAGAGGCTACGGTCGGGGTCGCGCTTGCTGGAGACGTAGTATCTGCCGCAGCCGCCTGCGGACTGGTCTCAGGCGCGGGACCGCCTTCACTCTTGGCATTCACCGATGCGTTTTCAAATTCTTGCGCAGGTGCGGCAGCGGCCGCGGATGATGGGTTGTCGTGGTCGGGAAACATGGTTGATGGCCTCCGGGAGATAACTTCCTTATGTCGATAAAATTCCTTGCGAAGTCCCACTACGGGTTTGTGCAAGGAAGGCCGACCGCTTTGCGGTCGCCGTTGAGCCGGCCGCTTTGCGGTCGCCGTTGAAATGACCGCTACGCGGTCACCGAGGACAATGATGCTGCGAGCGTCAAAAACGCTGCAACGTCAAAATGATACGCGCCGCCTCAACCCCCTGTCAATGAATCCGCGATTGCTACAGGAGCCATTTTCGGCGGAACGGAACACTTTGAAAGGGGCGCTGTCAACTTCCGAACTAGGGAAGCGTCAGGCTCCGGCACGGCCAACCTGGCGCATTTCACGGCGGAAATCCGGCGCCAACACTTCGACCGTGCGGCACATTTCAAAAAGCCGCGAGCGCATTCGCGCGCCGATGCGGTCCGCCAGCCCGTCCTCGCGCACGACCACGCGCTGACCACCCGGCAGTCTCGGTGCAGGTTCGGCGTTAGCCACTTCGTCGAAGTAATTTGTCGTCAAGATCGACACTCGACGTTCGTTGTAGCGCGCGTTCAGCACCAGCCCGATGATGTCCAGCACCCAAGCCGAAGGCTTGCTCGCGCCCAGGTCGTCCAGCACGAGAATTTCTACGGTGCGAATTGGTTCGAGGATGCCCATCTCCGTGGATTCGCTCGCCGGGTTATAGCTCGCCTGAATTTCCTTCAGCAATTCGCGATAGTCGCAGAAGAGTCCGCCATGCCCCCGCCGGATCAGTTCTTTCAGCGAAGCCACCGCGAGATGAGTCTTCCCCACGCCGGAAGGGCCCATCAGCAAGAGGCCCTTTTCCGCCGAACCCGGATAATCCCGCACGAAACCCTGTGTCAGCAATTTCGCCTGTTTTAACGATTGCGAGTGCTGCGCCGTCCAAGTTTTTCCATCGGCGAGGTCGGTGACGTAACTCTCAAAATCGCAATGCTCGTACCGCTTCGGAATGCGCGCCCGCTCCATCACCCGCACCGCGCGTTCCTCCATCCCGCAATCGCACGCCACCGCCACGGTGCCCGGCGCCCCGTCGGCCCGCGCCACCAGCTTCCATCCCGTTCCTCTGCACAGTGGGCAATTCTCGATCGGCATCTTGTAGCGCAGGGCGGAGTCCTCGCAACCCTGCGGCTTTTCTCCGTGCTCACAGCATACGAGCGCGCGTCTTGCGCGGCAACTGTTGTCTGCTGGAATCCTGTGGAAGGAACACGCTCGCCCGTAGCGTCAGCGTCTCGCTGGCGCGTTTTCTCCTGATGTTTTCGCCGGGAGCAAAAAAACGCCGGCAGGATGCCGGCGCTACCAATTCCAAGCTAACTAAAAACTCTAAGCTTCCCGCGCCGATGTCCGCACCACCCGCGGTACTGCCCGCACAATCGCATGCGGCGGTGTCTTCTCTTCTCTCAACGCCACGACCCGCGACAACTCCTGCTGCACCACGTGCGCAAATTCCCCCATCTGCCGTTCCATCTCCACCATCTTTTCGCGCATGTTCAAAATAATTTCGATCCCCGCCAGGTTCACGCCCATATCCCGCGCCAAGGTAAGAATCACGTCCAGGCGTTCCAGATCCTGGTCGGTATACAGCCGCGTATTCCCCTGCGATCTCGAAGGTTTTAATAGCCCGACGCGTTCGTAAAGCCGCAGCGTCTGCGGGTGCAGCTTGTAAAGCTCCGCCACCGCGCTGATCATGTACCCCGCTTTAGCCCGTTTTCTTCCTCGTGGCGGCATGCGCAATCTCTTTCCGCACTACTCGCTATCCACTACTCACTACCCGCTGACCTTGCTAAACAAATCCTTCCGCGGATCGCCCGGCTCCACGCTCTCAAGTTCCTTCATCAATTTCCGCACCCGTTCGTCCGTGGGTTTTGGCACCACCACCTGAATCTCCACGTATTGATCCCCCCGCGAGCCATTCCGCGCGCTCGGCACGCCTTTTTCCTTCAGCCTCAGCGTGCTCCCGCTGTTCGTTGCCGGCGGAATCCGCACCAGCGACCTTCCGTCAATCGTCGGCACTTCGATCTTCGCTCCCAGCGTTGCTTCGCTCACCGTCACCGGAACCCGGGTGTGCAAATCATCTCCGCGCCGTTCGAAAAACTCGTGCGGCCTCACCTCCACCCGCAAGTACAAATCGCCCGCCGGCGCCCCCATGGTTCCCGTGTTGCCCTTGCCCGGCACGCGCATGCGAGACCCGCTCGCCACACCTGCCGGAATCCGCACGTCGATCGTTTCCGTTCGCCGCACGCGCCCTTCGCCGCTGCAAGTCTTGCACGCCGTGCGCAGCTTGCCGGTTCCTCCGCAGCGCGTGCAGGGCACCTTGAAGCGCATTTTGCCCGCCGCCTGCTGGATCGTGCCGGTTCCACCGCACGCGTTGCAGCTCTGCGGCAAGCCCACGGCGCCCGTGCCGTGGCAGGTCTCGCAAGTATCCATGCGCGTGATCGAAAGTTTCTTCACTGCGCCGCGCACCGCGTCCCAAAAATCGATCTCGATCTGGTATTCGAGGTCACCTCCCGGTTCGTGCTCCGGTCCCATTTCGCCGCCGTGCCCCGGCCGGAAGAACTGGCTGAACAAGTCCCGGAAGCTCGACCCGCCGGTTCCTCCGCTGCTACCGCTGCCAGTGTTTGGGCCGAAATCGAAGCCGCCGAAATCGAAATTTACGCGTGCGTCACCCGCATCTCCTCCTGGGGGCGGCCCACCGGCCTGAAAATTGTCGCTGTAGAAGCCGTGCTGGTCGTACATCTGCCGTTTTTTCGTGTCGGATAGAACGTCGTAGGCTTCCTGGAGCTGCTTGAACTTCTCTTCGGAGGATTTGTCGCCCGGATTCAGGTCCGGGTGATATTTCCGAGCCAGCTTGCGAAACGCCGCGCGAATTTCCTTCGCGTTTGCCTTCCGCGGGACGCCCAGCAGCTCGTAGTAGTCGGCTTTGGAGGTAGTCGGCATTTAGTTAAGAACAAAACAGGGGTACGGGTTTACGGTCGACGCTGCACTGCCAACTGTCGATTCGTCCACCCGCACCCCCTCACGCGTAACGCGCGTTAGTTCGGACGCTTCGACTCATCCACGTCCACGTACTCGGCGTCGATCACGTCGCCCTGCTTCTTCTCTTGACCGCCGGTGCTGCCCGCCGCGTTTCCACTCGGGCCTGCGCCCGCGCCCGCCGCGTCGGCCTGCGCCGCGCCGCCCGCCGCTTGGCCCGTCTTGTAGAGCACCTCGGCGATCTTGTGCAGCGCGCGCTCGATGTTCTCTGTCGCCGAGCGCAGCTTCGCCGTTCCGCCTTCGGTCATGGCCTTCTTCGCCTCTTCGATGGCTTCTTCGGCCGCCTTGGCGTCCGCTTCCGCAATCTTGTCCTTGTTTTCGCGGACCATCTTCTCCGCCTGGTAGAGGATGCCGTCCAGGCGGTTGCGCGCCTCGACCTCCTCCAGCCGCCGGCGATCGTCTTCGGAGTGCGATTCCGCCTCCACCCGCATCTTCTCGGCTTCTTCCTTCGTCAAGCCGGTCGAAGACTGGATGGTGATCTTCTGCTCCTTGTTCGTGGCCTTGTCCTTCGCGCTGACGTTCAAGATGCCGTTCGCGTCGATATCGAACGTCACCTCGATCTGCGGCACGCCGCGCGGAGCCGGCGGAAGCCCGTCCAGTTTGAACGTTCCAAGCGAGCGATTATCCTTTGCAAACTTGCGCTCGCCCTGCAGCACGTGAATTTCCACGCCGGACTGGTTGTCCGACGCCGTCGAATAGGTTTCCACCTTGCGCGTCGGAATCGTCGTGTTGCGCGGGATTTGCGCGGTCATCACGCCGCCGAGCGTCTCCACGCCTAGCGAAAGAGGCGTCACGTCCAGCAACAGGATGTCCTTCACTTCGCCGCCCAGCACCGCGCCCTGAATGGCCGCGCCCACTGCGACGACTTCATCGGGATTGACGCCCTTATGCGGTTCTTTCCCGCCGAAGAAGTTGCGTACCAGCGCCACCACCTTGGGGATGCGCGTCGAGCCGCCCACCAGCACCACTTCCTGGATGTCATTCGGCGACATCTTCGCATCCTCGAGCGCTTGCTTCACCGGCTTCATTGACCGCTCGAGCAGGTCGTTCATCAATTGTTCCAGCCGCATCCGCGTCAGCTTCTGCTGCATGTGAATCGGCCCCGCCGCGCCTGCGGTGATGAACGGCAGATTAAGGTCCGTCTCCATCATTTGCGAAAGCTCGATCTTGGCCTTTTCCGCGGCTTCCTTCAGGCGTTGCAGTGCCATACGGTCCTTGCTCAGGTCGATGTTGTTCTCTTTCTTGAACTCATCGATCAACCAGTCCACGATGCGCTGGTCGACGTCGTCGCCTCCGAGGTGCGTATCCCCGTTGGTGGATTTCACTTCCACCACGCCGGCGCCCACTTCCAGCACGGAAATATCGAACGTGCCGCCGCCCAGGTCGTAAACGGCGATCGTCTCGTCGCTCTTCTTGTCCAGGCCGTAGGCCAGCGCCGCTGCCGTCGGCTCATTGATGATGCGCACCACTTCCAAACCGGCGATTTCGCCCGCCTGCTTAGTCGCCTGCCGCTGCGCGTCGTTGAAATACGCGGGCACGGTAATGACTGCCTTCGTAACCTTCTCGCCCAGAAAATCCTCGGCCGCCGACTTCAGCTTGCTCAGAATCATCGCGGAGATTTCCGGCGGGCTGTACACCTTGCCCGAAACCTCGACGCGCGCGTCATTGTGCGGACCTTTTACGACGTGATACGGCACGCGCTTCATTTCTTCACTGATCTCGTCGAAGCGCCGGCCCATGAAGCGCTTGATCGAATACACGGTGTTTTCCGGATTCGTCACCGCCTGCCGCTTTGCCACTTGCCCAACCAGGCGCTCGCCACCCTTGGTAATCGCTACCACCGACGGCGTCGTCCGCGCGCCTTCCTGGTTCGGGATCACCACCGGCTCGCCGCCCTGCATGACGGACACGACCGAGTTCGTGGTCCCCAGGTCAATTCCAATAATCTTGCTCATATCTGCCCCTTCTTGTCCCAGCCTAACTACCGTTCCGCGACTACTATACAGGTTGAGTGTATGTTTGTCAAGTTTTCTCATGCCCGATCTAACGTGCTCCTCCTTCAATGGCTTGCGCCGCTTGTCGCGAGTTCTGCTTGACGCGTAGGCTGCGGTCGCGGTATAATAGTTTACGAGTTACTTCGCCTTCCACGTAGTTGGCTTCGTACCCTCAAAATTTATCTTCTTTAGAATGAGAGTGTTATGAATGCCTATTTCCGTAACCCGTTTGAAATGATATTCTTACAAAATGGTAGGGGTGGGGGGTGCTCTCTAGAAAAACCCAGGCAGCGGACCCTTCCTTCCCTGAGTCTAACCTATGGTAGGCTGTGGCTCGGTTGATTCCTAAGGGGTTGGTCATCTCTTTCGCTGGAGGCGTGTTGTGAATCGTCGCGCTATTCTGACCGGAGCTACTATCCTCGCCTTACTGGCTTTTGCCGTGAGCCGCAGCGTTCACCCCGCACCGGTTTCCGCGGCGTCGCCGGTTCCAATTCCTCAGGCGGCGGCTGCTTCCGATATCGATCCGCACGAGGCACTTGGTTCCAAAACCGCTCCGATCATCATGGAAGTCTTCAGCGATTTCCAGTGCCCCGCCTGCAAGACCCTGTTCACCACCACCAACCGCCAGTTGATGGACAACTACGTGAGCACCGGCAAGATTTATCTGATCCATCGCGATTTCCCGCTGCCGATGCACGCGCACTCGCGTGTGGCCGCCCAATACTCCCGGGCCGCCGCGCAAATCGGCAAGCTGGAGCCCGTGCAGGACGTCCTGTTTCAGAACCAGGAAAAGTGGGAGCAGAGCGGCGACGTGGACGGCACGGTCGCCAACGTTCTCTCCGCAGCGGAAATGGCCAGAGTGCGTGCCCTCGTCAAGGGTGGCACGCTCGACGCCGCCATCGCCAAGGACCAGGCGCTCGGCCAGGGCTATCACGTCAACCAGACGCCCACCACCATCATCCACAGTAAGGGCCAGACGTACCCGGTCGTCGGCGTGGTCAGCTACGACGTGCTGCACCAATTCATCGACCAGCTTCTGGGCCAGAAGTAACCTGGCGGCAGTTGCCGAGCCTGTTGAGACTCATTTTTGTCAGCCAAGGAAAGACCGACCCGTCGGTCTTTCCTTGGAGTGAACTGCCAATTCACATGATCTGCCAATACCAATGATGCAATCCAGCCCACTCAACCTCCGCCGCGCGGTGATCTGGATCGGCCGTCTCGTACTCGGCGGAATCTTTATCTACGCCGGCTACTCGAAGGTCTTTCTTCCCAACACGAACTTGTGGCCTCTTTTCTTTCTGAAGTTTTCCATATCCACGAACATCTCGAACTTCGCTTTCCAGGTGGAAGCTTTCAAGTTGCTGCCGCCTTGGGGAGTACAATTCGTCGCGCACACTTTGCCGTTCACGGAAATTGTCCTCGGGCTCCTGCTGCTGACCGGCTGGCGCCTGCGCATCTGGGCTTCCTTGCTCACACTGATCATGCTGGGATTCTTCGGCATTGTTTTGCGTGCTTATCTTTTGCACATGGACATCAACTGCGGCTGCTTTGCGACGCCCGAACCGATCGGCCCCAAGAAAATTCTGGAAGACGCGGCGCTCTCCGTGCTCGCGCTGCTAACGACGTACTTCGCCTTCGTCGAAGCGCGCAAGCCCCACCCTTGGTCCGCCCCCGAAAAGGCGTAGACTGAATTCGTGAAATCGCTCGCCGAATACCTCGAACTTGCCGCGCAGACCCACGGCCACCTCTGCGCCGGGCAAGTCCTCGGCGTGCGCCTGGCCATGCTCGGCTTGCGCGAACTTGGAATTGACGACCCCATCGCGGAACGCAAGCGCATCGTCACCTACGTGGAAATCGACCGCTGCGTCACCGACGCCGTCGCGCTGGTCGCCCATTGCCGCCTGGGCAAGCGCGCCCTGAAATTCCGCGACTGGGGCAAAGTCGCCGCCACTTTCGTCGACCTGAAATCGGGCCGCGCCGTGCGCATCGCCGCCAGAGAATCAAGCAAGCAAGCCGCCCGCGAAATGTTTCCCGAGTTGGAGAAAGAAGCGGGCCAGCAGAAGGCCTACGCGCAGTTGCCCGATGACACGCTCTTCGACAAGAAATGGGTGAAGGTGGATGTCCAACCCGAAGACCTCCCCGGCTTCAAAGGCCCTCGCGTAATCTGCGCCGAATGCGGCGAAGGCATCAACTTTAAACGTGAGGTCGTGAAGGACGGCCGCACCCTCTGCCGCTCCTGCGCCGGAGAACGGTACTATGATTCCGACTCGTGACATATTTTCAGCCGCGGCGACTGCATGCAATGCTCCGCATCGCAGTGTACGCGGGGCTGCTATTGCTGTGGTGCCAGAGCTCGTTTGCGCAGAAAGCAGGATCGGTCTAGGAAGACGACATTCGCGAGGCAATTGTGCGCTACCAAATCGCGAACTGGGATCTGCGCGCCGACGTTTACTTTGTTGAGATCCAATCCAAGGACCCAACCAAAGAATTCCTGCTCAGATTCGCTGACATACCTAGGCCGGTCGAGAAGAAATCTGCGTCAAGGATTAAGAAGGATATCGTCGGAAACCACGTTGAGCAGAAGCACACTAAGAAACAAGGCGTCGTTTTTGATCAGGAATCCATTGTTCGGATCAGCGATTTTCGGGTTGACGTCCGGGGCGGATATTATTGTGCAAGTTTGTGCATGGCGGGTGGCGTCTATCATCTTGAGCGGCGGAAGGATCATTGGGTTGTTACGGATTTTAGGGCCGAGATCATGGCATGAGTTCGTCAGGTCGGCAGGCGCCGTAGTTTAGAAACGACTTCATTCACGCTTCTTTACTGGCCGTCCATCTGCGGTAAAATTAAGAGTTCATGCTGAGTCTGCCTCCGATTACTTTGCGGCTGCGCGGTTGGAAACTGATCGACCGGGTGGCGCTGGCGTTTCTGCTGCTTTGCGCGATTTCGCTGGGCGCGGCGTGCGGGTTGCTCTTTGTGTACGCCAGCGACCTCCCCGAAATTCGCGCGCTGGAAACCTATCGCCCCAACGTGGTCACCGAGATTTATGCCGACGACGGTCAACTCGTGGGCAGCTTCGCCTTGCAGCGCCGCATCCTGATGACTTACGAGCAGTGCCCCAAGGTGCTCTACAACGCGGTCACCGCCATTGAAGATCAGCACTACGAGGAGCACTGGGGCATCGACTTTCCGCGCATCGCGGGTGCCGCCGGACGCAAGCTCCTCAAGGGCGGCAAAGTACAGGGCGCGAGCACCATCACCATGCAACTGGCCGGCAATCTGTTCCTCGACCGCAGCGAAATCAGCTTCCGCCGCAAGATGCAGGAGACGCTGCTGGCCCTGCAGATCGAGCGCCGCTACACCAAGCCGCAAATCTTCACCATGTACGCGAACCAGGTGTATCTGGCACACGGGAACTACGGTTTTGCCGCCGCGGCCGAATTCTACTTTGGCAAGCCGGTAACAGACTTGAAGCTGCAGGAAGCCGCACTGCTGGCCGGAATGGTCAATGGCCCGAAATATTCGCCGCTGACGAATCCGATGGGCTCCCTGGCACGCCGCAATCTGGTTCTTCGCCGCATGGAGGAAGAAGGCAAGATCACTCCCACGGAAGAAGCAGCGGCAAGGAAAACGCCGCTCGGCCTGCGCATTCAGTACCCGCGCAACGACCTGGCGCCTTACTTCTTCGAAGACGCTCGCAAATATCTCGAATCTACTTACGGCACCGAAGCCGTTCATGAACGCGGCTTGCGTGTTTACACCACGCTGAACATCAACATGCAGCGCGCCGCGAATCAGGCCGTGCGCGACGGCCTGCATAGCTACGACCGCCGGCACGGCTGGCGCGGCGATCTCCCCAACATTCTGCGCGACAATCTGGGACCGCTCGATAGCTACGAGGACGAAGACTGGCGGCATCCCATCGAAAAAGGGAGCTACGTCACCGGGCTCGTACTTTCCGCGGACGAAAAGAACGCCACCGTAAAGATCGGCAGGTACCGCGCCATTCTTTCGCCGTCGGACTTCGCCTGGACCGGCCGCAAGAAGCCCGCGGAGCTTCTGAAAGTCGGCGACCTCGCGCAATTTTCCATTCAGGAACTGCGTGATAACACCGCCCGCGTGCAGCTCGAGCAACAACCCGCGCCACAGGGAGCGATGATCGCCATTGACAATCCCACCGGCGAAATCAAAGCCATGGTCGGCGGCTACAGCTTTGAAGACTCGAAATTCAATCGCGCCACGCAGGCATTTCGCCAGGTAGGCAGCTCGTTCAAGGTCTACGTCTACGCCGACGCGCTCGAAAAAGGTTCCACACCGTTCGACACTATCCTGGACGCTCCCTTCACGACGGTGAGCGGCGGGCAGTCCTACTCGCCGCACAATTACGATGAAAAGTTCGAGGGTACGATCACCCTTCGCCGCGCGCTGGCAGGCTCCCGCAACGTCCCGGCCGTCAAGTTGGCCGAAAAAATGGGCATCTCCACCGTCGTCGATATGACCAGGCGCTTCGGCATCACCACACCGCTTCCGCCGTATCTACCTCTTGCGCTCGGCGCGGCGGACATGAAGCTGCTGGAACATGTCTCGGCGTTCACCGTCTTCCCGAACGACGGCATCCGCATCGATCCGCACATGATTCGCCGGGTCACCAGCTATGACGGCGCGCTTCTCGAGGAGGCCCATCCCGAGGTCCATGACGTTATTTCGCCGGAGGTCGCCCGCACCATGACGGCCATGCTCGAAGAGGTCATCCAGTTCGGGACCGGGATGCAAGCCAAAGCGCTGGGCCGCCCCGCGGCCGGAAAAACTGGCACGACGCAGGATTACACCGACGCCTGGTTCGTGGGCTTCACTCCGCAAATCACTTCCGGCGTGTGGGTTGGTTTTGACGACAAACAGATTTCACTCGGCAAAAAAGAAACGGGCGCGCGGGCGGCGCTGCCCATCTGGGTCCAATTCATGCAGGGAGCTCTTTCGGGAATGCCCCAAGTCGACTTCGCCAACGTTGTGCCGCTCGAGCAGGAAGCTCACGAGCACAAAGTCAACGTAGACACGCCGGACACCGCGCCCACGGAGGACGAGCCTGGCGCACCCAAGGTAAAACCTCCGGCCCCTCCGCCGCCGTCCAAAACCACCGCGGCGAACACAGCCGGCGCTCCTCCTCGCCGTTGATGCGGCTAGCGCCGGAAGGGATCCCAGCCGCGGGCTTGCAGAGTTTCTTCCCGACCGTCGCCCCTGACAAGTCTGAGACTCCGATCACGAGTGATTTCGCCGATGCTCGTCAGCGGTATCCCTTGGAAGGAATGCGGAAATCGGCGGGCCATGCTGGGACGCACTGTAAAGAGCAGCTCGTAGTCGTCGCCGCCATTCAGCGCCAGGTCCAACGGATCGATGCTTTTTGCGCCGCGCCGTTCGGTCACGTCTACAGCCGGGAGCTTTGCCGCGGCAATCCGCGCGCCCACGCCGCTCGCCGCACACAGCCGCGGCAGGTCACTCGAAAGCCCGTCCGATAGATCCATCATCGCCGTGGCAATTCGCCTATTGGATAGGTAGCGGCCCAGCGCAATCCTCGGCTCGGGATAGAGATGCTTCTTCAAGGTTGGATTTTTCTTAGCTGCTCTCTTATCTGGCTGGCCTTTGCGACGAAGCAGGCGCAAACCTGATTCCGCCTCGCCCAGGCGTCCGCTTACGAACACGATGTCGCCCGGGCGGGCGCCAGACCGCAGCACCGCGCGGCCCGCGCGCACTTCACCAATCACCGTGACATTGATAAGGATCTCCCGGTGCCGCGTTGTATCGCCGCCCACCAATGGGCACTTGAATTTCCGCGCGGCGCGCCGTAACCCAAGCAAAAACTCGTCCAGCCAGCGCTCCGTGTGGGATGGCGGAAGCGCCAGGCTCAGCAGGAAGCATCGCGGTTCGCCACCCATTGCGGCAACATCGCTGATCGCCCGGGCCAGGCATTTCCAGCCAACCGCATCGGCAGGGTGTTTATCCCGCAGGAAGTGCGATCCTTCCAAGAACCAGTCGCACGTCAAGATCGTCTGGTAACCACGTTTCGCCACGAACAGCGCCGCGTCGTCCCCAATTCCGAGCGGCAGGGACAGGGTGGGGTTGCTCGATGCGGCACGCTCTATGCTGGCTATCAGGTCAAGCTCTCGGGCTTTCATAAGTGAACTCTAAGCTCTTCCATCAAGCGACCTTGGAGGCCGGAACGTGTCTAGTCTAGCGTGACAAGGGGAATAGAACTGTCCTTTTGTACAGCAAGCAGGTTCGCTACACCTGTTCTTCGTACAGGCAAATACAGGATTGACTCTACGGCCTACAGAAATTAGTATGGCGACAGTCGGAACCGAGCCTTTCCCGGTTCGGTAGAGAGCAGTCCTCGCCTGCGGGCTTCAGGGTACTTTGCCCGCACTATGATGACTTGAAGGCCTTGAGGGGCCCCTGCAGCTTATGAAGGGTAAGACTTACACGTTTTTTATCGCGTCCACACCGGGCAAGCTCAAGAAGGTCATTGTGCCCGCGTATGTCCTGCATGCCATAGCCGTGCTGGCCCTCATCGGTAGCATTACGGTGGTCGCCGCAGCGGGCTCTTATACACGGATGCTCTGGAAGGTCGGCAACTACAACGCCCTCCGCCACGATCAGGAAACTCTAAAGAAGCAGTATCAGCAACTGCAGAGCACCGTCAACGATACCAACCAGCGCCTGGATTCCTTGCAATCGCTGGCCACCGAAGTGGCCATGACCTACGGAGTGCTTCGCTATCATCCAGCAGCTTTCGACCAGAGCGACAATCCGGTGACGGCGCAGGATGCCTTCGACCGCTCCGTGGAGCAGTACACCTTTTTGAAGCGCAACGCCGCGACGATAGCCATCTCGAGCGGGGGCCTGCGCCTGATGCCCGGGATGAGCTTTGCGGACTCGACTTACACGCCGGCAATTTGGCCGGTGCTCGGTCACATCACGGATAGCTTCGGAGAGCGCCTGGATCCGTTCAGCGGCGAGGGCGCCTTCCACACGGGCGTGGACGTCGCGTCCGATTACGGTGCTCCGGTTCACGTGACCGCGGACGGCGTCGTGATCATCGTCGAAAACCACGCCGGCTACGGCAGGCTCGTGGTGGTCGATCACGGTTTCGGCATAACTACGTGGTACGCACACCTTTCGTCGTTCTCCTCGATTGCCGGCGCGCGCATCAAGCGCGGCACGGTGGTGGGCTATACCGGCATCAGCGGGCGCTCCACCGGCCCGCACGTGCACTACGAAGTGCGCGTGAATAATGCGCCGGTAAATCCGTGGCGGTATATGAAGTCGAATCCGACCGGGGATTGATTCGCTTGTTGTTGTAGCCGCCCTCTTCGAGGGCGCGGGGTTTAGACGATACCCCTGCGCGGTCCTTCCACAGAAGCTAGCTTGATGCATTTTCCCTCTCAGCCATACACCTTGCATTTTTCCATTTGATTTGCGCCGGACTTTCATCTAAACCCCGCGGTCAAACCCTTCGAGGCTCAGGGCAAGAGACCGCGGCTACAGCTATTTGCGGGACTTGCGGGGTGGCGGTGGATTAGTTGGGCTTTGTTGCGGGATTGCGGGCACTGCGGTTCGAGCGGCGGCTAGAAATTTTGGTGTCACGTCAAACACCAGGCGGACGGATTTGGTTTCGCCGCGGTCGAGGCGTGATACATCCGCGCCTTTTAACATTTCCAGATAGGCTTCGCGCGCTTGCGGGTCGAGCTGCTGGCGCGTCTTGGGACCATTCAGCCCCGCTTGCGCCAGCACCAGCACACCGTTTAGAAGATCGGAGAGTTGGCGCACCGTGGCGTCTGAGGTGCATTCGCCCTCGGTCACCACGCGCAGGCGGTCGCCTTCGGGTTTTCCCGCCAGGGTGATCCACTGCAGTTGATCGAGGAGCGCGGAGAGTTGAGGCGATTGCAATCCGCCTGGCGCGCGGGTCGCGAGCGCGCTGCCTGTGGCCGCATCCTGCCGAATCACCGCGAACACCGGCGAGCCCGCCAGCCGCTCAAATCGCTGGCGCCATTCTTTCGCGTCCTCGCCCTGCGGCGATTCCAAGAGCAGCGCGGCGAGGCCGGAATCGTTCGTCAAGGCGATTCTGTCTTTTCGCAGAAAGGTGAAGGAGACTTTGTTAGGAGCGCCGCTCGCGGCGAAAGAGAATATCTGACGTCCATTTCGATTCTCGCGCGTTCCGGATGGCGACGCGTACGCGATAATTTTCTTTGGATCGAACCGTCCATCCGCGATGGCGAAGAGTATGGTGTCTTGACCGCGCTTGAGCGTGGCGATCACCACTTGGTTGAGATCGTGCTCGTAGTCAAATCCTGTGTCGCGGAGAAATTGCGCGTAGTCCGCGTCCACTTGCGGCCGCGGCGCCCAAGCATAGAGTTCCGCAGCGAAGGGTGATTGACGCAGCTCGGCAACATTCGCATATAGAACCGCGTTGGCATTGGAGGGCATGAGTGCGAGCAGGGTCTGGCGCGCCGAACTTTCGCCACCACTCCATTGCTGATGCGCGTAGAAAGCGACTCCGGCGAGCAGCAAGACCGCCGCTGACGATACAATCCAGCCACGCTTGTTCACGGCGTTCTCACAGTTTAGTAATTAGGCATCGAACAGCGATTGTTGCATTTCAGGGTGGCCGTGCGACAGCAAATCTGGCCTAGACGGGAGGGAATTCGCAGGCGCCGAACGGAGTGGATAAAGGGCGTACGGCGAGGTTTCGTAATTTGTACGCTAACCTATACAAGACAAGTGGGATAGGGTTGTCCTGGAGGTAACGGGAGCGTCGATTTTCCACAGCCGCTGGCCACCGACGTGCTGGAAATCTCATGCCTGCCCCTTGCAATTCGCGTTCCCCTTCTGCTATCCTTGCTCGGTTTGAGAGTGCTGGCGTAGCTCAGCTGGTAGAGCATCTGATTTGTAATCAGAGGGTCGGGGGTTCAATTCCCTCCGCCAGCTCCACCAGAAATTTTGCGGGGGAATGAGGCGGAGCGAATCCTCGGTACCTAAATCGACGGGCTGGTGTCTCTTGACACGAGTCCGTTTTGTGTTTTCGCTCGCAGCTCGCTGAATTTGTTGACAAAGGTTTTCTGGACATGCAGTTGGCCTCTTGAATGAATTTTCGAGGACGGGTGGGTGAGTGGCTAAAACCAGCAGACTGTAAATCTGCCGCTCCTTGCGGGCTACGGAGGTTCGAATCCTCCCCCGTCCACCAGTTCTCGCCGGCTGCCATGGAGTCGAGGCCGGCAGTAAGTTGATCCCCATGGTGCCGGGGTCATCGGTGAGTTGATCGAGTGTTGTTCGCAGAAAAACCGCAGGGCAATCGCACGAAGCGATGTTCGAAAGCGGTCCAACTCGCGGCACTGGGGCCGCCAAGGAAAAGTGCGCCGCGAAATAGAAGCAGATGACCGCCCGCAATGGCATGTGAGTTGGGATTTGGCGGGAGGCGCGGGAGATTCTGAGGGGGAACGGGTTCGGCCTGGGTAGCTCAGTTGGTAGAGCGCGTCCTTGGTAAGGACGAGGTCACCGGTTCAATCCCGGTCCCAGGCTCCAGGATTTAGATGAAGGTGGGCGCGGGAAAAATTTGGAGTAGTTGGGCGGGGGTAACTCAACGGTAGAGTCTCACTCTTCCAAGGTGATGGTTGCGGGTTCAAATCCCGTCCCCCGCTCCAGAGTTTTGCAGTTGCGAAGGCTGACCGGAGCAGG
>JBGOVR010000208.1:0-6518 GCA_041478205.1 Candidatus Acidiferrum sp.
CAGCCGAGGACCTGATGTTCTGGTGTGCGCAGCCCTGGGATCAGGCGGATCAACGGCACACCTCTCATGTGGAACAAGTCCAGTGGATTTACCGATGCCGCGTGAAGCTTTATCAGGATCTCATTGTCCGCGGGGGTAGGCTTTTCTACCTCGGTGAATTGCAGCACATCCGGTGGACCGTATCGTCTGCGTACAATCGCTTTCATAAAGTGCTCTCCAAGCGTGTTTCAGGCGGATCGTGCTGCGTTGTTGAACTATACGCATCTGGGGAGTGGTTAGTTACCTAGTATGTATGGGTTTGTGACTGGGCCGCCCCACTGGGCGCGTCAGCAGTTCCTCGATGTCCCGCTCCAGACCGGCGTTGGACGGAAGCCGAATCGCGACAGGCTCGCGTCCAGTCGATCGCGGCGCCCGGGCCAATCCGTTGAAACGTTCGCGCCCGGCGTCCGTCAAACCGCCTAGAATCGCTGCGTTCCGGGGGGACTCCATGGAAACTCTGTTGCAGGATCTGCGCTACGCCTTCCGGCTTTTGACCAACAGCCCGGTGTTTACCGGCATCGCCATCGTGACCCTGGCCCTGGGTATCGGAGCGAATACCGCCATTTTCAGCGTTGTGAACGCCGTCCTTCTTCGCCCGCTGGCCTTTCGCGATGCCTCGCGGCTGGTTCTTGTAGCGGAAAAAAGCAAATATCCGACGATCAGCACCTCTTATGAAAATTACGTGGATTGGCGCGACCAGAGCCATTCCTTGGAATCCCTCGAAGCCACTCGCGGCGCCACAATTACCCTCACCGGAGCCGGAGAGCCCGAGCGCCTCAACGCCCGCATGATGACCGCGGGTATCTTCCCGCTGCTTGGTGTGGACGCCCGCTTCGGCCGGACCTTTCGCGCCGAGGAAGACCGCGCGGGAGGCTCGCCTGTCGTTCTCCTGAGCTACGGTCTGTGGCAGCGCCGCTTCGGCGGCTCCCCTGAGGTCATCGGTAAGTCGCTCACTCTCGATGCCCAGCCGTACACGATTGTTGGCGTGCTCCCCAGGGGTTTCGAGGTCCTGCAGCCTGCCGACGTATTTCTTCCGTTCACACCGTGGGCCAAGACCCTCCCGGACGACCGCAACTGGCATCCGGGAATTTTTACCATCGGACGCCTGAAGCCCGGCGTCTCGCGCGAGCAGGCCCGCACGGAGATGGTCGGCATCACCAAGCGGCTCGAGGAGCAGTATCCGGAATTCAACACCGGCACCAGCGCGGACGTAGTCGGTTTGCAGGAACAGATGGTGCAAAACGTGCGTCCCGCGCTGATGTTGCTGATTGGCGCGGTAAGCTTTGTGCTGCTGATCGCCTGTGCGAACGTCGCCAACCTCCTGCTCGCTCGCGCAGCCGTCCGCGGAAGGGAAGTGGCCATCCGCACATCGATGGGGGCCACGCGCTGGCGCGTCGTTCGCCAGTTGCTGACGGAAAGCGTCCTCATTTCGCTGGCTGGCGGTGCATTGGGGTTACTGCTGGCGTGGGCCGCGCTTGGACCGCTTCTGAAAATTTCCGCGGACAGTGTGCCGCAGGCTTTTTCGGTCGGGCTGGATGGCTGGGTTCTGGCGTTTACGCTGGGCGTTTCGGTGGTCACCGGGCTCGTTTTTGGGATCGTTCCGGCGCTGCGCACCGCGAAGCTGGATTTGCGCGAAACGCTCAACGAAGGTTCGCGCGGATCAACCGGGGGTCCTGGCCAGCACCGCCTTCGGGGCTCGCTCGTGGCCGTTGAAATTGCACTGGCGATGTTGTTGCTGGTTGGCGCCGGACTGCTGTTGCGCAGCTTTTCGCGCTTGCAGGACATCGCGCCGGGTTTTCAGGCGGACCATTTGCTCGTCGCCGATCTGCCGCTCTCGCAAACGACGTACGCGAAGCCGGAGCAGCGCTTCGAATTCTACGACCGCCTGGTGGAACGCGCGAAAACCTTGCCCGGCGTGCGTTCCGCCGCGGCTGCATCGTTTTTGCCGGTGAGCGGGGGAGGCGGGCTGCTGCACTTCAATATCACCGGGCGGCCGCCGAAGTCGCCGCAGGACTACACCGCGACGGGCTACCGCACCATCACGCCGAACTATTTTGAAACGCTCGGGGTGCCGCTGTTGCAAGGCAGGCTCTTCAGGTCCGCGGATAACGAAAAAGGTCCCGCGGTGGTGGTGATCAACGCCACCATGGCGCACACGTATTTCCCCGGAGAAAATCCGCTGGGCAAGAGGATTCAAGTCGGCGCGATTCCTGATCCCGATCCCCAAAATCCTCAGATGGAAATCGTCGGCGTTGTCGGGGATGTCCTCCAGGGTCTGGGTCTCGACCCTAAAGCCGAAATGTATCTGCCGTACCGCCAAGCGGATCAAGTGCTGCCGGTGTTTCAACTGTCGGTGGTGCTGCGCACGGCCGGTGATCCGTTGCTCCAGGCCTCGGCGCTCCGCAGCGCGCTCGCGGAAATCGATCCGAACCAGCCGCTCGTGAGGGTCCGCACGATGGAAGACAACATGGCGGCCACCGTGGCGCAGCCGCGTTTTCGTACTTGGCTCATCGGCATCTTCGCCGCTTTGGCGCTGCTGCTGGCCGCCGTGGGCATTTACGGCGTCATGTCCTATTCCGTGACGCAACGCACCAACGAAATCGGCATTCGCGTCGCGCTCGGCGCGCAGCCGTCCGACGTGTTTCGTATCGTCGTCGGCGAAGGATTGCGGCTCGCGCTATTGGGTGTTGGCGTCGGTCTGGTCGCGGCGCTCATACTGACGCGCGTCCTGCAAAGTTTTCTCTACGGTATCAGCGCCTCCGATCCGCTGACGTTCGCCGGCGTGGCGGTGCTCCTGACACTGGTGGGAGTCGCCGCATCGTTTTTCCCGGCGCGCCGGGCCACCCGCGTGGATCCGATTGTGGCGTTGCGCTACGAATAGCGCGCCGGTCTCACCTCCTATCGCCTTTTTTTTCCCGCAACCTCGGGAAACTTTTTCCCGGATTGTGCGTTCCTACCTGTGAGCCCTATGCGCACACGTCCGCTTGCGATACTCATGCTTCTGATCCTGACCGGCCTGGCCATGCCTGCCCGCGCCCAGGATGCCGGCAAAATCGTCGATCAATATATCAAGGCGGAGGGCGGGTCGAAGGCCTTGTCGAAAATTCAAACGCTGGCGCTCGAAGGCACCTTCACGAACGCCGCGGATGGCAAGGCCGGGACCTACACCTTCAACACCAAACTCCCGAACCGCTACTACTCCGAACTTGTCGCGGGCGATCGGGCCGTGATCGAGGCCTACAACGGGAAGTCGGCCTGGCATCGGAGTGCCGCCGGCGAGATCGGCACCATGGTTGGCGCGGAAGGCGCTCAGTTGGAAGCTGCTGGGCAGTATTACAACACGCGGCTGGCCAACGCCAAGAAGAACAAGCTGGGCCTCGGGTTCGCCGCGCACGCTCAAGTGCGCGGCAAGGAGGCGTTGGAGATTGAAGTGACCACGCCGGCGGGCATCAAACGCCACGTGTTTTTTGATGAGCAGACCCACCTCATCCTGAAAGAAGAGGCGGCCATCGGCGGCATCGAGGAGCAGATTCTGTATGACGATTACCGCACGCTCGATGGCGTGAAGGTGCCGTACAAAATCGAGCTGCACCGCGGAAACGAAGCCTACGACATCACCGTTACGCGCGCGGTCGTGAACGGCACCGTGGGCGAAAGAGTCTTCGACTTTCCCAAGAAGTCGCAGGTGCAGTTGCCGGATCTGAAGGCCCTGTTCAAGGAAATCGACGAACATCAAAAGGCCATCGACAAAATCAAGGAAAACTACGCGGGCACGCGAGTGGAAGAAGAAACCGAATACGACAAGACCGGGAAGGTGACCAAGCGCGAACTCAAGGAATACACCTTCTTCTACCTGGATAGCAGCGAGATCTCGACACTCGCAAAGAAAGATGGCAAACCGCTGGGCGAAGAAGAGCAAAAGAAAGAAAACGAAAAGACCCAGAAAGAAATTCAGGACCTTCAGAAGCGCGAAGTCAAGAAAGAAGCGAAAGAAGAAAAAGCCAAGGAAGAAGGGAAGGAAAAGAAAGACGACGAAGACGTGGGCATCGAGGTTTTCTTGCGGGCCTGCCAGTTCGTGAACCCGCGGCGCGAGCGCTTCCGCGGGCAAGACGTCCTGGTCTTCGACTTCGAGCCGAATCCGGACTTCAAGCCGCACAAAATCGAGGAAAAAGTGGTCCAGAAGCTGGCCGGTGTCGTGTGGATCGACGAGAACGCCCACGACGTGGCGCGGCTAGAGGCCTATTTTGTGGGTGACTTCAAATTTGCCGGCGGCCTGCTCGCCAATTTGCAAAAGGGCACCAGCTTCGTTTTCGAGCAAGCTTTCATCAACAACGAAGTGTGGCTGCCAACGTACGAAGAAGCCCACGTCGGGGTGCGCTTCTTGTTGGTGAAGGGGATCAAGGTCAACGCGGTCACGCGATATTCGGACTACAAGAAATTCAACGTAGAAAGCGTTGCCACGGTGAGCAGACCCAAGGGCGCAACGGATGTGCCCGGCAACGCGCCCGCCGATCCTGCCCCCGCGACCGCTCCCAAGCCGCAATAAGTAAGGTGGGGGGGCGAAGACGCAGCCCCAATATTTTCAGCGCACCGGAACAACAGCGTCGAGCACTTCGCGCACCTTCTCGACCAGCGTACTGGGCGTGAAAGGCTTCTGGAGAAAGGCGACTCCCTGCTCCAACGTACCGCCGTGCGCGATGATGTTGTACGTATAGCCCGACATGTACAGCACGCGCATCCGTGGAAGGCGCGCGGTCAAGCGTCTTGCCAACTCGCGCCCGCTTATTCCCGGCATAATTACGTCCGTCAACAATAAATGAATTTCAGCGCGGTCGTTTTCGACGATGCGCTCCGCGTCTTCCGGGCTCGCCGCCTCGATAATGAAGTAGCCCTGCGCGGCAAGAACCGTGCGCGTCAGCTCGCGCACTTGCGGATCGTCTTCCACCAGAAGAACCGTCTCGGTGCCCTGGCGATTTGCCGCCGGCGCCTTGCCTCGCGGCAGAGCTTCGGCGGGCTCGTCCACGCGCGGTAGATAAACCTTGAACGCCGATCCTTTGCCTGGCTCGCTATAAACCCAAATATATCCGCCGCTTTGCTTCACGATGCCGTACACCGTGGAAAGGCCCAAGCCGGTGCCGCGCCCGCTTTCCTTGGTAGTGTAGAAGGGCTCAAAAATGTGCGCCACGGTGTCCGCGCTCATTCCAATACCCGTGTCGCTTACCACCAACATTACGTAGCGGCCCGGGCGCACCGTCGCATGATCCTTGGCGTAACTGGCGTCCAGATCGACGTTTGCCGTTTCAATCGTCAGCCGCCCGCCATCGGGCATGGCATCGCGGGCATTCACGACCAGGTTCATGATGACCTGTTCGATCTGCCCCGGATCGGCTTTAATGGTTCCAACACTCTTGCCGGCGAGCGTCACCATCTCGATGTCTTCATCCATCAGCCGCCGCAGCAGCTTGTCCAGTCCCACGACGATGCTGTTCAAATCCAGCACCTTCGGCTGCAGCACTTGGCGCCGGCTGAACGCCAGCAACTGCCGCACCAGGCCAGCGGCGCGCTCGGAGGCGTCTTCGATGCGTTCAATATCCGTGCGGAGTTCCGGCTGCACCTTCGCCCGCGCCAGCGCAAGCTCCGTGTAACCCTTGATGATGGTCAGCAAATTGTTGAAGTCGTGCGCGATCCCGCCGGCCAGCCGCCCGACCGCTTCCATTCGCCGCGCCTGCTGCAGCTGCCCTTCGAGCAGCTTGCGCTCCGTGATATCCACGATGATGCCTTCCATCAGCCGCCGCGAATCGCTCCCCGTCACCACCACCGCTGTGTCGCTGACCCAGATGACGCGCCCATCCTTGCGGGTCACCCGGTACTCCGCCTGAAAGCGCTCTCCCCGGTTGCTGGTTTCTTCGGCGGCAAGAACGATGGCGTGATCCTCAGGATGGACGTGGCGGATCCACTTCTGCGAGTCCGTAAGCCATTCCTCGGCGGAGAATCCAAATATGGTTTCTACTTGCGGGCTGACGTAAAGCCACTGTCCGTCAACGCCGATTTCCGCAATGTAGCTGATGGCGGAGACGTGTTCGATAAGCGCGCGGTACTTGGCTTCCGCTTCGGCCCACCCCCGCTGCGCACTGAGCCGCTGGGTGATGTCCCTGCTGACACAAACCACGCCCCCGCCCGGCAAAGCGGTAATGGCCATTTCCATCGGCAGTACGGTTCCGTCAGGGTGGTGGACGTTCAGCGGTCCAAACCACTTGCGATGTTCTTTGAGGGCCTGACGAATTTCATTTACGACGGGTTCCACGTCCTGAGGATTGGAAACCTCCCGCCACGGTCTCCCGGCCATCGCTTGCGGGTTCGGATACCCCATCATGCGGGCGTACGACGGGTTTACGTAGGTGTGTT
Source organism: Candidatus Acidiferrum sp. (assembly GCA_041478205.1). GTDB lineage: Bacteria > Acidobacteriota > Terriglobia > Acidiferrales > UBA7541 > Acidiferrum. The sequence continues at coordinate 6,445 of JBGOVR010000208.1, forward strand.
TGCCGTCGGCGTCGATAATGGCCATGCCATTGATCGCCGAATCCATGGCCAGTGTGTTGCGATGGGCAAGCTCG
>JBGOVR010000067.1:0-23135 GCA_041478205.1 Candidatus Acidiferrum sp.
AATTAGAAGTTATCTCACAAACGGGTCTAGGGGTCGCTGCTTTCGCTGAGTGCGGGAAACTGGCCTTTGGTCGTCACTATCACAATCACGCGAGGTTGCGAGTTCCCTCACGCTCCGAAAATCTCATCAATTTTCGCCGCCAGCTTGAAATCAAGATCGCTGATGCCTTTCACGCTGTGCGTGTTCAGATCGATGACCACCTTATTCCAGACATTGAACCACTCCGGATGATGGTTCATCGCTTCGGCCACCAGCGCCACGCGAGTCATGTTCCCAAAGGCAGCGACGAAGTCCTTGCACTCAAACGCGCGGTGCAGCTTGCCATCGACAAGACTCCACCCTTTCGCGCGGCTCAAATGTTCCTTCACTTCTGCATCGGTCAATTTTGTTGCAGGCATGTCGCGTCCTCCGGTAAGCGAAAACTTCTAAGGTTGGCCCATTTGCCCATTTGAGATATAAGACGTCCCACTAAGGTTACACAGACAGGGCGGCGACGCTCTATAGTAGCGCAAAAAATTGTGGCCAGAAGAAGGCGGATAGGTGCACCGAAACCCGGGGCCCATACGTCTCAGCAGCAAGCGAGAAGAACGCCCCTCGAGGGAGGATTTCCAGATGAGCATGACACGCCGTGGATTTGTGAAAGGGGCAGCTTTGGCTCCTCTCGCACTTTCCCCACTCACCAGCGTTGCGCAGGAAGCCGCCAAGCCGGAAGCCCCCAAAACGGATCGCTTTGATGTTGTCGTCGCCGGAGCCGGCCACAACAGCCTGATTTGCGCAGCCTACCTGGCGAAAGCCGGATACAAAGTCCTGGTGCTCGAAGGCCGGCCGACCATTGGCGGCGGCTGCAAAACCGCGGAAATCTGCCTCCGCGGATTCAAGGAAGATTTGTGCTCCTCGGTGCACGGCGGCATTCAGTCGAATCCACTGCTCCGCGATAACGAGCTCCATCTTCGCGAGTACGGCCTCGAATACATGGATCCCGATCCGATCATGCACACGCAGTTCACCGACGGCGCTTCTCTCACCGTTTGGCAGGATCTGGACCGCACCTGCGAAGAGTACGCCAGGATTTCCAAGAAAGACGCGGAAACCTTCCGGCGATTGCACGCGGAATACAAAGCTTATACGGCCGCGACGGCCGCCAATCGTTCCGGTGCCGCGGGCGAAAAAGCCGCCAAAGTTCCCAAGAGCGGCGTCTGGCAGCGTCGATTCGCCATGTCTGGCTACAGCCTTGTCCGCGAACTCTTTGAAGATGAGCGTATCCAGGGCTTCCATATGGCGGTTGGCCATTTCGGCGGAGTTCCCGGGGGCGATCCGGGCACGGGTGCCCAAGCGCTTTCCATCATCCCCATGCAGATCAGCGGCCGTCCGATCCCCAAGGGCGGTTCGGGTATGTTGACCGTCGCGCTGGGACGCATTCTCGAAGCGCACAACGCCGTGATCCTGACCAACAAGCCGGTCACCGAGCTCATCATTGAAAGTGGCAAGTGCGTTGGGGTGCGCTGCGCGGATGGAAGTTCGTATCGCGCCGAAAAGGCCGTTGTCTCCACGATTCATATCAAACATCTCGTCGACATGGCGCCCCGCGAACTCTGGGGCGACGAGTTTCTCGAGGGCGTGCAGCTCTTTCAGCCTGAAATCGCGATGTTTCAGTTTCACTACGCCACTTCCGAAGCTCCCAAGTTTTCGCTGTCTGGCGGCGGAACGATTTCGCCCTGCGAGGCCGCCATTCTGCCAAAACCCGAACGCATCTTGCGCCTCACCTACGACGACGCTCGTGGAGAGGTCTACATGGATGATCCCCCGTTGCAGGTCGTGTGCCCCAGCGTCGCCGATCCCACGCGAGCACCAGCCGGATTCCACACGCTCAAGCTCGAGGGCCAGTTGCCCTACGCTCTGAAACAGGGTCCCCAGCACTGGGACGTCATCAAGGAGGAAGTCGCCGAAGGCATGCTCAACTACCTGCGTCGCTTTGCTCCCAATCTCACCCCGGACAAAATTCTGGCCAAGTTCATCGAAAGTCCGCTCGATATCGAGCGCATGAATCCTGCCATGTGGCGTGGGAGCGCCCACCACGGCGCGAACAACCCCGCGCAATCCGGCGCCATGCGGCCGGTGCCCGGATGGGCGCAATACCGCATGCCGATTCCCGGTCTGTATCAAACCGGTGCCTGCACGGCTCCCGGCGGCTCCATCAGCGGAGTGCCTGGGCGCAATGCCGCGTCGGTTTTGCTCAAGGAATTCGGCACCAGCCTTGAGGAAGCGGTCAAGAAAGCGTGAGGGCAGATTTGTTTTCGTTTGCTGGCGGATTTGAGGGGCGATTGGAGGTGTCTTTGTGAAGCGAATCAGCGCGAATGTGATGTTGCTCGGGACAGCAGCAGCCCTGCTTTTGATTGCCTCCAAACTTCCGGCTCAGCAAACTGCGCCATCGCTGGCGGCAAAACAACTCGTCCCCGGCAATCTCGGTGACCATCCCGCGCCGGCGCAGCCCCTGCCCTATAGCCACAAGATACATTTGACTCTGGGCCTTCAATGCGGGACTTGCCACACGAATCCCGACCCCGGAAAGCTGATGACCTTCCCGGCCACAAGCATATGCATGAGCTGTCACGCGACCACCGCGAAAAATAAGCCCGCCATCCGGCAACTCGCCGATTTCGCCAAGTCAGGCAAGCCGATCCCCTGGGTACGCGTGTACGCCGTCACTCCAGGTGTGACCTGGACACATCGCAAGCATGTGGAAGCGGGCATGAAATGTGACACGTGTCATGGCCAGGTCTCCCAGATGGATGCGATGTCGGAAACGACGAGCGTCACCGCCATGGCCGTCTGTATCAACTGCCACATACAAAATAAGGCCGCGACAACCTGCCAAACCTGTCACGTTTGGCCCTTGAATTAACGATTGCTAAGGCCGGACGAGGAAAAGCCGGACTTTCCGGAGCGATCCGTACAGCACCAGGACTCACCGCGACTGCCAAGTTCATTCATTGACATGCTTCGTGACAACGCATAGTGTCTACCCGGGTCACTCGGCTGGTCTCACCTCTTCGATTGCATTGCCTCGCCGCTGGCTATGGCAAGAACAAAATAGCCACGTCGTTGCATGTGCGACCGACGGGTTTCCAGTTGCGCACAACTAGCGGCACATTCCAGCTTCAATCTACTCCGAAGGCGCAAGCTGAGTCATAGCATCTCTACGCGGCGCGCGTCACAAGGAACTTATGCGAATCTTACTTTACAACCCTGACAACGGCGTGACCCGCAATTTCATGCCGCATCTCTGGATGTTCTTGTTGCAAGCGCTGACTCCTCCCGGACATGAGGTGGTGCTGATCGATGGCAACGCGCAGCCGATGGATGAAGACGGCATCGGGCGGTTTGTGCTCGAACAAAAAATTGACCTCGTTGGCATCGGCGCGATGACACGAATGATCGCCAAGGCCTACCGCATGGCCGATGCGATTCGCGCTGTGGGAGTGCCCGTGGTGATGGGCGGACCTCACGTGACGGAAATGGCCGACGAGGCCCTTGGTCGTGACGGCGGTCCACGTCATGCCGACGCCGTAGCCCTCGGCGAAGCCGACGAGACCTGGCCGAAGATTGTTGAGGATGCGGCGCGGAAACAGCTCAAGGATGTCTACGCTCCTGTGGACGCATTCGGGCAGGAGAGCAAACCTACGCTACAGCCCTATCCGCCGATTCCGTGGGACACCATAAATCTCAACCAGTTCAACATCGTTCCAAAAATGGCGACTCCCCTGCTCCAAAAACTTGGCGCGGGCTGGGGAACCTTCCGCATTATTCCAGTCGAGTCGGGACGCGGCTGCCCCTACGGGTGCGAGTTTTGCACCGTGACCGGTTTCTTCGGCGACAAGATCCGTTTTCGTACCAACGAAAGTGTTGTGAAGGAGCTGCTGCTTCTGAAAGCGCGCGCGCGCAGCGAGCGCGGTCAGATCGCCGTGTTTTTCATTGACGACAACTTCGCCATCAACGTCAAGCGCACCAAATCGCTGCTTCGCGACATCATCGCCGCCAATGCGCAAGTGCATTGGGTCGCTCAGATCAGCGCTAACCTTCTGCGCGACGAAGAACTCGTGGACCTCATTGCCGCCGCGGGCGGTAAGTGGATCTTCATTGGCATGGAGTCCATCGATCCCGCTAACCTAAAAGACGTAAACAAAGGGTTCAACAAGCCCGGCGAGTACGCCGCCGTGCTCGAGCGGCTCGCGCAGCGCAACGTCTACGCGATTACCTCTTTCATTTTTGGCATGGACAACGATACGCCCGGCGTGGCGGAGCGAACGCTGCAGGAGGTCCGGACTTGGCCCCCAGGCTTGCCCATATTCGGACTGCTTACGCCTTTGCCCGCGACGCCACTTTACAAGAGGCTGGAGACCGCCGGGCGGCTGACGCGGCCGAAACACTGGCAAGAGTTCATCCCGTTTGCGATGGCCCACACACCGCTGAAGATGACCATCCCGGAAGCTCATGCGGAGGTCAAGTACGGGTGGGAAAAGGCGTACAGCCCGGAGGCTATCGCCAAGGCGGTGCAATCGATCCGTCACAAGCCGTTGGGGTACCGTATAAACATACTGATCGCGCGCCTTTGTTTTCGAGGCATCTATTTCCCGCAGATGGGGCGCTTCGCCTGGGTGAAAACGATCGCCCAAAACCGGCGCACCATCTTCAGTCTCGTAAAAGAAGGGTTTGGGGCTTGGCGCGCCGCGCGTTCACAGTCCCGCCTCCGGCTCTCACCGACAGCTCCCGCCGATTCAGGAGGAGACTGACCAGGCCTCCACTTCGATCCTAAAACTGACCCACCCTTGGCCCCGAGGCTGCTGTTCGATCGCCAGTTGTTTGATCGCCTTGACACTGGCCTGTCCACGTTGTTAACTCGCCCGCTGCGAGGAGGTTTCCGCTCATGAAGTCCAGAATTTACGCAGGCGCCGTGACCCTCATGGCCACGCTCTTCTTTGCCTTTCCGGCCATCACGTCAGCGCAAGACGCTGCGCACAAGCTTACGGCCATGGACGAGTTTCAGCTGCAACTGCCTACCGACCCGCAAATCTCTCCCGACGGCAAGAAAATCGTCTACGTCCGCCGCTTCGCGGACCCCATGACCGACCGCCGCTACTCGAATCTGTGGATCATCAATGCGGACGGCACGGATCATCGGCCCATCACCACCGGCAACCGTAGTGATACCTCGCCGCGATGGTCGCCCGACGGCACGCGCATCGCTTATCTCTCCGACGTCGACGGCAAACAGCAGATTTATCTTCGTTGGATGGACAGCGGGCAAACCGCCCGCATCACCAATCTCGATCAAAGCCCCGACGCCATCGTGTGGTCGCCCGACGGAAAGATGCTTTCCTTCTCCGCCCTTGTCCTCGGCAAAGGGCCTCACCTCGCCGATCTCCCCTCGCCGCCCTCCGGTGCAAAATGGGCCGACCCGCCCACGGCGTACGATCGTCTCGTCTACCGTTTCAACGGCTCCGGCTATTTGAAACCCGGGTACACGCAGATTTTTGTGGTTTCGGCGGACGGCGGCGCGCCCCGCCAAGTCAGCAATGGTGATTTCCCCAACGGTGGCAGCGAACTATCGGGCGTCAATCACGCATCGTGGACGCCAGATGGAAAGTACCTCCTCGTCTCCGTGAATCGCCACGCCGAATCCGAGCACGAATTCTTCGATACCGAGGTTTACGAATTCAGCGTTGCCGACGGTTCCGTGCGCGCCCTGACCAATCGCAAAGGCCCGGACGGTGCCCCCGTCATTTCACCTAACGGAAAATGGATTGCCTACGAAGGCTTCGACGACCGCTACCAAGGTCACCAGAATACCAAGCTGTACCTCATGAACCGCGACGGCAGCGGCCCGCATTCCATCTCCGAAAAAGAGGACCGCGATGTGCAGAATGCGCAGTGGGCTTCCGACAATAGCGGCGTCTATTTTCAATACGACGATCAAGGCGACGGCAAAATCGGTTTCTATTCCACCAACGGCGACTTCAAGAAAATCGCCGAGCACGTCGCGTCCACCACGGGTGCCGGAGGCAGTGGCTCTTTCTCTCTGGCCCGCAGCGGCACCATCGCCTTCACCTACGGCCGCACAGACAGTCCCGGCGACATCGCCGTCATGGACCATGGCTCGCAACGAATCCTCACCACGCTGAATCAAGAACTCCTCGAACAAAAAAAACCTGGCCACGTCGAAGAACTCTGGTACGAATCCTCAAAGGACAAACGCAAAATAGAAGGCTGGATCGTTCAACCGCCGGATTTTGACCCCTCGAAAAAATACCCGCTCATCCTGCAAATTCACGGCGGCCCTTTTGCCGACTACGGCGACCGTTTCGATCTCGAAATGCAGGTGTACGCCGCCATGGGTTACGTCGTCCTGTACACCAATCCCCGCGGCAGCACCAGCTACGGAGAAGAATTTTCCAATCTGATTCACCACGCCTATCCCGGCGACGACTTCGACGATCTCAACAGCGGCGTCGACGCCCTTATCGCCAAAGGCTACATCGACACCAACAATCTCTACGTCACCGGCGGAAGCGGCGGTGGCGTCCTCACCTGCTGGACCATCGAGCACACCGAGCGCTTCCGCGCCGCCGCTTCCCTCTATCCCGTCATCAACTGGTACAGCTTCGCGCTCACTTCGGACATCCCCTTCATCACCAAATACTGGTTCCCCGGCAATCCCTGGGACAACACCGACCAATACATGCAGCGCTCGCTCACCAATCTCGTCGCCAAAGTCAAAACACCTACCCTGGTGATGACCGGCGAGGCCGACTACCGCACGCCCATCTCCGAAGCCGAACAATTCTACGAAGCACTAAAACTTCTGAACGTCGATACCGTTCTCGTGCGCGTGCCCGAGGAGCCCCACGGCATCAGCCGCCGTCCCAGCCACCACATCGCCAAGATGCTGTACATTGCCGGCTGGTTCGAGCAGCACAAGCCCAAGAGCTAGCTGCTTGGCTTCGGTGTGCTCGGGCATCGAAGTTGCGGACATCGCGGCACTATCAAATGAAGGGAACTGATCCGTGTATATCCATCTATTCGCTTTTCGACTTAAGCCGAGCGTAACCGATACTCAAAAAGATCGCATCGTCGCCGAAATCCGCAAACTGCAGAACCAAATTCCCGGTCTGCTGGAAACCTTCGTGGGCAGGAACTTCTCTCCGCGAGGCCTAGGATATGAACTCGGCGGCGTGATGAAGTTCGCCGACAAAGCATCGTTGGACGCCTACGGCCCGCATCCCGTGCATCAGCAGTTGGTAAGCTGGCTGATGCCTTTAATCGAACCGATCGAAGTCGACTTCCCAGCCTGAAATTTTCGCCCGCGCCCCGGATTTTGCTGCGGCGCCAAAAACAAAAGCGTCCCGGCAAGATTACCCTCGCCGGGACGCTTATTTTTTCCGAATCGAAAAACTACGGCACCAAGCCGGTGTTATGAACTCCCGCCGCCAGCGATGCTCCCGAGCCCGCCGCCTGCGGCAGCCACCACATCCTTCGTACCCACGGGTGTCGGCTCACCATCATGCGCTTCCCGACAAAATCCATCACCGCCGGGCTCACCTGCGTCGCTACATACATCGCGCCTGAATGAGAGAAGGGCCGCAACAGCGGATTCCCCTCCGTGCCATATCCCTGCGAAATCGCGCGTCGCGTCGACCACGCATCGAACACTGAGGCGCCGTGCCCGGTGACCGCCAGCGCGTACCACAGCTTGCGCTGATTCGCGGATGCTTCGTATTGCCGGGTGCCGGCGGACTTCACCGGCGCCAGCGACACCGGCGCGTAGTGCGGCGGCTGAACGGCCGCGGCAGGAGCGGCCGTGGACGAACTCGCGTCCGCCGTTAAATTTGACCCGTCCGCCGCTACCTCTGCGTCGGTTTTCACCTTAGGTTCAGGCATCGACGGCACGGGTTGTGAGAGGGAAGAAACTTTTGTGGAGTCGCTTGAAACGCTCGCCGGAGCGTCCGTTGCTATCTTCGCTGTATTCCCAGTCTGCGGAATGGGCCACAGCAGTAAAATCGTTGCTAACAGCATCTTGCACCTCAGTAGCTGCGAGTCTTTCGAACCGTTCCCCACTCGCAACGATTCAAACTTTACCGGGCAGCCCTGCGCAACGCACTGGGCGCTTGGTCACATTCGAGTTGGTACTCTTCTGTGGCTCTTCCGTTTCCCTCGCGTGGAACCGTCGTACTACCATCAAATCTAGGAGATTTCTAAGAAAGCTTTGGAAGCCTCAATTTATGTGGAGTGCGGGAGCTCGCTCCCGCCTTGCAGGTGTCAGAAGCCCTACCCTCACGATCCGGTGCTCCACCATCGCGCCGCCGGCAGCGCCGTTCGTCCCGCTGCCGTTTTTGCACCGCGTCAGGCCTCGCGCCCCGAATGACTCTGCTATAATCGCGCGAGTCGGCTTCGAAACGCGTGAGGTTCATCCGGAAAAGACCCCTCCGCGGTCGCGCCAAAACCAATGTCCAGCGAATCCTCCTCAGCCAAGCGCGCTCCCTCTCCGCAGCGCGGACCGCAAGCCCCGCGCTTCATCGTCATCGAAGGCCCACTGCGCGTCGGCAAAACCACTCTCGCCAAAGTTCTTGCCGAGCGCCTGCACGCCCGCCGCGTCTACGATTGCGACGATAATCCCTTCCTCGCCGATTTCTACAAAGAAAAACCCGGCTCCGCCTTCCACGCGCAAATGTATTTCCTCATCGAGCGCCAAAAACGCCTGCGCGAAGCCTTGGCCATCGAAGCCCCCGGCCCCATCCTCGCCGATTTCCTCATGGAAAAAGACCGCATCTTCGCCAATCTCAACCTCAACGACGAAGAGCTCAAGCTCTACGAGCGCTACTACGAAACCCTGGCCGCCGAAATCCCCGCTCCCGATCTGGTCATCTATCTGCAAGCCAAACCCGAAGTCCTCCGCGCCCGCATCGCCAAAAAAGCCGCTCGCGACGAAACACAAATCTCTCTCGAATACATCGAAGAAGTCGCCCGCGCTTACGAGCATTTCTTCTTCCGCTACGCCGCCTCCGACCTCCTGGTCATCAACACCTCGGACATCGACTTCGTCGAGCGCAGCGCCGACCTCCAGCAGCTCCTCCGCCGCCTCCAAGACCCCGTCAAAGGCACCCAGTATTTCCTCCCCCTCGGCGCCTCCGAATAGGTCTAGCGCGCGATGGCTCACGGCGCCATCTTGCCTTTGCGCCCTTCCTCCTCTCCTCTATCTCGTCATTCCGGCCGAAGCGCAGAGACTCTGACAAGATGGTAGACTCGGCCCTTAATGCCAACAGGGGGAGAAAGCCACCATGGACACAGGATATGAGACCGCCGCGGCGATTCTGGTGCAAACGATATTCTTGAAAGACGGCCATTTGCAGGGCCTCCTAGGCGAGGAAGCCTCCAAGAGCCCGCAAACCGCCGTGGAGTTTTTGAAGCCTTACTATGCGGCGGCCCTCGCCATGACCGTAAAGGTAAAACGTGAAAGAGAAACTTCGCAGTCAACCTGACGCCAACTCCTCAGACCAGCACGAAACCCGGAAGAACGCCCGCGTGCCCCCCACATCGTCTTTAGATGTCCGATGAAGGTCCGCTGTCTGGACTCCGGCGGAGTCGACAGAGACTCCGGTTCCCGGAGATGGGCCGTCACAGCGACGCGCGGGGCGATCTCCTTGACACTCGCATGTTGTGGGTATAGTTTCGTCGCACGCAGGCCGGAACCCTGGCGCAGGCCCCTCCCTTTTGGTTACCTGAAATCGAACGACGAATCCCGGGACATTAGATCCGCGACCATTGCATTTTGCGTGGCCCTGGTCGAGTCTCGGGCGTCGCACGCTGGGAGCTTCTCCGGCTGGCCGAGGAGGAAGTGATGTCGAAGTGGATCTTAGGCCTTCTTGTGGTTGTATTGCTCGTCTTCAGCGCGCCGACGGCTCTGTCTCAGATGGAGCAGGCGCAACCCGTTTACACCTACGTGAGCCAGTTCCAGGTACCGCGCGCCAATTGGGCGCAGTTTGCCGAGGACACCGAGAAAACTGCCAATCCGATTCTCGAACGCCTGATGGCCGACGGCACGCTCCTTGGCTGGGGGAGCTTTGAAAACATCGTGCACACGCCCGACGGAATGACGCACGGTGCTTGGTGGTCATCGGCAAGTCTCGCGGGCATCACGCGCGTGCTCGATGAAATCCGCAAGGCTGGCTCGCGCCCCGGCCAGAATGCGGCAACCAAACATGAAGACTACCTGATGCGCTCGGTGTACTACCACGGCGCCAGCGTCTCCGGCCCAGGAACCGGCTATCTGCGGGTGAACTGCACCTTGACTCAGCCCGGCAAGAGCGATGACTTCGTCGCGACCCTCAAGAAGTATCTGGGCTCGACCTTTGAAGATCAGCTCAAGAAAGGCAACGCTACTTACTACGGGATGGACGAACAGTACGTCTTGAATGGACCGGGGTCATTACGCTGCACCGTTGCTGCCTTCCCAACCTCCGAGGGCATGAACAAGTGGGCCGATGCGATCGCGGCGACGCTCGCCAAGATGAGTCCAGAGGAACGCAAAGGCTTGCAGGAGGGCCTGGCAAACTCGACCGTGCCTGACAGCCGGCGCGATCTTTTGGCGCGCATTACGCATTCCGCGCACAAATAACCATCGAGTGAAGCCACTAGGCGTATAATCCGTCGCGAAACGGCAGGAGGTGCCGACATGGCCAAAACCAAGCAGTTCTCGATCGCGATTCAGAATCAACCTGGTGCCGTCGCGGAAATAGCAAAGACACTAGGGAACGCGAAAGTGAATATTCTCGCGCTGTTGGGTACGGCGCAGGGCACGAGCGGCTCCGTGCAACTCGTTGTGGACGATGCTAGACGGGCGAAGAAGGCGCTGGACGCAGCGAAGATCGCATATCAGGAGACCCCGGCAGAGGAGTACGAGCTGCCAAACAAGCCGGGAGCGCTGGCGCAATGCCTGGAGAAACTCCAAGCCAAAGGCGTCAACCTGAATTCCATCCACGCCACCGCCGCAAAAGGCGGCAAAAAAGCGGTGGTGGTCTACACCGTACAAGCCGCGGCAAAAGCGGCCACGGCGACCGCATAGCATAGAGGAACATCGAGCCAAGCATTGCCCAGGAAGCGCTGGGATCTGCCGCTGCAACTTATTTGCCCCCTCGGCCAGGCGAACGCCTGGGTGCACCTCTGGGGCTACCACGCTATCACCCCCCACGTCACCGCGGACACCCCATGGTTGTCGACGTTTTCGGCATTCGGTGAGCCTGGTCTCTGGTACGGGACCCCTCCCAGCCGTGCCTACCAGTAACCCCTCCAACTAACTGAAATTGCAGCGCTTATACGCGAAAAATAGGTCTGCTGGCCCGCCGTACCATTGTTGGTTTCTGCCCCTCCCCATAACTTGGCACAGATACGCGCGCTCAGTTGTCGGGGACGCATGCGAGGGCACAATAGATGGGCGGTTTGCAGCAACAGTCTTTCGCGGGCGGTGAAGGCCGGTTTGCCAAGCCGAGGGGCTCGCACCGTTTGCGCCGCTACGCCTTGCCCATTTTCGCTCTTGCCGCCGTCTCCACATTTGCGGGTTTCGAAGCGGCCCGTTTCCACGGAGTGGTGAAATGGGGCAGCGTCGATGCGGTGCAGGCCGCGTCGTTTTCTGACTCCTCGGACACGGCGAAAATTGGGGTGGAAGAACTCAACCGCCTGGCCCCGCAACAGCAAGCGGAGCGCTTGCTGGAACGCGCCATCCATCGCGACGCGGGCTCTCTCGAACTCATCGACAAAGGTGTGGATACCTGGCGTGGCCGTCTGCAAAACACCGACCGCCTCTTCGATCTGGTGCACACCGCCCTGAATGCCGACGACTTGCGAGTGCGCGGCGCCGCCGTGGAGATCGATCTTGCCGCCAACAATCTCAGCAAGTCCTCCGATAGCGTAGACCGCCTCGTGCGCCAGCTTCGCGATGATCCCGCCGCGCGCCCGTGGGCTCTGTGGAGGCTCGGTGCGCTTGGCAATCGAGGCGTGGAACCGAAAATTGCGCTCGCCCAGCTCCTCACCTATGTGCGCGACCGGAATGAAGAGACCCGCTATTGGGCCGTCGAGGGCCTGGCAATCCTGGGCAGCGACGCCGCCATCGATCCGCTCCTCGATCGCTTCGCCCACGATCCCTCGCCGCGCGTCCGCCAACGCGCCGCCTGCAACTTGGCGCAAGCTGGCATGCTGACAAAAGAACAGCGCCTGGCCACCGTTCCGCAGCTCCTAAACTTCTTCGACGACGATGCCCTGGACTCCGCCACCCGCGGCTGGGTCTACGGCGCGCTACGCCTCATCACCGGCCAAGCCCTCGGCAACGATGCCGACGCCTGGCGCAAGTGGTGGGCCGATCGCGACACCCGCCACAAGCAAGCCTCTCGCCGCACGGGCATCCTCCTCGCGTAATCTAATCTCCGCCTTCCATCAAAACGATCCAAGCGCCCGCGAGCGCGGCCCAGTGGTCTACGTGTGCAGCCAACCTCTTCGATCCCTCTTACGGAAGAATGGCGAGGCGGGTACGTCCGTGAAGTCGATAGACGGCGAAATCGCCGCGGTCCACGGTGAAGACTTTTCGGATGCCGTCGCGTTCAGCGACTCGGACGAGTGCCGCATCGGCAAGATCCATCGGGCGGTCGGCATATTTGACCATTAGCTCGCGTATGCGGGGTACGTCCGCCAAATCCAGCCGCAGCAGCTGCACCGCTCCTCGTTCCAGCATCTCCCAGAGAGCTTCCTGGCCTTGCGGAACGTCGCCGAGCAAATACAAGGCTTCGACCAGGGGAGGCCACACCGTCGCCAGGGGTTCTCTCAAGCTCTTCAGACAATCGAGGCACTTTTCGTGGTACTGATCGTCGGCGTCAACAAGGGCCACCAGTGGCCCCGCGTCGATCAGAATCACTTACGGCCCCGCCGGTTCTTCAGGACTTGCAAGAAGCGCCGGCCCGTCTCCGTGGATCGCCCGGGCGTTCCGCCGTGGACCACGCCGATCAAATCGCTCATTGCTTCATACGGTGCGGCGACCGGCTCCTGCCGCTCCACCCACGCTTCGATCGCCTGGCGGATCACCTCCGACGTAGAGAGTTGTCTGCGGCTGGCGATGCGCGCGATGCGCTGCCGGGTCTTCTGATCGAGCCGCAAGGTCAAAGGAGAAGCCATGATGCCACCCTGCCCTAAAGTGTAGTGTATTACAGAGCGTAATACAACTGCCGGGCTTCCCGTCGGCACTTTCAACTTTTAACCATCAACTTTCGACGGTATAGTGGCCGCCTCGCACCGAGGAGGTTGGTCGATGGAACTCTGGACGCGCCGCAAATTTTTCCTCACTTCCCTCGCAGGCAGTGCCGTTGCCGGCGTCGGTAAACTCTTTGCAGGGACGCCTTCCAACAGTGTCAGTGCTCCTCCCAACGGTGCCGCGGCAACTCAGGGCAAGCGGCCGGTCATCATCTCCAGCGCCAACGGCGTGCACGCGCTCGACAAAGGCATGGACATTCTCAAGCGCGGCGGCGACACGCTGGACGCGGTCATCGCGGCGGTCACCGTCGTGGAGGACGATCCCAAAGACAGCTCCGTCGGCTACGGCGGCCTCCCGAACGAGGAAGGTGAAGTCGAGCTGGACGCCAGCGTGATGCACGGCCCCACGGGACGCGCCGGTTCGGTCGCTTCCGTGCGGCGCATCAAGAACGTGGCACGCCTGGCGAAGACGGTCATGGAGCGCACCAATCACGTAATGATCGTCGGAGACGGCGCGCGGCGTTTCGGGGTCGCCGAAGGTTTCGAGGAAATGAATCTGCTTACCGACCAATCGCGCTTGGCGTGGCTGGCTTGGAAGGCGTCCTCGTCATTTAATTGGCGGCCGGGGATCGACAGTCCGGAGTGGAAAGAACACATGGCGTCCTTGCTGGACACGCCGGAAAAGCAGGCGCTGCAGCCGTGGATCGAAAGCGTGATCGCGCATCCACCGACCGGGACGATTCCGTGCATGGCCGTCGATGAAAAGGGAGATATTTCCGCGACCACCACGACTTCGGGTCTGGCGTGGAAAATTGCTGGCCGGGTGGGAGATTCGCCGATCATCGGCGCGGGGTGTTGCGTGGACAATGAAGTTGGCGCGGCGGGCTCCACGGGCAAAGGCGAAGAGAACATCAAGATTTGCGGCGGGCATACGATCGTGGAAATGATGCGCAAAGGTATGTCGCCCACCGATGCGTGCCTCGAAGCGCTGCGTCGCATCGCGCACAACTACAAAAACGACAAAAAGAAACTCCGGACCTTTCACATTTTCTTTTACGCGCTGAATAAAGATGGCTTGCACGGCGCCGCTTCGCTCTGGAACAACGCCTACGGCAAAGCGCCCGCGCAATACGCGGTTCACGATGGGACCGAGGCGCGCCTGGTTCGCTGCACGCCGCTCTTCGACGAGACTTTCTTGCAAGATTGAGTTCGCCCACGAAGGATTAGTTCCGAACCAGGACGAACTGCTTCCTTTTTTGGCAAATAGCCGCGCCGCGCATTTCTTGGACTGGCGCCGCTCGGATATCCGTACGGAAACATCAAAAGCAAAGTCTTTCTGGCGTGGCCTTTCTGTCTTATTCTTTTCCTCTATGGACCAGGCCAACATTCTCATCATTGGCGGAGGGGTCGTCGGCTGCGCGATCGCTCATGCCGTTTCGCGGCGGTGGCAAGACGTTTTTCTCGTGGAGCAATTTCCGAAGCTGGGCATGGCCACCAGCACCCGCAACAGCGGCGTCATTCATTCCGGCATCTACTACCCCAAAGGCTCGCTGAAGGCGCGACACTGCGTCGAGGGCAACCGCCTGACGTACGAGTTTTGCATCAGGCACAACGTTCCGTACCGTCACACCGGCAAACTGGTGGTCGCCGCTAACGTGCACGAGGAAGCAGAGCTGGTCGCGTTGCACAGGAAAGGCGAGGCCAACGGGGTCGAGGGGCTGAACATCATCGGCCCAGACGGGATTCGAGCACGCGAGCCGCACATTGTAGGAATGGCGGCGCTGGAAGTACCCTCGACGGGAATCGCTTCCGCCGAAGACCTGGTTCGCACGCATGCGCGGCTGGCGGCGGACAACGGCGCCAGCATCGTGACGCATGCGAAAGTGACCTCGCTGACGCCGGCGCAAGGAACGGTGCGCGTCTGTTTGCAAATCGGCGACGCGGAAGACGCGCAGCAGGAAACCATCGAGGCCCGCTGCGTGATCAACGCCGCGGGTCTTTTCGCCGATGAAGTGGCGGCCATGCTGGGCAACGATTCCTGGCGCATTTATCCGGTGCGCGGCGAATACTGCGAAATTCGCGGGCCGCGGTCGAACTTGATCAACAATTTGGTCTATCCGCTGCCGCACGCCGACGGGTTGAGTCTGGGCGTGCACTTCACCAAGACGCTTTGGGGCACCGTGCTGCTCGGGCCGACGGCGACGTACGTCGATGCCAAAGACAATTACGAACGCGGGCGGCTGGCGATTCGCGATTTCGCCGAAAGCGCGAAAACGCTGCTGCCGGAAGTCGAAGAGCACGATTTGCAGCTGGGATATTCCGGCTTGCGGCCGAAGCTTGTTCCTCCTGGCGGGCATGGCATCGCGGATTTCGTGATCGCACGGGATCCCGTGGTGCCGCAGGCGATCCACCTTGTCGGCATCGAGTCGCCGGGATTGACGGCTGCGCCGGCGATTGCGGAGCACGTCTTGAAGCTCGTCGCCGAAACTTTCGACTAATCTGCGTGAACCGATTTTAGTTGTTCGCCGGGCTGAAGCCCGGCGACTACGTAACCCGGCACTCTGTTTAGCCATCGCACTTACTCCACGACGATTCGCGCGAACTTTTTCTTTCCGGCGCGTAAGAGAAATTCGCGAGGCTTGCTTAGATCGATCTCTTTGCGCGGATCGTCGACGCGAGTACCGTCGATTTCCACGCCACCCTGCTTGATCAGGCGTTCCGCTTCGCTTTTCGACGCAATGAGCTGCAGCTCCACGAGCAAGGTAGTCAGCTTTTTTGAGCCGTTCAGCGGCGATTTCTTTACCGGTGCTTCCTCGGGGGCCTGGCGGTCGCGGAAGACGCGCTGGAACGATTCGGCAGCTTTACGGGCGGCTTCTTCGCCGTGGAAAGCAGTGATGACTTCTTGGGCTAGGCGCATCTTCGCGTCCATCGGATGAGCTGTGCCATCCGTGACTTCATTTTTCAACGCCGCAATCTCGCCGGTGGTGCGGTCGGTCACGAGGTCGTAGTAGGACCACATCAGGGCGTCGGGCATGGACATCATTTTGCCGAACATTTCGTTAGGCGGCTCGGTGATGCCGACGTAGTTGCCGAGGCTCTTGGACATTTTGCGCTGGCCGTCGAGGCCGACCAGGATGGGCATGGTCATGCAGACCTGCGATTCCTGGCCGTATTCGCGCTGGATTTCGCGGCCCATGAGCAAATTGAATTTTTGCTCGGTGGCGCCCAGTTCGACGTCCGCTTCCAGCACGACCGAATCGTAGGCCATGAGCAGCGGGTAGAGCAGTTCGTGCATGGAAATGGGCGTCTGATTGGTGAGGCGCTTGTGGAAATCCTCGCGCTCGAGCATTCGGGCAACGCGATACTTGGCGCAGAGGCGGACGATATCGTAGCTGCTTAGCTTGTCGAGCCATTCGCTGTTGTAGCGAATTTCCGTTTTTTCTGGGTCGAGGATTTTGAACACTTGCGCCAGGTAGGTTTTTGCGTTGGCGTTGACCTGTTCGCGAGAAAGGGGCGGCCGCGTTTCGGATTGTCCGGAGGGATCGCCGACGAGGGCGGTGAAATCGCCGAGCAGGAAGACCGCGGTGTGGCCGAGATCCTGGAAATGTTTTAGTTTGCGGATCACCACGGTGTGGCCGAGGTGAATATCCGGGGCAGTGGGGTCCAGGCCGAGCTTGGCGCGCAGTGGCTTGCCGGTCTTGAGCGACTTGGCGAGCTTCGTCTTCAGCTCTTCTTCGCGGATGATTTCCGCGGTACCTTTTTTTAGGTACGCGAGTTGCTCGTCTACAGACTTGAACTTGCTCTGGCTCATGGCCCTCACAAAAGAACGCCCGCCTAAGAAGGCGGCCGCTACACGCGAACTACGCGGCGGCCTGCGATTTTGTAGCGTCCTTCCAGGACGATTTTCACGGCTTCGGAGTAAATGCGGTGCTCTTCGGCCAGTATACGTTGCGACAGCGTAGCTTCGGTATCGTCGTCGCGCACCGGGATGGCAGCTTGCAGCACGATCGGGCCGGCATCCAGGTTTTCGTCCACAAAGTGTACCGTGCAGCCGGCAAATTTCACTCCGTACTCGAGGGCCTGGCGCTGGGATTCTAGGCCGGGGAAGGATGGGAGTAGGGACGGATGAATATTGAGGATGCGCTGCGGGAACGCGGCCACGAAATAGGGCGACAACAGGCGCATGTAGCCGGCGAGGCAGATCAAGTCGACCTTGTGCTCTTGCAGGACCGCGACGACCTGGCGGTCGTAGGCTTCGCGCTCTAAGCCTTTGGAGGGTATGACCTTGGTGGGGATGCTGCGTTGCTGGGCTTTCTCGATTCCCGGGGCGCCGTCGCGGTTGCTGATGACGATGGCGATTTCCGCGTTGGGAATCCGGCCGGACGTCACACTGTCCGCCAGGGCTTCGAAGTTGGAGCCGCGGCCGCTCAGCAGCACGCCTATGCGCTTGGTCATAAACAGAAAACCTTAGCATAGAGGAGCGCTTCGAGGGGAGGATCGGCGGGGCGGAAGGCCCCCCTCCCCCCGCCTTTTTTGTAAGAGTGGATTCTAAAGGGGTTAGAGATGGATTTCGCGTAAGAGCGGATTCTACGGGACTTAAAGTCCTTTGTTTTGAGTGAGGGCTCCTAGATCGCGTAAGAGTGGATTCTAAAGGGGTTAAAGTCGTTTGTTTTGATATCGATGCGTGGAGTCTCGTAAGAGTGAGCTCTAAAGGACTTAGCGGAGGGAGAGGATCGCTCCGGCGGATCCGGCGAGGCTGGAAGAGATCATTCACGAGTAACGATAGCACAGAAAGTGTACTATGTCAATAGATAACTATAGATAATATAAGTCCTTTTGGATGAGGAGGGTACGCTGGGGTCCGCGATGGTGCGGGGCTACCTGAGGGTCTGAAGGAACGGAATTTAACACAGAGGGCGCAGAGAGCACAGAGTGAGGAGAAGGGCCGGTTCTCCGGGCTAAAGCCCGGCGCCTACGTAACAGCCACCCAAAGAAGGCAGAATTCGCAGCGGGAAGAAGGGAATGCCGTGGAGGGTTGACGCTTAGGCTAGAATGCAGGATTCGTTTGCGAGCAGACCATTCCAGGAGCATTACCGATGAGGGATTGCAGAAGTAGAGCTTGGGGATTTGTCGTGGCCGTGCTGGCCGCGATGTTGTTGGCGCTGGGCGTGGCGAGCGCGCCGGCTTTTGGGCAGAGCGGGGCGACGCGGGACCCGGCGGAGCCGCAGCAGAGCCAGGCGCATCCGAAGATTTTGGCGCGGCCGTCTGGGGCGGTGGCGCGGCAGGCTGTGGACGAAAAGTCGATGCGGGGGCTGATCGACGAACTGGTGGCGTGCGGCACGCGGCTTACGCTGTCTTCTTGGACCGATCCTAAGCGGGGCGTGGGTTGCGGGCGCGATCGTATCGCGGCGCGATTTAACGCGATTGCGAAGGATTCCGGAGGCAAGCTTCAGGTGGTGGTGGACAAGTTTGAATCGACGTCGGAGCGGACCGGCGGGAAGCCACTGGAGCTGCAAAACGTGTACGCAATTTTGCCGGGTTCCGATCCTGCACTGGCAAAAACGATTTTTGTCGTGTCGGGGCATTACGATTCGCGGCCGTCGAACGTGATGGATACGGAGGTGGATGCTCCTGGGGCGGATGACGATGCTTCGGGAGCGGCGGTGAGCGTGGAATCGGCGCGGTTGCTGAGCAAGGCGAGTGCGGGCGGGTATCGCGCGACGCTTCTTTTTGCGGCGGTTTCGGGGGAGGAGCAAGGATTGCTGGGCAGCTACCACTTACTGGATTGGGTGAAGCAGCAGGGCTACACGGTTGGCGGGATGCTGGACGATGACATCGTGGGCGACGATCCCGCGCCCGGCGCGCCACATCGCGTGCGGCTTTTTTCCGGCAGTGGCGACATTGATGATGCCGACTCGCCTTCGCGGGAATTGGCGCGGGCGATCGAGGAGATCGACGGGCGCGGGGCGGTCCGGCTGGTTTTTCGCGTGGACCGGTATGGGCGGGGCGGCGATCACTATCCGTTCTACAAGGCGGGGTTGCCCGCGGTGCGATTTACGGAGCCGTTGGAGGACTACACTCACCAGCACCAGACGCCGCGCACGGAGAACGGCGTGGAGTACGGAGATTTTGCGAAGTACCTGAACGCCACGTTTTTGGGCGACGTGGCGCGGGACAATGCGGAGGCGCTGCGGCAGTTGGCGCTGGCTCCGGCGGCGCCTACGGACGCGAAGTTGACGGGCGCGGTCACGCCGGATGCCAAGGTGTCGTGGTCGGCAGGGGAGGATTCCGAGCGGGCGGGATTCGAGATTTTGTGGCGCGAGACCAGCGAGGCGCGTTGGGAAGTCTACGACTTTGCAGCTTCGGCGGGAGAGACGGTTTTGAAAGGCGTGTCCACCGACAATCACTTTTTTGCGGTGCGGTCGGTGGGGAAGAATGGGGCGCGGTCGATCGCGGTGCCCACGGAGATGGAGCGGCGGCCGCCGCCGTTGCCGAGCAAGCAGTAGCCATCGGTAGGGTAGCGAGTCCGTTTCCGATTTACCGGCCTGTCAGGAGTTGCCTGAGGTTGTGATCGATCGATAGCGCAAGAGCAGAAGAACGAGGGCCATAGCGACGAAAATTCGACAAAGAGCGACCAACTTCAGTGGTTGGGCTGGCAGGGCCACGAACTGTTCGAGGACGTGCGACGCCATCGAGATAGAGAACAGAGCGATCACGATTCTTGGCAAACCCGGTCGCCAAATAAGGACAGTGACAGCGGAAAACACCGCGGCTAGAGCTGCCCAAAGGAGGTACCAGATACCTCTGAGTCCGTGGAGCACGACGAGCTTGCCAAAAAACAAAAATCTTGGATCGTGAATAGTACGAGAGAAAATGTGATTGCGACGAGTCCTATCGCAACGACATTCACTCCTGTTGAAGTCCTAAGCCAATTCTGTCTCATGGGCTCCGCGCTCACTATGAAGTCAAATACCGAAGTCGGAAGGTGAGCGAGCAAAGGATATCTTGGCCGCCTAGCGGGAAACAAGGTGCCATCAGGAGATGAGTTTAGAGCAAGTTCCATTCTCACTGTAAACATCTCCCAACCCTTCCACGGATACCGACGAACAAGATCACGCGCCTGGCGTACGCGCTCGGCAAGAAGCGCCTTGCAGGCGCTACATGGGCCAGGGATCGACCAATGCCCTAGTGCTGCGCGGCGGCGACGGGCTGGGCGAAGGTAATGAAGTGGCCGCCGGGATCCTGGACGCCGAATTCTTTCATGCCGTAGAACGCGGTGCGGACCGGCATGACGATTTTCACGTCCTTCATGGCCGCGAGGACGGCGTCGAAATTGTCCACCTCGATGTAGAGATAGGTGGGACCTTTTCTGGCGTCGGCGGCCATCGGCGGCGGCGCGTCTTTCTCCACACTCGCGTAGGTCTGGTACATCACTTCGACCGTGCCCTTCTGCAGGGTCACGAAGGCGATCTTGCTGCCGTCGGGAACCTCGATAGTTTTCGTGAAACCGAGCCGGTCGATCCAGAAGGGCAAGACCGGTTCGATCTCTTTGACCAACAGGACTGGGGTGATTCGCTTCACGTTCATGGATTTGCTTTCCTCCTTTTGATTGGCGTGCACCGCGGCTAGAGCGAAGAAGGCGAGACCCGCGCTGAAGAATCGAATTGTTCGCATGTCTGATTTTCTCTTTGCTTTTGAAGGTAGTCTTAATTAGACTAGATGAAGGTACGATGGATCGCGACGGTTGTCAAGGAGGTTTTTATGGCTAGCGAAACGCGGCGTCTTGCGGACCTTATCTCCGTCGGTCCGGCCATGCTGCGGGATTTTGAGCTTCTGGGAGTGCGGAGCGTGGGGCAGCTTGCGCAGCAGGAGCCGCAGCGGCTTTATCAGAGGCTGTGCTGGGTTACGGGGGAGCACCAGGATATTTGTTGCTTGGATGTGTTTCGGGCGGCGGTGGCGCAGGCGAGGGATCGGCGGCTTCCGGTGGAACAGTGCGAGTGGTGGTATTGGAGCAGGAAGAGGAAGGAGCGAAGTAAAGAAGCAAAGAGGTAACGAGATAAAGATCAAGAAAGAAGAGTCTAACGCAGAGATGCTGAGGGCGCGGAGGGGTCGCAGAGAAGAGGCAGAGAGCAATCCGGGTTGAAGGGTGGGTTATGCGGAATGGGAAAAGATTTGCGCTGACTACGCCGGATTTGGTTTTGCTTAGTTTGCTGGCGGAGCGGCCGATGCATGGGTATGAGGCGAATCTCGAGTTGGAGCGGCGGTGCGTGCGGGACTGGGCGGCGATTTCGCGGCCGCAGGTTTATTATTCGCTGGAAAAATTGGCGGAGGCGGGATTTATCCGAGCTGTAGAGAGCGGGGAGCCTGCGGCGGGGCCGGAACGAAGCGTATTTGCGACTACGGCGAAGGGGCGGGCGGCTACGGCGGATGCGCTGGAACGCGAGGAATGGACTACCGAGCGGGAGCGGCCGCCGTTTTTGACTTGGGTGGCGTTGTCTTGGCTGGCGCGGCCGGGGGTGTTTCGGGAGCAGTTGCGGCGGCGGGAGAAATTCTTGAAGCAGGAATTGGCGCGGGAGGAGGAGACGCTACGGGGGATTCTGAAGGAAGTGAGGCATCCGCATCATGAGGCGGTTTGGATGGTGAGTTTGATGATCGAGCAGTTCAAGGTGGAGTTGCGGTGGTTGCGGAAGGTTTCGCGCGAACTTCGGCATCGTGGGCCTGCGCGGCATCCGGAATACGTTGGTGCTCACGAGGAGACTGAGGAACGGGCGGAAAAATCAACGGCTCGGATTTAACACAGAGATCACAGAGAAGAGCACGCAGAAGCGAGCGGCGATTATAGGTTTAGAGAGCCGGAGTAGTGGACGCGGGCTTTGCCGGAGTCGCCGCGTTCGATGCGGCCGATGCGGAAGAATTTTTCGCGGCGGCGCTTCAGGTCAGCTTCGACAGATTGCACGTGGGCGGGAGGCACGGCGAGGATCATGCCGACGCCCAAATTGAATGACTGGAGGAGCTCGTCGGTTTCGATTTTGCCAATCTTGGCGAGGTACTTGAAGATCGCGGGAATCGGCCACGCGGCGAGATCGATCTCCGCCCTGATGCCGGACGGCAGTACGCGAGGCAAGTTGCCGGGAATTCCTCCGCCGGTAATGTGGGCCAAGGCGGAAACCCAGCCACGCGCGAGGATATTTTTTAGCGCTGGGGCGTAGCAGAGATGCGGCTTGAGCAGCTCCGCGCCGATCTTGTTGCCGATTTCGGCGACATAGGTGTCGGGTTTGAGCTTGGCGACTTCAAAGACGAGCTTGCGGGCCAGCGAATAGCCGTTGGTGTGCAGACCGGCGGAAGGCAGAGCGATGAGCGCGTCGCCGGGCTTCACGGTCTTTCCGGTGAGGAGTTTTTTGCGCTCGACTGCTCCCACGATGAAGCCCGCCAAGTCATATTCGCCGGGCGGGTAGAAGCCGGGCATTTCCGCGGTTTCGCCGCCGATGAGCGCGCAACTGGCTTTGCGGCAGGCGCGGCTCATTCCGTCGATGAGCTGCTCGACGACGTTGGGGTCGAGCTTTCCCATGGCCAGATAATCCAGAAAGAACAGCGGCTCGGCGCCTTGCACCAGGATGTCGTTGATGCAGTGATTCACCAGATCGCCGCCGACCGTAGAGTGCACGCCGGTGGCCATGGCGACCTTGAGTTTGGTGCCGACGCCGTCCGCGCTGGAGACCAGCACGGGCTCTTTCCATTTCTTTTGGTCGAGAGCAAACAGCGCGCCGAATCCGCCGATGCCGCCGAGCACGCCGGGCGTGAAGGTGCGGCTGGCGTGGTGCCGGATTCTCTGCTTCGCGGCGTCCGCG